>DATDER010000193.1:0-9452 GCA_036523095.1 Rubrivivax sp.
AAGCTCAAGGTCATCGACGTGCCGCTGCACAAGTACCTCACGCCCGAGGGTGAACGCCGCGTGCGCACCACCTCGCCGGCCGACGAGGACGGCCGGCGTTCGATCACGCTGGTGCAGGTGGCCAAATCCTTGGGCGCCTTCACCCTGCTCGACGTGACGATCAAGACCGGTCGCACACACCAGATCCGTGTCCATCTGGCAGGCGCGGGGTTCCCGATCGTCGGCGACGCCAAATACGGCGACTTCGCGCTCAACAAGCGTGTCGCACGCGGGGAGGGGGTGCCGCTGAAGCTCGAACGCATGTTCCTGCATGCGCGGCGGCTGCGCTTCACGCACCCAGGAAGCGGCGAGGTGGTGGAACTGCAGGCGTGCTTGCCCGCCGAATGCGAGCGGCTTGTGGTGGCGTTGGCCACCGCAGCCTGACAACTCCAGAGGGACTCACCGCCATGTCGATTCAGGCCGTCTATCCCATCGAGGGCGGTTGTGACTGCAAACAACTGCGCTACCGCCTGGAATCAGCCCCGCTGATCGTCCATTGCTGCCATTGCCGCTGGTGCCAGCGTGAGACGGGGGCTTCCTTTGCGCTCAACGCGATGGTCGAGAGCGACCGGGTGACGAACCTCGGCGCTGCGCCGCAGATCGTGCATACACCCTCCGACAGCGGCCTCGGGCAGAAGATCGCCCGTTGCCCGACTTGCCAGGTCGCGGTCTGGAGTCACTATGCCGGCTCGGGCCCGCTTACCAGATTCGTCCGCGTGGGCACGCTGGACAATCCCGACCTGCTGCCACCCGATGTGCACATCTTCACCGCCTTTAAGCAACCCTGGGTCTGCATCCCCGACGGCGTGCCGGCCTTCGACGGGTATTACGAGCGCGAAGCCGTGTGGTCGCCCCAGAGCCTGGAGCGCCGACAAACGCTCTTGCCTTTGATCCAGGCCTACCAAGACTCGCTGCATACCGGGACCTGACACCATGAAAGTCGCACTCCTCGTCATCGACGTCCAGCAGGCGCTGTGTTCCGGCCCCGACGCCGCCTTCGACATCGACGGCGTCGTCGACCGCATCAACGGTCTCGCCGCCAAGGCCCGGGCCGCAGGCACGCCGGTGGTGTTCGTCCAGCACGAAGAAGCGGTCGGGCCGCTGCGGTTCGAGACCGCGGGCTGGCAACTCTGCGACCGGCTCGTGGTGCAGCCCGATGACCTGCGGCTGCGCAAGACCACCTGCGACTCCTTCCGTCGCACCGGATTGCAGTCGCTGCTCCAGGCACGTGGTGTCGACCAACTTGTGGTCTGCGGCTTGCAGAGCGAGTTCTGCGTCGACTCGACCGTGCGCGGCGCCCTGGCCCACGGCTACCCGGTGGTGCTGGTCGCCGACGGCCACTCGACGATGGACAACGGCGTGCTCTCGGCGGCGCAGATTTCGGCTCACCACAACGTCACATTGGCCAACATCGACAGCTTCGGGCCCCGAGTCACCACGACCGCCGCCGCCCTGGTGCGCCTCGGCGCCTGAGCGCTTCACGCTCGTCATCTGCGGCCTGGCCCATCGAATGACATGAGTCTCTACACCGCCACCGTCCACTGGCAGCGCGACGGCGCGCCATTTGTCGACAACCGCTACAGCCGTGCGCACCGCTGGGAGTTCGACGGCGGGGTCGAGGTGCCCGCGTCTTCGTCGCCCAGCGTGGTGCCGCTGCCGATGTCGGATGCCGCGGCGGTCGACCCCGAAGAAGCTTTCGTCGCCGCGCTGTCGAGCTGCCACATGCTGTGGTTCCTGTCGATCGCGGCCGGGGCCGGCTTCGTCGTCGAGTCCTATGACGACGCGGCCACCGGCACCATGGCGCGCAACGGGCAGCGACAGCTCGTGATGACGCTGGTACTGCTGCGTCCGCGTGTGGCCTTTGCCGGCACGCGCCGGCCCGATGCCGAAGAATTCGCCACACTCCATCACCGTGCGCACGACGCGTGTTATCTCGCCAACTCGGTCAAGACCGAGGTGCGCTGCGAGCCCCAGCTGATCTGAAACCACCCCCGATGCCCCGCCAATTCGACCTCATCGCCTTCGACTGGGACGGCACCCTCTTCGACAGCACCGCGCTCATCGTGCGCTGCATCCAGGCCGCCTGCGCCGACGTCGGCACCGCGGTGCCCAGCGACAAACAGGCGTCCTACGTCATCGGCCTGGGCCTGCGTGATGCGTTGCTGCACGCCGCGCCCGGCTTCCCGCCCGAGCGTTACCCCGAGCTCGGCGACCGCTACCGCCACCACTATTTCGCGCGCCAGCACCAGCTCGTGCTCTTCGAAGGCGCCTTGCCGATGCTGCACGCGCTGAGGACTCGCAACCACGTGCTCGCGGTGGCCACCGGCAAGAGCCGCCGCGGGCTCGACGAAGCGCTCTCCACCGTCGAGTTGAAAGGCCTGTTCGACGCCACGCGCACCGCCGACGAAACCGCGTCCAAGCCCGACCCGCTGATGCTGCACGAACTGATGGCCGAGCTGGGCACCAGCCCGGCGCGCACCTTGATGATCGGCGACACCACCCACGACCTGCAGATGGCCGCCAACGCCGGCGTGCCCAGCGTGGCGGTAAGTTACGGCGCGCACGAACACGCGGCATTCGAGGCGCTGTCGCCGCTTTTTGTCGCGCACTCGGTGCGTGAGCTGCACGACTGGCTGGCCGGCCATGGATGAAGCGGCCGAAGTGTTGTGCGAATCCGCCGCGCTCGAAGAAGCCGGCAAGGCCCATGTGTTCGACGTCATGGAGTACGGCCGCCCGGCGCGTGCCTTCGTGCTGCGTTTCGACGGCGCGGTGGTCGGCTACCTCAACCGCTGCCTGCACGTGCCGACCGAGATGGACTGGCAGGAAGGCCAGTTCCTCGATGCCGACAAACGTTTCATCGTCTGTTCGATCCACGGTGCCACCTACGAGCCGAGCGATGGCCAGTGCGTCGGCGGCCCCTGCGGCCGAGGCAAGCTCACGGCGTTGCAGGTGCATGAAGTCGGGGGCCAGGTGCATTGGTATCCTTCCCGCGACATCCAGCCGGTTCGTTTCGACGAACCCGATCCACCCCCTTTTCCAGACACTGGCAGCAGCCCAGGGACACCCCCATGAACGACCCATTCGATCCGCCGCCCGCGCCCGCGCCCGCGCCGCCGCCCGTCCCCGCAACTTCCGCCCCGCTCCTCAGCGGCCGGGTCGAGGCCGGGATCGAGCAGCTCACGCGCGAACTGCTCGCCGACCGCCGTAGCGAACGCCGCTGGCGTGTTTTCTTCCGACTCGCCTGGCTCGGCCTGGCCTTGGCCGTGGCCTGGGCCGTGTTCGCGCAGCGCGGTGCGATGTCGGCGCCGTCGACGCCGCACACCGCGCTGGTCGAGGTGCGGGGCGAAATCGATGCCGACGGCGAGACGAGTGCGGAGCTGCTGGTCTCGTCGCTGAAGACCGCCTTCGAGGACCCGGGGGCACAGGCCGTGGTGCTGCGCATCAACTCGCCCGGCGGCAGCCCGGTGCAGAGCGGCATCGTCTACGACGAGATCAAGCGCTTGAAGGCGCTGCACAAGAAGAAGGTCTACGCCGTGGTCGAGGAGATGTGTGCCTCGGGCGCGTACTACATCGCCGTGGCGGCGGACGAGATCTACGTCGACAAGGCCAGCCTCGTCGGCAGCATCGGCGTGCTGATGGACGGCTTCGGTTTCGTCGGCCTGATGGACAAGCTCGGCATCGAACGCCGCCTGCTCACCGCGGGTGAGAACAAGGGCATGCTCGATCCCTTCTCGCCGCAGGACGAAAAGCAGCGCGCCTCCGCCAAGGCGATGAACGACCAGATCCACCAGCAGTTCATCGCGGTCGTCAAGGAGGGTCGCGGCGCGCGCCTGAAAGAAACGCCGCAGACCTTCTCGGGCCTGTTCTGGAACGGCGAAGAAGCGATCCGGCAGGGTCTGGCCGACGAACTCGGCAACCTCGACTATGTGGCACGCGAGATCGTGAAGGCCGAAGACATCGTCGACTACACGCCGCGCGAAAACGTGGCCGAGCGGCTGGCCAAGCGTTTTGGCGCCTCGGTCGGCGCCGGTGCGGTGAGGGCGATGCGCCAGTTGTCGCCGCTGCGGTGACCCACCGCCATAGCGCCTTCGGCGCTCGCCCTCGAGGGGCAGCCGGCAGCGGCCGGGCCGAGCGCGTCCGGGTCGTCCGCTGGGTGTCATGATTTCGGACCGGCTCGCTGTCCTGCTGCAGTACCTGTTGCCCAAGCAGGGCCTGACGCTGCTCGCGGGGCGCATCGCGTCGGCGCGGGGCGGCGCGGCGACGACGTCGCTCATCCGCTGGTTCGTCGGCCGTTACGGCGTCGACATGGCCGAGGCGGCCGACCCCGACATCACGCACTACAAGACCTTCAACGAGTTCTTCACGCGTGCGCTCAGGACTGGTGCGCGGCCGCTTGTGCCGGCCGGGCTGCTGTGCCCGGTGGACGGTTCCATCAGCCAGTTCGGCGCGATCGACGGCGAGCGTATCTTCCAGGCCAAGGGCCACCACTACAGCACCACCGGGCTGCTCGGCGGCGATGGTGCGCTCGCGGCGCACTTTCACGGCGGCCATTTCGCCACGCTCTACCTGAGCCCGAAGGACTACCACCGCATCCACATGCCGTGTGCCGGCCGTCTGCTGCGCATGGTGCACGTGCCGGGCGCGCTGTTCTCGGTCAACCCGAGCACCGCACGCGGCGTGCCGGGCCTGTTCGCACGCAACGAACGGGTGGTTTGTGTCTTCGACAGCGAGCGCGGCCCCTTCGCACTCGTGCTTGTCGGCGCGACCATCGTCGGCAGCATGGCCACCGTCTGGCATGGCGTCGTCAACCCGCCACGCCCGGGACGGGTGCGCGACTGGGACTACACCGGCCAGGCGATCGACCTGCCGCGTGGCGCCGAGATGGGGCGATTCCTGCTCGGCTCGACCGTCGTGCTGCTCTTCCCCAAAGGACCGCTGCAGTTCAACCCCGCCTGGGCGCCCGCGGGCGCGGTGCGCATGGGCGAGTTGATGGCGCAATACGGCGCATGACGGCCGGCGACGGCGGCAACAAGCAACTCGCGCGGGTGCTGCTCTGGGTGGTGCCGGCGCTCTGGTCGTCGAACTACCTCATTGCGCGCGCCGCCGACGGCGTCGTCGCGCCGCACCTGCTGGCGCTGGGGCGTTGGGCCCTGGCCTTGTTGCTGATGCTGCCCTTCGTCTGGCGCGGACTGCTGCGTGACGGCGCACCGTGGCGGCGCGAGTGGAAGCAGTTGCTGGTGCTGGGCGGCCTGGGCATGTGGATCTGCGGCGCCTTTGTCTACCAGGGCGGTCAGGACACGACCTCGACCAACATCGCGCTCATCTACGCCGCGTCGCCGGTGGCGATCGCCGTCGTCAGCGCGCACCTGCTGAACGAGCGCATGTCGGCCCAGCGCGTCGCCGGTGTGGTGCTCGCGCTCGTGGGCGTGCTCTACGTCATCGCCAAAGGCGATGTGTCGAACCTGATCCAGGTGCGCTTCAACGCGGGTGACGCCTGGATCGTCGTCGCGGCGACTTCGTGGGTCGCTTACTCGGTGTTGCTGCGGCGCTGGAACTCGCAGCTGGGCCCCGCCGAACGGCTGGCTGCGATCATTGCCGGCGGTGTGCTCGTGCTGCTGCCCTTCACGCTGATCGAGTGGGCGGTCGCGCCGCGGCATCCGTTCGGTGCCCGGGCCTTCGGGCTGATGCTGGCGGCGGCAGTGCTGCCGGGGGCCTTGTCGTACGCCGCGTTTTCCTTCATGCAACGCGAGCTGGGCGCGTCGCGCACGGCGCTCATGCTTTATCTGGCGCCGGTCTACGGCGCCGCGGGCGCCTGGTGGGTGCTGGGCGAAGTGCCGGGCTGGCACCACGCGGTGGGCGCTGCGCTGATCCTGCCGAGCATCTGGCTCGCGACGCGCGAGTAGCGGCGCGGCGTTGCAGCGAGCGCGATCGCCATCTCACGGCCTGTTCATCCCTCCACCCCGCGCAATCCATTCATCGACGATCTTCTCGAGCACGGCGAGCGGCATCGGGCCGTTGTCGATCAGCACCGAGTGGAAGTCCCTCACGTCGAAGCGTGCGCCAAGCGACTTCTCCGCCCGTGCGCGCAGCTCGCGCAGCTTGTGGTAGCCGAGAAGGTAGCCCAGCGCCTGCGCCGGGTTGGAGAAGTAGCGGTCCACCTCGCTCACGGCGAAGGCCTTGTCGACGCCGCCCTGGCCTGCCATGTAGGCGATCGCCTTGTCACGCGGCCAGTTGGAGGCGTGGATGCCGGTATCGACGACGAGCCGCGCCGCGCGGAAGAGCTGCGCCTGGAGGTTGCCGTAGCGTTGGTACGGGTCTCGGTAGAGCCCGAGGTCGTGGCCGAGCCCTTCGGCATAGAGTCCCCAGCCTTCGCCGTAGGCGATATTGAAGGTGGCTTGCGAGCGCCACGGATGCAGCCCCTCGATCTCCGCAGCCCGGGCGCTCTGCATGTGATGACCGGGCACGGCCTCATGCACGAACAGCGTCTCGACGCGCCACTTCGCCTCGTTCGCGAAGCCGAGCGCATTGATCGTGAAAAAGCCGCTGGTCCCCAGCGAGAGCGAGCCGATCTGGTAGTTCGCAGCGGTGCTGCTCGCCGCCTCCGTGGGCGTCATGGCGCGCACCGAATAGCGCATGCGTGGCACGCTGTGGAAGAGCAAGGGCAGCTGCGGGTCGACGCGGGCCGGCATCGCGCGATACGCGGCAAGCACGGCGTCCGAAGATTCGAAGAAGAACTTCGGGTCGGTACGCAGGTGCTCGATGAATTCATCCGTCGTTCCCTTGAATCCCACCTCCTTGGCAATCGCGCCGATCTCCGTGCGCAGGCGCTGCACCTCGGCCAGTCCGATCGCATGGATCTCCTGCGCAGACGTGCCGCGGATGATGCGTGAGCGGATGAGGAAGTCGTAGTAGCGTGCGCCACCGGGATAAGAGGCCAACCCTGCTGCCTCGGGCGCCTTCGGCCGATACGCCTGCGCGATGAAGGCCTTGAAGCGCCGCAGCGCGGGCTGGTAGTCGTCGGCCACCGCGCGGCGCGCGTCCGCGACGATGGCCTCGCGCTGCGCCTCCGGGACACTGTCGCTCATTCGCGCAAAGGGTGCGAGCAGCACACTCGCATCGACGTTCTCGACGAGGTGGGCGTCGATGGCCGCGACGACGCGGTCGAGAACGGGCTTCGTGCTCAGCCAGCCGCTCGCCAAGCCGGGCTTCAGCCGCTCGATCGTGTCGTCGACGAGCTTGGGCATCGCGCGGATGCGCTTCACGTAGTCGCGGTAATCCTCGGCCGTCCTGAACGGCGTCACCTGCGCCGCGCGCGGCAGGACGGTCTGCAAGCCGCCGAGGGTGCTGAGAACAAGCGCGTCCGCGTCGCTGAACTCCTGCGCCTCCACGGCGAGCTCCAGCTTGTCGAGCAACAGCTCGTACGAGACCCTGTCCTGGCCGGGCAAGGCCTTCGCATCGAGCGCCTTCAGGTGTTCGAGGGCGCGGCGCTGGCGTGCGCGCTCGAGGCTCAGTTCCGCAAGCGACTGGTCCGGCAAGAGGTGGCCGTATCCGGGGATCCCCCGCACCGTGGCCTGGATCGGGTTCCGTCGCCGCGACGCGTCGAGATCGTCGTCGAGGAGGGCCTTGAGCTGCACTTCGAGCGCGACGTCCTGGGTCTTGGCATGCGAGCCGACCATTGCGAGAGACAAGAGAACCGCGATGAGGTAACGCATGGCAGATGTCTCCCCATGACTTGTTGCAATTCGCCCGACAGGGTCTCGCCGCGCACGAACCGTGTTCAGAGTGATTCGATCGGGTCGAAATCGAGCTCGACCTTCGCCCCATTCGGGTCGAAGGTGAAGAGCTGCCAGGTGCCGGCGCCGGCCTGGCGGCGCAGGTCGTATTTCAGGCCCCGTTCGTCGAAACGCGCCTTGACGGTCTTCAGGTCGCGTGCCGAAAACGCCAGGTGGTCGATCACGCCGGCGCGCTGCGTCGGCAGCGGGCGGTCGAAGTACAGGTGCAGCACCGCCTGCGGGCCGCCGGCGTACAACCAAGCGCCGTCGAAACCGAGGTCCGGCCGCGCGCCGACCTGCAGCCCGAGCAGGCCGACGTAGAAGTCGAGTGTCTTCTGCTGGTCTTCGGCGATCACGGTGAAGTGGTTCATGGCGTGGATCAAGGCGTTCCCCTTCTTCGGTGTTCAGGTCATGAGCACCAGCGCACCCGCGCTGCGCCGTGATTCGAGCCGCGCGTGCGCCTGCGCTGCGGCGTCGAGTGCGTAACGTTCGATCGGCGGCAGCTTCAGCGTGCCGTCACCGAGCGCGGCCCACAAGCGTTGCGTCCGTTCGGCCAGCTGCGTTGCGCTGGCGACGAAGTCGAACACGACCGGGCGCGAGAAGGTCAGCGACTTGGCTACCAGCCAGTCGGGCGAGACCGGCTGCAGCGCGCCGGTGGCCTGGCCGAGGCTGATCCAGTGGCCACAACGGGCGAGGGCGGCGAAGTTCTCTTCGCGCGCCGCATCACCCAGGCCGTCGACCACGACGTCGGCGCCGCCGCACAGGCGCTGCACCGCGTCGGCAAAGCGGTAGTCGCTCGTGACGATGACGTGTTCGCAGCCGTGCTCACGCGCGAGCCGTGCCTTGTCCTCGTTCGACACCGTGCCGACCACGGTGGCACCCAGCCGCCGCGCCCAGGCACACACGAGCAGGCCGACACCCCCCGCGGCCGCATGCACGAGAAGCCGCGTGCCGGCGCGCACATGGCCCAGGTCGCGCAGCAGCATGTCGGCGGTCAGGCCCTTGAGCAGCAGCGCGGCCGCGGCTTCGTCTTCGACCGCCGGTGGCAGGCGCACGCACCAGGCCGCCGGCACGCTTCGCACGCTGCAATAGGCGCCCGGCACCGGGCCGAGGTAGGCGACGCGGTCACCCGGGAGCAGGCCGTTCACACCAGCGCCGACATCGATCACGCTGCCGGCGGCTTCCATGCCCGGCGTGCCGCCTGCGGCGAGCATCGGCGGGATCCAGCCCCGGCGCAGGTAGATGTCGATGAAGTTGACGCCGATCGCACGTTGGCGGATGCGCACCTCGCCTTCGTTTGGCGCCGGTGCTTCGCTGTTCTCGGCCGTCAGCACAGCGGCGTCGCCGTAGCGCGGCACGACAACGCGGCGTGATGGCAGCGGCAAAGCGGTAGGCATCGGTGCCGCGCCGCGCCGAACGTCGGCGTCACTGCGCAGGTGGCGACGCAGGTTCTCGAAACCCGCCTCGTAGACACCCCGCGCGACCACGTCGTGCAGTTCACGCTCCATGCCCGGCGGTGTGCCGAAGCTCGACTCCCAGTGCCAGAAGGTGCGGTTGCCGTCGGTGACCGGCTTCAGCGTCACGGTGGCCACATAGCGTTTCAGCGGCACCGTCGCTTCGACGATGCAGTAGGTGCTCTTG
>DATDER010000194.1:0-27503 GCA_036523095.1 Rubrivivax sp.
GCCGTACTTGCGGATGATCGCGAGCCACTCCTGCGGCACGCGTGCTCACCCGCGCAAACGGCCGTTGGGGCTGTCATTACAGCGCCCCGATCGAGCGCTTGCGGCGCTCCATCATGCGCCAGATGAAGGGCGTGAAGATGAGCTGCATCGCCAGCTCCATCTTGCCGCCCGGCACGACCACGGTGTTGGCGCGCGACATGAACGAGTCCTTGATCATGTTGAGCAGGTACTGGAAGTCGATGCCCTTGGGGTTGGCAAAGCGGATGACGACAAAGCTCTCGTCCGGGGCCGGGATGTCGCGGGCGATGAAGGGGTTGCTCGTGTCCACACACGGCACGCGCTGGAAGTTCACGTGCGTGTGCGCGAACTGCGGGCAGATGTAGTTCACGTAGTCGGGCATGCGGCGCAGGATCGTGTCGGTCACCGCTTCGGTCGAGTAGCCGCGTTTGGACTTGTCGCGCCAGAGCTTCTGGATCCACTCGAGGTTGATCACCGGCACGACGCCGATCAGCAGATCCGGGTGGCGTGCGATGTTGACCTCGTCGGTCACCACCGCGCCGTGCAGGCCTTCGTAGAACAGCAGGTCGGTGCCTTCGGGCACGTCTTCCCACGGCGTGAAGGTGCCCGGCGGCTGCTTGTAGGGCGCCGCTTCCTCGTCGTCGTGCAGGTACTTGCGGCGCCGGCCAGTGCCGGTTTCGGCGTAACTGCGAAAGAGCTGTTCCAACTCGGCGAAGAGGTTGTTCTCGGGGCCGAAATGGCTGAAGTTCTTGTTGCCGGCCTTCTCGGCCTCGGCCTGCTTCTGCTTCATCTCGAGCCGGTCGTAACGGTGGAAGCTGTCGCCTTCGATCACCGCGGCGGTGATCTTCTCGCGCCTGAAGATGTTCTCGAAGGTGCGCGTGACCGAGGTCGTGCCCGCGCCCGAGGAGCCGGTGATCGCGATCAGCGGGTGTCTTTCCGACATGGTGTTCTTTCAGTCGCGGAACAGGCTGCGCTCGACGAACAGCGGATTGGCGGCTTCCTTCGTCGCCGGCTCGTGGTGGTAACGCTCGATGCGCTCGACCTCGTTCTTCGAACCGAAGACGAGGCCGATGCGCTGGTGCAGCCCACTCGGCTTGACGCCGAGCACCGGCTGGCGCCCGGTGCTGGCGCGACCGCCCGCCTGCTCCATCAGCAGGCCGATCGGGTTGGCTTCGTAGAGCAGGCGCAGGCGCCCGGGCTTGGCAGGATCCTTGGTGTCGCGCGGGTACATGAAAACCCCGCCCCGCATCAGGATGCGGTGCGCCTCGGCCACCATGCTGGCAATCCAGCGCATGTTGAAGTCCTTGCCGCGCGGCCCGGTGCGGCCGGCCAGGCACTCATCGACATAACGCTTGACCGGCGGCTCCCAGAAGCGGCTGTTCGAGGTGTTGATCGCGAACTCCTGCGTGTCCACCGGCACCGTGATGTTCGGGTGCGTGAGCTTGAATTCACCCAGGTTGGGGTCGAGCGTGAAGCCGACCACGCCGCTGCCCACTGTCAATACCAGCATCGTCACCGGTCCGTAGAGCGCGTAGCCGGCCGCAACCTGGGTCGCACCGGGCTGCAGGAAGTCGGCCTCGACGACATCGCGTCCTGCGTCGACCGCTTCCTGCGGGGCGCGCAGGATCGAGAAGATGCTGCCGACCGACACGTTGACGTCGATGTTGGAGGAGCCGTCGAGCGGGTCGAAGACGAGCAGGTACTTGCCGCGCGGGTAGGCGGCCGGGATCTGGTACGGCAGGTCCATCTCTTCGGACGCCATGCCGGCCAGGTGGCCCGACCACTCGGCCGTCGCGACGAACATCTGGTTGCTCACCACGTCGAGCTTCTTCTGCACCTCGCCCTGCACGTTGACGGCACCGCCCCCTGCGTTGCCCACGTTGCCGCCCGTGCCGCCCAGCTCGCCGAAAGCGACGGCACGCGCGATCGCCTTGCAGGCGATCGACACATCGAGGATCAGCGCATTGAGCTCACCGCTCGCCTGCGGAAAACGGCGCCGCTGCTCGATCAGGTACTGCGTCAGGGTCTGGCGTCGTGACAAGGGCATGGCAGCCTCAGACGTTGGGGTTCTGGAACACCCGGCTCGCCAGGATGTCGGCGGGGTCGATCGTGCTGAGGTCGGCGGCTGTGAGCACCCGATCGCGGTCGGCGAACAGGCGCGAAGCCTGGCGCAGTCGTGCGCGGTCGAGCGCGTTGCGCACGCTGCGCGCATTGGCAAAGTGCGGCTGCGCCTTGCGCCGTTCGAGGTAGGTCTGGAAGACGTCGGCCGCGCCATCGCCGAAGCGGTAGTGCTGGTCGCGCAGCATGTGCTGCGAGATCTGCAGCAGCTCGTCGACCGCATAGTCGGGGAAGTCGAGGTGGTGCGCAACCCGCGACGACAGCCCGGGGTTGCTCTGGAAGAAGGTGTCCATTCGGTCCTTGTAGCCGGCCAGGATCACGACCAGGTCGTCGCGCTGGTTCTCCATCACCTGGAGCAGGATCTCGATCGCCTCCTGGCCGTAGTCGCGTTCGTTCTCCGGCCGGTAGAGGTAATACGCCTCGTCGATGAAGAGCACGCCGCCCATCGCCTTCTTCAGCACTTCCTTCGTCTTCGGCGCGGTGTGGCCGATGTACTGGCCGACAAGGTCGTCACGTGTCACGGCTACGAGGTGGCCTTTGCGCACGTACCCCAGGCGGTGAAGGATCTGCGCCATGCGCATCGCCACCGTCGTCTTGCCGGTGCCGGGGTTGCCGGTGAAGCTCATGTGCAGGCTGGGTGCGGTCGTGCCCGATGTCGACCCGAGGCCCAGGTTCAGGCGCAGCTTGTCGACCACGAGCAGCGCCGAGATGTCGCGGATGCGCTGCTTGACCGGCGCCAGGCCGACGAGGTCGCGGTCGAGTTCGTCCATCACGGCTTCGACCTGGCTCTCGGCGAGCACTTCGCCGACGGTGCGCGCGGCCGATGGACCCGGCGCTGCTGCGCCTGTGGGGAGTGCTTGGTTCATGCCACGCTCCGCAGCGGCGCGTTGGCAGTGAGCTCGGTCCGCATCGCATCGATCACGTTGCGGTAGTTCGGCTGGCCGAAGATCGCGCTGCCGGCGACGAAGGTGTCGGCGCCGGCGTCGGCGACACGCCGGATGTTGTCGACCTTGATACCGCCGTCGACCTCGAGCCGGATGTCGCGGCCCGTGGCTTCAATTCGTTTGCGCGCCGCTTCGACCTTGCGCAGCGCCGAGTCGATGAAACTCTGCCCGCCGAAGCCGGGGTTGACGCTCATGATCAGCACGAGGTCGACCTTGTCGATGACCCAGTCCAGCACATCCAGCGGCGTGCCGGGGTTGAAGACGAGCCCGGCTTGGCAGCCTTCGGCGCGGATGAGCTGCAGCGTGCGGTCGACGTGCGCGCTCGCCTCGGGGTGGAAGCTGATCACGTCGGCGCCCGCCTTGACGAAAGCCTGCGCCAGCGCGTCGACTGGCTGCACCATGAGGTGCACGTCGAGCGGCACCGGCGTGCCGTCGGGACGCTTGCAATGCGGCTTGATCGCCTGCGCCACCGCCGGCCCGATGGTCAGGTTGGGCACGTAGTGGTTGTCCATCACGTCGAAGTGGATCCAGTCGGCGCCGGCGGCGATGACGTCGCGCACCTCCTGCCCCAGGCACGCGAAATCGGCCGACAGGATGCTGGGAGCGATGCGGTGCATGGGGCAGGCCTGGTGGGTTGCAGATCAGCCGCCGTAGCGCTCGCCTTCGGGTTTGTCGGTGGCGTAGGACGAGATGCGGTACTGCACCTGGCGCCCGGCGACCTCGGTGCGCGCGAGGCCGAAGCCGGGCTCCTTGGGCGGCCGGTTGACGATGAACGACATGCGCACCGACTCCACGCCCTGCGTCGAATCGAAGGCCGTCACACGCACATAGTGGCTGGGGAAGGTCTTGCGGCAGTTATTCACCTCCAACAGGATGCCGGCCGGATCCTTGAGGTCGAACATCGGGTTGCCGAACATCTCCCAGTAGGTGTTGCGCGGGTGCGGGTCGTCGGTGTATTCGATGCCGACGGCGTAGTTGTTCTTCAGCGCGTACTCGATCTGCTTCGTGATCTGCGCATCGGTCAGGTCGGGCAGGTACGAAAACTGGCCCTGCGTGATGCGGTTGCCGTGGTTGGTCATCATGGTGCGTTTCTCCTTAAGCAGAAGCCGTTGCCGTGGGCACGAAGTCCGCGGTGTCGGTGGATTCGAAGTTGAAGGCGATCTCGCCCCAGGTGTCGATCGCGGCCTTGAGCGGGCTGCACCACTTGGCGGCGTCCTTCAGGATCTGCGGGCCTTCGTTCCAGATGTCGCGCCCTTCGTTGCGCGCCAGCACCATGCACTCCAGCGCGACACGATTGGCCGTCGCACCGGCCTGGATGCCTTGCGGGTGGCCGATCGTGCCGCCGCCGAACTGCAGCACCACGTCGTCACCCAGGTAGGTGAGCAGCTGGTGCATCTGGCCGGCGTGGATGCCGCCCGAAGCGACCGGCATCACCTTGTTCAGCGAAGCCCAGTCCTGCTCGAAGAACAGGCCCTTTTCCAGCTGCATCGGCGTGTGGGTGTCGAGCAGCGTGTCGTAGAAGCCGCGGATCATCATCGGGTCGCCTTCGAGCTTGCCGACCACGGTGCCGGCGTGGATGTGGTCCACGCCCGCCATGCGCATCCACTTGCAGATGACACGGAAGTTCATGCCGTGGTTCTTCTGCCGCGAGTAGGTGCTGTTCCCTGCGCGGTGCAGGTGCAGGATCATGTCGTTCTTGCGTGCCCACAGCGCCATGCTCTGGATCGCCGTGTAGCCGATCACGAGGTCGATCATGATGATCACGCTGCCCAGGCTCTTGGCGAACTCGGCGCGCGCGTACATCTCTTCCATCGTGCCGGCAGTGACGTTGAGGTAGTGGCCCTTGACCTCGCCGCTGGCTGCGCTGGCCTTGTTCACCGCTTCCATGCAGTACAGGAAGCGGTCGCGCCAGTGCATGAACGGCTGCGAGTTGATGTTCTCGTCGTCCTTCATGAAGTCGAGGCCGCCCTTCAGGCCCTCGTAGACGACACGGCCGTAGTTGCGGCCGGAGAGGCCGAGCTTTGGTTTCGTCGTCGCGCCCAGCAGCGGGCGGCCGAACTTGTCGAGCCGCTCGCGTTCGACGATGACGCCGGTGGCCGGGCCCTGGAAGGTCTTCAGGTAGGCCACGGGGATGTGCATATCCTCGAGCCGCAGCGCCTTCACCGCCTTGAAGCCGAAGACGTTGCCGATGATCGACGCCGTCAGGTTGGCGATCGAGCCCGGCTCGAAGAGGTCGATGTCGTAGGCGATGTAGGCGAAGAACTGGGCTTCGGTCTTGGTGCCCGGGCCGGTGTTGGGCACCGCGTCGACACGGTAGGCCTTGGCGCGGTACAGCTCGCAGGCGGTCAGGCGGTCGGTCCACACCACCGTCCAGGTGGCGGTGGACGACTCGCCGGCCACGGCCGCAGCGGCCTCTTCGTGGTCCACACCTTCCTGCGGCGTGATGCGGAACATCGCGATCAGGTCGGTGGACTTCGGCGTGTAGTCGGGCTGCCAGTAGCCCATCTGCTTGTACTTGAGCACACCGGCGCTGTAGCGCTTCTTGGCGTCGGTGATGACGCCGCCGTCGACGGGTTTGTTCACGGGCAGTTCCTTGAGGCGGGGTGGTTGACGCGGGGGTGAATGCACTCTAGGTTTGGCCTCAGTTAAACGATAGTCAGACTTTCTTCATGCACAGATAAGCTCCGGCTGAGCAATGAACATCACGTTCAGACAACTGCGGGTATTTACGGAGGTGGCGCGCCACGGCAGCATGGCGCGCGCTGCCGAGGCACTGCACCTCACGCCGCCCGCGGTATCGATGCAGATCAAGGAGGTCGAAACGCAGGTCGGGCTCGCGCTCTTCGACCGCCATGGCCGCACCGTGTCGCTCAGCACCGCGGGCGAGTATTTCCTCGTCCACGCGAAGCGCCTGCTCGCCGCGCTGAAGGACGCCGACGACTCGATGTCGCGGCTGAAGAAGCTCGAACACGGGCTGCTCACGATCGGCCTCGTCAGCACGGCCAAGTACTTCGTGCCGCACCTGCTCGCGCGCTTCAGGCAGGAGCACCCCGGCGTCGACGTGCGGCTGCGTGTGGTGGGCAACCGCGGGCAGCTGGTCGAGATGATGGAGGCCGGCGAGGTCGACCTGTCGATCATGGGCCGGCCGCCGAAGGAGATCGCCACCCGCGCCGAGGCGTTCGCGGCGCACCCCCTCGTCTTCGTCTGCCCGCCCGCGCACCCGCTGCTGAGCGCGGGGCAACACGACGTCAGCGCGCTGGCGCCCTACCCGCTCATCGCACGCGAGCACGGCTCGGGCACCCGCGCGGCGATGGAGAACTTCTTCGCCGAACACCGCTTCGCGCCGCGCATCGCGATGGAAATGTCGAGCAACGAGACGATCAAGCAGGCCGTGATCGCGGGCCTGGGCTGGAGCTTCCTGTCGCTGCACACCGTGGGGCTCGAGCTGCGCACCGGCCTGCTGCAACTGCTGGACATCACCGGCGCACCGGTGATGCGGATGTGGAACGTGGTGCACCTGAACGCCAAGGTGCTGTCACCTGCGGCCGAGGCTTTCAGGTACTTCATCCTCGAGCAGGGCGAGGCGCACTTGCTGGCGCATGACACGCCGTTGATCGGGGCGGGGCGGGGGTGAGGGGTTGCGCTCCGCGGCGGGCGGCCAAGCGCCCGAAGAGAGACGGATTGCGCCCGCAACCGGTTACGGGCGCAGTTTG
Organism: Rubrivivax sp.; assembly: GCA_036523095.1. GTDB lineage: Bacteria > Pseudomonadota > Gammaproteobacteria > Burkholderiales > Burkholderiaceae_C > Rubrivivax. The sequence continues at coordinate 6,794 of DATDER010000194.1, forward strand.
CGACCCGTATCGGATATGGGCCCAGGGATGCTGGCCAGATCACGTTAGGCGTCAGAAGGCGCCCCAGATGTGCCTCGCCAAACGCTCCGAGGTCAGCGCCGTTCATTCACAAAGATCAGCAGCAACGTATTGGAGCCACGATGGAACTTCCAGAGATCATCACGCGACTGCCGGAAGTTGAACTTCCGATCCCGTCGACCACGGTCCGTACCAGTCTGCTCCAGTCCGAGCATGGTCAACTCGTCTTCTTTCAGATATTGAAGGATGTGGAACTACCCCCGCACAGTCACAAGGGTCAGTGGGGCACTGTGTTGGAGGGTACGGTCGAGCTTACGGTCAGTGGGGCAACTCAAGTCCACAGTGCTGGAGGCTCGTACTACATTCCCGCGGGAGCGATCCACAGCGCAAAGCTCACGGCTGGCACGAAGATCATTGAGTTCTTTGAAGAGCCGGACCGCTACAAAAAGAAGTAGCCGCGAAGTGCCGCCTCAAGACACAACTCGAGGCCGGCGAGACGACCTTCGGCGTGATTGTCACGGTACCGAGCGTGGCAGTGGTGCCGACGCTCGCCTCCGCGGGTGTCGATTGGCTCGTCCTCGATCTGGAACACGCATCTGTCGGACCCGAAGTACTGCACGGCATGATCGCCGCCACGGCGGGTACGCAGACGACGCCGCTCGTTGGTTTGCCCTGGTCGCATCCTTGGCAAGCCAAGCTGCCGTTAGACCTGGGCGCCATGGGGATCGTCTTCCCGATGGTCTGCACCCGCCAAGACGCGGAGAACGCTGTACGCGCCGTCAAATACCCGCCAGAGGGCGGACGGCACTGGGGACCGTTCTACGCGCCGATGTGCTGGTCGATGCCAATGCCTGACTACATGGCGTCGGCCAACGCCAACATGCTGACGATCGCCACGATCGAGGATCCACTCGGCGTTCAGAACATTGAGGCCATCGTGGACACGCCCGGCCTCGATCTCGCATTCATCGGTCCAGGGGATCTCGCTATGTCGCTGGGAATCGCCGGCCAGTTCGAGCACCCCACCTTCCTGCAGGCTGTCGAAACAGCCGAGACGGCCATCCTTCGCAGCAAGGTCTCACCGGGCGGCGTAGCGAGAATACCGGAGCAGGCCCGACAGATGATGCAGCGAGGCTACAAGGCGCTGGCGATTGGACTCGACTGGTCTCTTCTGCAGCGCAGTGCGCTCGAATTCATTGGCAAGGCCCGTGGCTGAGACCGCCAGCGGACGCCTCTCCGTTTCTCTTGGATTCGTTATGACAAAGCCGCTGGTGAATCTGGAAGACGTTCAGTTCGATGACGCCGAGGAAAACGGGTACTACACCTCCAAACGCGCCCTCTTCAGTGCTGGCATCGGCGCTCGAAAGCTCGGCTACAACCTGACGGAGCTTCCTCCGGGAAAGGCCCAGTGCCCATTCCATGCGCATCGCGAGGAGGAGGAAATGTTCCTGATCCTGGAGGGCGAGGGGGAACTGCGCTTCGGTGAGCAAAGGTTCAAGCTTCGCCGTCATGACGTGGTCGCTTGCCCCACCGGCGGCGCAGAGGTCGCGCACCAGATCATCAATACGGGCAAGACGACGATGCGCTATCTGTCGCTCTCCGGCGTCTCGGCCACCGAGGTCTGCGAGTATCCAGACTCCCAGAAAATTGGCGTCTTCGCCAGCACATCTCCGACATCGGCTGTGCGGAAGATGTTTCGCGCCGAGGCGGGGGTCGAATACTACGACCGTGAGACCACGGAGCCACCCATCGGCGACGCCTAGGCTGGCGTCCCCACCGCCGGTCCCACGTAACCTCGAACGTCAGGCCGCACAAGACCTACAGTCCCTCTTCCCCCAACACGCTGAAAGCCAACGCCATGACCACGCAAGGTTTCGTAGCATCACACGCCGGGGATGCGAAGTTCGAACGAGGCCTGCGCTCTTTCTACGAATATCGAGATCTCGGGATCAAGGATGCAACCGGAGGCCGTGTCGACGCACATGTGATCCGGGCAGCGGCAGGCAAGGAATTCTCCAGTCAGCCGCACATCCACAGGACCAGCTTCCAGCTCGTCTACATCCTGAAGGGATGGATTGAATTCGAGTACGAGGGGCAGGGTGTGGTGAGGCTGGAAGCAGGCTCATGCGTTCATCAGCCCCCGGAGATCCGACACCGTGAGCTCGGACACAGCGAAGACATCGAGATGCTTGAAATCGTGCTCCCTGGCAACTTCACCACCGAGGACGTTGACAAGGTTCAACCCTGAGTTCCTCGCACGGCGCGCAACTTGCGGCCTGACCTGATCGCATCGCGCAGGACGCTGGACCCCCACATGCTCGAATCCCAGTTCCTCGACGCTCTGCGGCCGTATTACGAAGCCTTTGCCGAGAAGGACGAGAACGAGCGTCTGCGCCTGTTGCAACGCTCGATGACGCCGGAAGCCGAGATCTGGGGTCCGAAGCGTGTCTTCGCCGGATACGCGCAGATCTCGGAAAAGATCGCCGGCTTCCACCAGAACTGGCCCGGCTGCCGCCTGGTACTCGACACGGGGTTGAACATCTTCCTCAACAGCGCCCGTCTTTGCGGCGTCATCGTCGGGCCCGACAACGTGGTACGGGCACGCGGAGACGCGCTGATCGAGTTGGGGCAGGACGGAAGGATCGAACGGGTCATCCCCTTCTGGGACGCCCTGCCGCCGCTGACTGCCGCGTGGCCCGCCGAGCTTGCAGGCCCTGCCCGGACCACGGCCGGATTCAAGAATCTCCCGCTCGAAACCGAGCGCCTGATCCTGCGCCCTCTGCGCCCCGACGATGCAGTCGCCCTGTTCGCCATCTACGCCGACGCCGAGGTCATGCGCTACTGGATCACGCCACCTTGGACCGCGCTGGCGCAGGCCGCAGCCATGATCGACCGCGAAATGAAAGCCCTCGCCAACGGTGAACATCTGCGCCTTGCCCTTCAAACCAGGAGTTCAGGCGCTCTCGTCGGGGCGTGCACGCTGTTCAGCTTCAGCGAGTCGAGCCGAAGGGCCGAAGTCGGCTACATCCTCGGCTCGGGCAGCTGGGGCCAGGGCCTGATGTCGGAGGCCCTTGCGCGGCTCATCGCCTACGCTTTCGACGACCTGAAGCTGAACCGCCTCGAGGCCGACATCGATCCCCGGAACGCACCTTCGGAGAAGATCCTTAAGCGCCTGGGCTTCACGAAGGAGGGCCAGCTTCGCGAGCGCTGGATCGTGGCTGGCGAGGTCTCGGATACCGCGCTTTATGGGCTGCTGCAGTGCGATTGGCGTCGAACGCAGTGACGCCGCAGTGCGGTTTCCCTTCAGACGAGCGGCTTCTCCTCGGTCGGCACCGGCGCCGCTTCGTCGGGCACCTTGGCGACGTCCGACGCGTGGTGCTCCATGTGGGTCTTCTTGCCCGGCTGAGGCGTCTTGTCGGCACCGGGGGCGATCTCTTCGTCACGGTGCTTCTTCGCCTGTTGGACCTTCTTGTCATGGGCAATGTTGCGGGGGTCGGTCATCGGATGGTCTTTCGCGGAGTGAGCCCGCATCCTTGCTGCATGACCGGGCCTTCCAGGTAGGACAGGGCGCCGTTCTGTCCCACCCGGAGCGGAGTTGAAGGAAGCCATGACCCCACCCATCCTGCTGGACATCCCGATCGCGATCGAGACCGATCGCCTGCTGCTGCGCCCGCCGCGGGCCGGCGACGGGCCGGCGGTGTTCGAGGCAGTGTCTGAATCACTGATTGAACTGCGGAAGTTCATCGCATCGGTGCCCTGGGTCGCCGCGGAGCAGTCGGTCGAGGCGTCCGAGATCTACTGCCGCACCGCGGCGTCGAACTTCATGGCCCGCAAGGACCTGCCGTACCTGCTGTGGGACCGCCAGACGCAGCAAGTCGTCGGCGGCTCGGGCCTTCACCGCACCGACTGGAACACGCCGAAGACGGAGGTCGGGTACTGGTGCCGCACGTCGCGCTGCGGCGCCGGGCTGATCACCGAGGCGGTCAAGGCACTCGCGCAGCTGGCCTTCAAGACGCTAGCTGTCGAGCGGCTGGAGCTGATCACCGACGAGGCGAACGGAGCCTCGCGCCGCGTCGCCGAGCGTTGCGGCTTCGCGCTCGAAGGCGTTCTTCGCAACGAGCGCCGGGCGCCGGATGGGACCCTGCGCCACACGTGTATCTATGCCAGGCTTCCGGCAACGGCCGATCAGGAGTAAATTGGCGTCACCACTCGCCTTGGAGATTGCCATGGAACGACTCGATGCAGCCCGCTGCCTTCTGGTGTCCGTCGGACTCGTGATCGCCGGCTCCGCTGCGGCGCAGTCGAGCGGCAAGGCGCCCTCGGCCACGTCGACCCAGGGCAGCACAAAGTCCGCGCCGGCCAAGGCCCCCGCGCCCAAGAGCCTGGACTTCGCGCCCAGCACCAGCGCGAAGGACGCCCCGGCCACCCGCACGGCGACACCGGTGGCGACCCAGCCGGCCCAGTCGCCGGTCAAGGACCGTTCGAACTGCCACTCGAGCGCTAGCGACGCCTGACGCTGGTCCGGCGCGGGCCTTCCCTGGCCCATGTGGGTGCTCAAGGCTTGCGCCGTCTGGCTGCTGATCCTCGTCTGCGCGGTCGTGAACGGCGGGCTCCGTGAGGGCTGGCTCGTGCCGCAGTTGGGCAGTGTCGCGGCCTTCATCACGAGTGGCCTGATCCTTTCGATCTGCATCCTGGCCGCCGCGCTCCTGCTGGTGACCTGGGTGGGCGCTTTGAGCGCAGGCGCGTACGTGCTCGTCGGCCTGCTCTGGCTTGGCCTCACCCTCGTTTTCGAGTTCGGCTTCGGCCGCTTCGTCCAGCACAAGACCTGGCCGCAACTGCTCGGCGCCTACACCTTCGAAGGGGGCAACCTCTGGCCGCTGGTGCTCGTCGTCACCTTCTTCGCGCCGCTGCTGGCAGCGCGCCTGCGCGGCCGCTTGGTCCGCCCCATTTCATAGGAAACACGATGCAGCTGACCGAAATGATCGAAGCCGTCCAGAAGAAGCTCAAGGTCCAGGTCGACGGCAAACCGGGCGCCGAGACCTGGGGCGCCATCTACGCGGCGATCGTCAAGCCATCGATCCACGGCGTGCCGCCCGGCCTCGCCATCTCGAAGGTCGACGACCGGAGCGAGAAGCACATCGCCACGCTGCAGCCCGAGGTCCGGCCGCTCGCCCGGGCGCTGGTCCAGAAGGCCGCCGCCAACGGGATCACGATCAAGATCATCAGCGGGACGCGAACCTATGCCGAGCAGGACGCGCTGTACGCACAGGGGCGCACGAAGCCGGGCCGGGTGGTGACCAAGGTGCGCGGCGGTTACTCGAATCACAACTTCGGCATCGCCTTCGACGTCGGCGTGTTCTCCGGCAACAGCTACCTGCCCGAATCGCCCAAGTACCGGGCCGTCGGCGTGCTTGGTCTGGACCTGGGGCTGGAGTGGGGCGGCAACTGGACCTCGTTCGTCGACCAGCCGCACTTCCAGCTGCGGCCTTCCTGGGCCGATGGCATGCACGAACGCGACATGCTCGCCGCATTGCGCGGGCGCGCCGCGGACGGCGCGCCCGTCTACGCCTGAAAAGGCGGCCTTCACCCAGGCAGGCGCTTCTCGTACTCCTTCTTGAGCCGGCTCCAGGCGTCCCAGTGCGGCAGCGGCGCCTTGCCGCTGAGGCGGGCCGCCAGCACGTCCAGGTGCGCATGCCAGCCGGCGCTGACGTTGAGGAGGACGTCGCGGTCTGGCACGCGGCGGTGGGTCACGCTGAGCAGCACCTCGTCGCCCTGGTCTTCCAGGCCGAAGGTGACTTCGGAGTCGGCGCCCCAGGTAAAGACGAGCTTCGTGGGCGCTTCGAGCGCGACGATGCGGGACTGCATCCGGTGCTCCTCGGGGAAGCCGGGCGGGCGCTGGCCGGGCGGGTCGCTCAACTCGCTGTTGCGCCAGACGAGCTCGAACGGCGCGCCGATCTTCAGCTCCATCGGCCCCGCCGCCAGCCACTGGCGCCGCAGCTCGCTTTGCGTCAGGTAATCCCAGACCCGTTCGATCGGGCCCGGCAGCAGGCGCTGCAGTTTCAAGGTGGTGGGGTCGGTCAGCACGCCATAGGCGTCCGGGGTTTGCAGCAGTGCGTTCATTTGCTTCTTCCTTTGCGGTTGACGGTGGGGGGCGGGGGTGGGTCTTCCTTCAGCAGGCGCTCGAGCACGTCGAGGCGGCCGGTCCAGAAGTCTTGGTAGAAGCTGAGCCACTCGTTGGCGCTGGCGAGCGGGCCGGGTTCGAGGCGGCACAGGTGCGTGCGCCCGCGCACCTCGCGCCGGATCAGCCCGGCGTTCTCGAGTGCCTTGATGTGTTTGGACGCCGCCGCGAGAGAGATCGCGAACGGTTCGGCGAGCTGGCCGACCGTGCGTTCGCCGCCGGCCAGCGTGCGCAGCATCCGGCGGCGTGTGGCGTCGCCGAGGGCGTGGAAAACCGAGTCGAGTTGCGGCGATTGAAGTTCAACCATGTGGTTGAATATATTCGTCGCTCGACGAACTGTCAACCGTTTTGTTGAATGACGATTGCCGCCAAGCCCGGCCGCAATCGCCGAGCGGCTGCCGTGCGCTACTTGCGGGAAGTTTTCTTCGCAGGCGCGGCCTTCTTGGCCGTCGTGCCCTTCTCCAGCAGCGCATCGAGGTTCTTTTCGATCTCGCTCTCGATCGTCTTGCTGAAGGCACCGAGCAGGAATCCCAGCTTCGCATCGAGCCGGAAGTGATCATGTGCGACGACGAGCCTGCCGCTGACGCCTGAACGTGTGAACTCCACCGTGTCGGTGGTGTCGCCTTCGATCACCGTGCACGCCATGTCGAACTTCTCTTCCACCTGCTCGGCCCACATCCAGGCCACCTTGCGTGCCTTGGGCAGGCCGAGGGTGTGGTCGCGGTGGATCTTGATGTCGGGCACGTTCGGATCTCCTCGGTTTTGTCTCAGGGTTGCAGTGTCGCGCGTCGTTGCGCCTTCGGCAACGCGGCCAGTTCGCCGACGCGGGCGTAGAAGCGCGTGAAGTCGGCGCCCTGCTCGTTGAACACACGCTCGAAGCCGGGCACGAGTTCGTTGTACGCCGCCTGCACGCCGAAGGCGGCGTTGTTGGCTCGCTCGAACCAGCCGTCGTAACCGGCAAAACCGTCCCACCGTGTCGCCTTCAGGCGGTCGTAATCGGCACGCAGCTGGTTCATCAACGCGGCCTTGCCGGCACGTTTGTCGGCATCGCCGGCACTGCTGCGGTAGAGGGCATCGAACTTCTGTCGGTAGGCCAGCGTGAGGGCGCGGAAGTCCTGGCGCCGGGCGTCGAGCGCGGCGTAGTCGGCACGTGCCTGCGGCCCCGCCTGCGTGGCGAGCCAGCGCTGGCCGCCAAGCCGCTCGACCGCGGTGGCGAAGGACTCGTTGAACATCGTGTCGTCGGCGGCGTAGACGACCTGGTGCGCGAGTTCGTGGAACAGCAGCCGCGCCAGTTCGCCCTCGGGCCAGTTCACGAAGGTGTTGAGCAGCGGGTCGCCGCCGAGCCAGTCGGTCCAGCCGAGCGTGGAATACGCCGGCACACCGTAGACGCTGACCTCGTAGCCCTCGGCCTTCAACTGCGCGGCCAGCGCGTCGGCGTCGGCACGGTCGAAATAGCCGCGGTAGCCGACGCAGCCCATGACCGGGAAACACCAGGTCTTGAGCGTGAGCGACAGTTCCGGCGCCGCCACCACGTTCCAGACCGCGGCGCCGCGCCTCAAGTCGGAATAACCGCGGTAGCTGTTGTTCTCGGGCAGCTTCAGCTCGGTGACCGCGAACTCGCGCATGCGCTGCGTGAGCTGCAGGCGCTCGCGCAGCGCCGGCGGCGTGGCCGGATCGGCGACCCATTCGGTGACCGGACGCGAGCGGTTCAGCAGATCCAGGTGGCCGCTCACCGACTGCGCGTAGTAGCCTATCGAGCAGCCGCCGCCGAGGCACATCGCCGCGGCTGCAACGAGGCCTGCGCCGGCCAGGCCGATGGCCGCCATCAGGACCCTGCGGCGCACCCGCGGCTCACGACGATCGCACTTCCACCAGGCAGTCGTAGAAGGTCGGGGCGCGGCCGATGTCGGTCAGGCGCTGGTGCGTCAGCTCGTTGACGTTGGTGCCGTCAGCACCAAGCTTCTTCCACCACACACCCAATCCGTTGACGACACCGGGCCGGGCGCGTTCGCTCACCTCGCACTTGCAGCGGTAGCGGCCGCGGTCGTTGAAGATCTCGACCATCGCGCCGTCCTCGATGCCGCGCGCGTATGCATCGGCAGCGTGCATCTCGACCAGCGGTTCGCCTTCGATCGCGCGCAGGCTCTTGACGTTGACGAAGCTGGAGTTGAGGAAGTGGCGTGCCGGCGGCGAGATCATCGCCAGCGGGTAACGCGCCGCGAGCGCCGGGCTGGACTGGGCACTTTCGTAGTTGGGGATGAAGTCGGGCACGCCGAAGCCATGGGCGTCGACGATGGCGCGGCCGTCTGCGGTGGGGAAACCGCCCTCGGCAAACGGCAGGTCGGGTACATCGAGCCGAACCCAGCCGCGCTCGGCCATTGCGGCGTAGTCCACGGATTCGGCGCGGAACGCGGCGCGGGCGATGGTTTCGTCGCTGTCGGCAAAACACGGGTCGGTGAAGCCGAAGCGGCGTGCCAGCTCGCGGAAGATCTCGGTGTTGGGCTTCGATTCGCCCACGGGCGCGATCGCCGGGTGGTTGATGAGCGCGTAGGTATGGCCGTAACTGCGCTGCACGTCCAAGTGCTCGAGCTGCGTCGTCGCGGGCAGCACGTAGTCGGCGAGGTCGGCGGTGTCGGTCATGAAGTGTTCGATCACCACGGTGAACAGGTCGTCGCGCTTGAATCCGGCGGCCACCTGCTTCGAGTCCGGCGCCACCGCGACCGGGTTGCTGTTGTAGACGACGACGGCCTCGATCTTCGGTCCGAAGGCGGCCGACGACTCGCGCTGCAGATCGTCGCCGATGGTGCTCATGTTGACGATGCGCGGGCGGGGCTCGGGCATCAGGTCCGGCCGCTCGAGCGCCGCACTGTGGATCGCCGGCGCGAACCAGCCCGACGACGACAGCAGCATGCCGCCGCCACGCTGGCGCCAGGCGCCTGTCAGGCAGGGCAGCAGCGCCACCAGCCGCACGGCGTTGCCGCCGCCTTTGACGCGCTGCATGCCGTAGTTGAGGCGGATCGAGGCGGAGCGCGTGTTGCCGTAGTCGCGCGCCAGGCCACGCACTTCATCCACCGTCAGGCCGCACACCTGCGCCGTGCGCTCGGGCGGCCATTGCAGCGCGCGTTCGCGCAACGCCGGCCAGCCGCCTTCACCCTGCTGCACGTGGCGCGCGATGTAATCGTGGTCGAGCCAGTCGTTCACGATCAGTTCGTGCATCAGCCCCAGCGCGAGCGCGCCGTCGGTCCCCGGCAGCAGCGCGATGTGCTGCTGGCACTTGTCGGCCGTCTCGGTGCGCCGTGGGTCGATGCAGACCAGCTTCGCGCCATTGCGCTTGGCGGCCTGGGCGAAGGTCCAGAAATGCAGGTTCGAGGTGATCGAGTTGCTGCCCCAGATCAGGATCAGCCGGCTGTGCACGTAGTCCTCGACATGCATGCCGACCTTGTGGCCATAGGTCGCGGCCAGCGCCTCGCCGCCGGCCGAAGAGCAGATCGTGCGGTCGAGCCTCGAGGCCCCCAGCTTGTGGAAGAAACGCGCCGCCATGCTCTCGCCCTGCACCAGGCCCATCGTGCCGGCGTAGCTGTAGGGAAGCACCGCCTGCGGGTTGAGCGCAGCGACGGCCTTCAGCCGTGCCGCGATGTCGTCGAGCGCTTCATCCCAGCCGACGCGCTGCCACTGGCCAGCGCCTTTCGGGCCCACGCGCTTCAGCGGGTGAAGCACCCGTTCGTCGTGGTAGGTGCGCTCGGCGTAGCGGCTGACCTTGGTGCACAACGCGCCGTGGGTCGTGGGGTGGTCCGGGTCGCCCTGGATCCGGACCACCTTGCCCTTTTCCACCGTCACCAGCATCGCGCAGGTGTCGGGGCAATCGTGCGGGCAGGCGGCTTTCACGACCCGGCTGGCGGCGGCTGGCGTGTTCATTCGGCGATGATGTCACAGCGCTGGCAGGCCCCCTGCCGGCTCGCTAACATGCACCTTCAGGCACTGCGGAGCTGTTGATGCAACTGATCGAATCCATCCTCGCCGACGCCGCCGCGATCACCAGGATCCGGCGCGACATCCACGCCCACCCCGAGCTGTGCTTTGAGGAAGAACGCACCGCCGACGTGATCGCCAAGGCGCTCACCGACTGGGGCATACCGGTGCACCGGGGCCTCGGCAAGACCGGTGTCGTCGGCATCGTCAAGAACGGCAGTTCCCCGCGCGCGGTCGGCCTGCGCGCCGACATCGACGCGCTGCCGATGACCGAGCACAACACCTTCGCCCACGCGAGCCAGCACGCCGGCAAGATGCACGCCTGCGGCCATGACGGTCACACCGCGATGCTGCTCGCCGCGGCACGCCACCTGAGCCGGCATCGCAACTTCGACGGCACCGTCTACCTCGTCTTCCAACCGGCCGAAGAAGGCGGCGGCGGCGCACGCGAGATGATCAAGGACGGCCTCTTCGACAGGTTCCCGATGGAGGCGATCTTCGGCGCCCACAACTGGCCCGGCATGCCTGTGGGGCAGTTCGCCGTGAGTCCGGGACCGATGATGGCGTCGAGCAACGAGTTCAAGATCACGATCCGCGGCAAGGGATCGCACGCCGCCTTGCCGCACCTGGGCATCGACCCGGTGCCGGTGGCGTGCCAGATGGTGCAGGCCTTCCAGACCATCATCACGCGCAACCGGCGCCCGATCGACCCCGGCGTGATCTCGGTGACGATGATCCACGCCGGGGAGGCGACCAACGTCGTGCCCGACTCGTGCGAGCTGCAGGGCACCGTGCGCACCTTCTCAACCGAGGTGCTCGACCTGATCGAGCAGCGCATGAAGACGGTCGCCGAACACACCTGCGCCGCCTTTGGCGCGAGCTGCGAATTCGCCTTCAAGCGCAACTATCCGCCGACCGTGAACCACGCCGCCGAGACCGGCTTCGTCCAGCGTGTGCTCGCGAGCGTGGTCGGCCCCGACAACGTGCGGCCCTTCGAACCGACGATGGGAGCCGAGGACTTCAGCTACTTCCTGCAGGCCAAGCCGGGCTGTTATTTCATGATCGCCAACGGCGACGGCACGCACCGCGAAGGCGGGCACGGCCTGGGGCCCTGCATGCTGCACAACCCGAGCTACGACTTCAACGACGAGTTGATCCCGCTCGGCGCCACGGCCTGGGTGCGCATCGCCGAAGAGTGGCTCGCCGCGCCCCGCCCATGAGCGCGCAGGGACGTTCATGAACCCCGCCGACTGCTTCGCGCAGACCTACACCGAGGCGCGGCTCAAGTTCCTGGCCGCCGCCGCGTCGGCGGGGCTGGCGGTGCGTTCGCACGAGCACCCGCAGCGCGGGCGCGACGGCGAGCCGCTTGCGATGGACGTGGTGCGCGAAGGCACTGCAGACGCGAGCGCGCTGCTCGTCGTCAGCAGCGCCTGCCACGGTGTCGAAGGTTTCTGCGGCTCGGGCGTTCAGGTCGCGCTGCTGCGCGACGACGCCTGGCACGCCGCAGTGGCGGCCAGCGGCGTGGCCGTGCTGTACGTGCACGCGCTCAACCCCTACGGATTCTCCTGGTGGCGCCGCACCACCCACGAAAATGTCGACCTGAATCGCAACTTCCTCGACTTCAGCCAGCCGCTGCCGCCGAGCGCAGCCTACGACGAGCTGGCGTCGGCGATCGTGCCCGAGACCTGGCCGGCACCGGCCGATGCCGTGGCCCGCCTGACGGCCTACGCCTCGGCGCACGGCGAGCGGGGATTGCAGGCGGCCATCACCGGCGGCCAGCACACCCATCCGCACGGCCTGTTCTACGGTGGGCGCGAAGCCACCTGGAGCCAGCGCACGTTGCGCAGTGTGCTGCGCGAACACGGCGCGATCTGCGCGCGATTGGGCTGGATCGACGTGCACACCGGCCTCGGGCCGAGCGGCGAGGCCGAGCTGATCTTCGCCGGACGCGACGAGGCGCAGGCGGTCGCGCGCGCACGGGCCTGGTGGGGGCCGCAGGTCACGTCGATCTGCGACGGCTCGTCGGCATCGGCCAGGCTGTCGGGGCTGATGTGCCTGGCCGCGTACGAAGAGTGCGCGCAGGCCGAATACACCGGCATCGCGCTCGAATACGGCACCGTGCCGATGGCGGAGGTGATCGACGCGCTGCGCGCCGACCAGTGGCTGCACAACCATGCGCACAGCCAGGGCGGCCGGAACCACTCGATCAAGCGGCAGATGCGCGACGCGTTCTATGTCGACACGCCCGAGTGGAAGCAGCGCGTCGTCGAACAAGCCCTCGACGCCGCGCGTCACGGGCTGGCAGGGCTGGCGCGGCCCCCCAGCGTCGTGTCATGACCGGGCAGCGCTGAGCCGATCCAGCCCCCGGCCTGCAGCGCCTGCGTGCACTGCGCCGCGTCCTCGAAGCGGATGCCCTGCCACCCGAGCGCCTGCGCCGCGGCCACGTTGCCGGCGTGGTCGTCGATGAACACGGTGCGCGCCGGCTCGATGCCGAAGCGCTGGCGCGCAAGCTCGAAGATCGCCGCCTGCGGCTTCATCAGGCCGACGCGGCCGGAGAAGATGCCATCCTCGAACTCGGCGATGAAGGGGTTCTCGCGTTCGAGCCGGGTCGCGTACTTGAGCGGCATGTTGGACAGGAAGTACATCGAGTGGCCCACGGCCTTGAGCTGGCGGAAGAGCGCGACCATCGGCGCCTGTGCCACCAGGTGCGGCGGGATCGCGTCGATGACACGGCGCACCTGTGTTTCGCTGGCACCGATGCGCTGTGCGATAAGTTTCGCCAGCGCGTCCTCGTCCAGCTTGCCGGTGTCGAAGCGGGCCCAGTCGCTCTCGGGCGTGAAGCTCTCGAAGATCTTCGCCGCGAGGGCGCGGGCCGAAGCGTCGTCGCCGGCCAGTTCAGGCACCGACTGGCGCAACAGCTGCACCGGTTTCCACTGGAACAGCACGGCACCGAAGTCGAAGACGACGGCACGCTTCAAACCTGCGGCGCCGCTCATGCCGTCAGCCGCTTCAGCAAACCCGCGGTCGAGGCGTCGAGCCCGCTCACATCGCCGCTGGCCAGCCGCGGCAGCAACTGGCTGCACAGCGCCTTGCCGAGCTCCACACCCCACTGGTCGAAGCTGTTGATGCCCCACAGGGCGCCGCTGGCGAAGACCCGGTGCTCGTACATCGCCACCAGCGCGCCGAGCGAACGTGGTGTCAGCGCGTCCAGCACGAGGGTGGTGCTCGGCCGGTTGCCGGTGAAGGTGCGGTGCTGCGCGAGCACCGTCTTGTCGAAGGTGCTGGACGCCGTCGGCGCCGTTTCGGCGAGCGCCGCGTCGAAGGGCTTGCCCAGCATCAGCGCCTGGCTCTGCGCCAGGCAGTTGGCGAGCAGCTTGGTGTGCAAATCGGCCAGGCCATGCGCCGGGCGCTTGACGGCGATGAACTCGACCGGGATCACGTCGGTGCCCTGGTGCAGCATCTGGAAGTACGCGTGCTGGCCATTGGTGCCGGGCTCGCCCCAGACCACCGGGCTGGTGGCGAAGGGCAGCGCCGCGCCCGCCATGTCCACGCGTTTGCCGTTGGATTCCATCTCCAGCTGCTGCAGGTAGGCCGGCAGGCGCTTCAGCCCCTGGTGGTAGGGCGCGACGCTGCGGCTCGTGAAGCCGTGGAAGTTGCGGTACCAGACGTCGATCAGCCCCAGCAGCACGGGCAGGTTCTGCTTCAACGGTGCCTCGGCGAAGTGGCGGTCCATCGCGTGCGCGCCGGCGAGCAGCGCGCGGAAGTTCTCTGCGCCGATGGCGATCGCGACCGGCAGCCCGATCGCGCTCCACAACGAGTAGCGCCCGCCGACCCAGTCCCAGAAACCGAAAGTGCGGGTGATGCCGAAGTCGGCCGCGGCTTTCAGGTTGGTCGTGACGCCGACGAAGTGCTTCGATCGATCCGGGCCCCCGTGGGCGTCGAACCAGGCCCGCGCGGCCATCGCGTTGGCCATCGTCTCCTGTGTCGTGAAGGTCTTGCTCGCGACGATGAACAGCGTCGTCTTGGGGCTGAGCCGGCGCAGCACCGGCGTAATGTCGTGCCCGTCGACGTTGCTGACGAAGTGGAAGTTCAGGCCGCGGTGGCAAAACGCGTCGAGCGCGGACACGACCATCTGCGGGCCGAGGTCGCTGCCGCCGATGCCGATGTTGACGACGTCGGTGAAGCCGCTGGAAGACACGTCGCGCACGGCCTCGGCGTAGCTCAGCAACGCATCGAGCACGCCGTGCACGTCATCGCTGTGGGGCCCGGCACCACGCGGTGCGCGCAGGGCCGTGTGCAGGACCGGCCTGCCTTCGGTGGTGTTGATCGCCTCGCCTGCGAACATCGCGTCGCGCCGCGCCTCGAGATCACACTCGCGCGCCAGGTCGAGCAGGAAATGCATCGTCGCGGTGTCGACGAGGTTCTTCGACAAGTCGGCGAACACTTCCGGCGCTTCGACACTGAAGGCGCCAAAACGGCCGGGGTCGCGCGCGAAGGCCTCGCGCAGGTCCAACCCGCGGCCGTTCGCCTCGAAGTGGCCCTGGAGCGCAGCCCAGGCTTCGGTACGGTCGCAACGTGGTGCCGTCATTTCGCCAACCCCTCGATCATCTGGTCCAGCTTGGCCGCGTCGGCGGCAAAGGCGCGGATGCCTTCGGCGAGTTTCTCGGTCGCCATCGCGTCGTGGTTCAGGGCGTAACGGAAGGCGGCTTCGTCGTATTGCACCCGCTTCAGCAGGGCGTCACGCGCGGCAGGGCCGAGTCGGCGCTGCAGCGGCGCGTCGCTCGCCTGCAGCGCCGCCAGCAGCTCGGGGCTGATCGTGAGCAGGTCGCAGCCCGCGAGCGCGGTGATCTGGCCCACGTTGCGGAAGCTCGCGCCCATGACCTCGGTCTGGATGCCGAACTGCTTGTAGTAAGCGTAGATCTGCGCCACCGACTTGACGCCCGGATCGTTGGCACCAGCGTTCGCCGCTTCGTCCCAGGCCGGGCCGGCCGCCTTCCTGTACCAGTCGTAGATGCGCCCGACGAAGGGTGAGATGAGCTGCACGCCGGCGTCGCCGCAGGCCACCGCCTGGCAGAAGCTGAAGAGCAGCGTGAGGTTGCAGCGGATGCCGTCGCGCTCCAGTTCTTGCGCGGCCTGGATGCCTTCCCAGGTCGATGCCATCTTGACCAGCACCCGTTCGCGGCCGATGCCCGCCGCGGCGTACAGGCCGATGAGGTGTCGCGCACGTGCCAGCGTGGCGGCGCGGTCGAAGGACAGCCGCGCATCGACCTCGGTGCTGACGCGCCCGGGCACCACTTTCAGGATCTCGAGCCCGAAGCGCACCAGCACCTCGTCGACCACCTCCGGCAGCGGCCGCCCGCGATGCGCCGTGACGGTGCTCGCCAGCAGCGGCGCGTAGTCGGGCTGCAGCACCGCTTTCAGGATCAGCGACGGGTTGGTGGTGGCGTCGCGCGGCTCGAACTGCGCGAGCTGTTTGAAGTTGCCGGTGTCGGCCACCACCGTGGTGAAGGCCTTGAGCTGGTCGAGCTGGTTCATGGGCTGCCCTTTTGTACGGCTGGGCTCCGATTAGAACGCGCCGCGGGCTCAGCAGTTTCCGGGCCGGCTCCTAGAATGGCCCGTTCTCCGGTTCATCGGGCCCGCTTGCTCCACCTCGACAACCCGCGCAACCGCCGCATCGGCATCGCGCTGGTCACCCTCACCACCCTGCTCTTTGCCACGCTGGACGCCAGCGCCAAGTGGCTCGTGCTCGGCCTGCCGGCGCTGCAGGTGGTGTGGCTGCGATTCCTGACCCACGTCGTCATCACCTCGGCGCTGCTCGCGCCCAGCTACGGCTGGGAACTGGTGCGGGTGCGCAACTGGAAGCTGCAGAGCCTGCGCGCCGCGATGCTCGGCACGATGACGGCATGCAACTTCGTCGCCTTGCAGTACTTGCAGCTGGCCGAGACGGGGGCGATGCAGTTCTCGGTGCCACTGCTGATCGCGCTGCTCAGCGCGTGGTGGCTCGGCGAGCGCCTCGACGCCCGGCGCTGGATCGCGATCGCAGTGGGTTTCGGCGGCGTCTTGCTGGTCATCCGCCCGGGCAGCCAGGCCTTCCACCCCGCAATCCTGCTGTCGGCGCTGAACGCGGTGCTGTACGCGGTCTTCAACATGCTGACGCGGCGGCTCGCGGCCACCGAGTCGCCGGCCGCGCTGCAACTGATGTCGGCGCTGGGCGCCACCGTGCTGTTGACGCCCTTCGGCCTGTCGCAGTGGCAATGGCCCGCCAACTGGCAGACCTGGGCCGTGATCGCAGCGACCGGCCTGTGCGGCGGCCTCGGTCACTTCCTGGTGGCGCAGGCGCACCGTTACGCCTCGGCCGCCGTGCTCGGCCCCTTCCTGTACCAGCAGATCGTCTACATGACACTCTTCGGCTGGCTCTTCTTCGACCAGGTGCCGGGCGTGATGGTCGTGGCCGGCGCCGCGGTGGTGGTAGCGAGCGGGTTGTACCTGCTTTGGCTGGAGATGAAGCGGCGCTGAGCGTCGCGCCAAGACAGGCGCACGCGGTCTCCCCCGAAAGAATCCAGCCCGAACCTGCACAGGCGTGATCCACTCAGGCACCACTTCCAGACCCGGGGAAACGGATGAACACGGCAATTCGGACGGGGATCACTCTCCTTGCGGGCATGACGATCGGTGCCCTGGGCATCGACTCGCTCCGAGCACAGGCCAAGTCGCCGGGGTTCCTGATCGTGGAGTTTGAAGTGACCGATCCGGTGGGCTGGAAAACCTACCAGGAGGGCGCCCGAGCAAGCCCAAGCGGCGGCGTCTTCTTGGCTCGGGCCACCAAGGGCACGGGCTTGGCCGGCGACAAGCCCAAGACGATCACCATCGTGCAGTTCCCCAGCGTCGATGATGCGATCGCGTTTGACTCCTCACCTGCTTACGTGGCGCTCAAACCCATCCGCGACAAGTCGTCGAATTGGCGCTCGTATGTCGTCGAGGGCCTGGCAAAGTAGGGTGTCCAGGTACAGATCTGCCCGCGGCCGTGAACGGAGGGGAGCTTGAGTACATCTTCGACTTTCGTGGCGACCGATGGCGAAGGCTACGAGCTGACGATGGGCCGATGGAGTCGCCGTCTGGCTCAGCCGTTCCTCGACTTCATCGGCCCCGGCTGCACGGGGCGCGTGCTGGATGTCGGCTGCGGCACCGGCCATCTTGCAGGCGCCATCGCGAGTCGCTCGGCGTCAGCGCAGGTCCAGGCGGTCGATCTTTCGCCCGTCTATGTGGCCGCGGCCAAGCGGCAGTATGCGAACGAGCAGGTGCAGTTCGAAGTCGGCGACGCCTGCGCCTTGACCTTTCCGGACCGCGCCTTCGACTGCGTGCTTTCGATGCTGCTGCTTCACTTCGTGCCCGACACGGCGCGGGCGCTGGCGCAGATGCGGCGCGTGGCGCGCACCGGCGCCACCGTCGGCGCCGCGGTCTGGGACGTGCGAGGAGGCTTCGTCGCCAATCGGATGTTCTTCGACACCGCCGCGGCACTGGACGCCAAAGCGGGGGAACGGCGGGCCCGGAACTACACGCGGCCGATGACGCGGCCGGGCGAACTGGCGGCGGCGTGGAAGAGCGTGGGCTTCATCGACGTGGCCGAGACGTTGATCTCCATCCGCATGGAGTTCGGCTCTTTCGCGGACTACTGGGCGCCCTACATCGGCAAGGAGGGCCCGGCTGCCGAGTACGTGGGCTCCTTGAGTTCCGATGAGCGGGAACGGCTGGCAGCCGCTGTCCGGGCCGCCTACCTCGACGGCGAGCCGGACGGCCCACGTTCGTATGGCGCATCGGCGTGGGCGGTCAGGGGCGTCGTGGCGTAGGTCGCGCTGTGCTTCAATGCCATGTGCCATGGCCCTCCTCGCTGTCATCGACAGCGGAGTCCTGGCCCCTCGCAAGGAAGTACCCATGAATCCGATCAAGCTCGTCGCCATTGTGCTGCTCGCCGCAGGCGCCCTGGCCCTGGTGTATGGAGGCTTCAGCTACACCAAGGACACCACGGCGGTCAAACTCGGCCCGATCGAGCTTTCGGTGAAGGAAAAGGAGTCGGTCAACATTCCGGTCTGGGCGGGCGTGGCAGCGATCGTCGCGGGCGGCCTGCTGCTGGTGCTGGGCGGCAAGAAGGGCTGAGCTCGAGGATGACGCGGGACACCGAGCGCAAGAAGCAGAACGCGATGGCGTTCTACGACCTCATGTTCAACCGCTGCCAGCCGCGCGAGGCGATCGAGCGCTACGTCGGGGACGTCTATATCCAGCACAACCCGCACGTGGCCGACGGCAAGGAGGCGTTCATCGAGTACCTCGAGCGCATGGCCAGGGAGTACCCGGGCAAGAACGTCCAGTTCAAACGTGCGGTCGCCGAGGGGGACCTGGTCGTGCTCCACTGCCACCAGTCATGGCCCACGTCCGATGACAAGGACTGGGCCGGGATCGACATCTTCCGCTGCGACGACCACGGCAGGATCGTCGAGCACTGGGACGTGCTGCAGGTCATCCCTGGGCAGGCCGCCCATGGCAACACCATGTTCTAACTTGGGCGCTCGAAGCGCAGCCGCCCGGCGTGCGGCGCCACGAGCGCGTGGAAGCGGTGCTGAACACCCCTAGAAGGAAGCCACGGTTCGTCTGGACTTCGGCGGTGGCCAGGAATAGCCTGTTTCCAGACCTGCGCACGCAGCGAGCGCACTCGCCTCATGTAGTCGCTGACTGAACCTGGAGAACGCTCATGTCGTACGGCATCTCCCCTTCTGCGCCCTCGCCCGCCGCGTTTGCGGCAGCAAGTCGGCTTGGTCGCCTTTTCTGCGTTGCACTGGCGCTGGCGTCGAGCGCCGTGGCCTCGGCGGCGGTGGCCACGGCCACGCCCTTCGGCAGCCCCAGCTTCGTGGCCGCTGCCGATTGGCGCCCGGTCGACTTCCACATGATCTCTGCGCGCCTCGACTTCACCGAGACGTCGGACCTGGTGACGATCCTGCCGCCGCCCAACCACCAGCTGCACCCGGCGCTCTTCATCGGCCCGGGAGCGGCCCATGCACCGCCTTACGACACGGAGATCGGCAGCGGCATCGCGGCAGCCGGGATCGCGGAGAAAACCGTCTTCACCGTCAATGAGTTCGACGGCAACCTGGGCTTCGGCGTCTTCCTGCCGCTCATGGTCATCGCCGACCCGGTCAATGCGCCGATCGGCCTGACACCTGACGGCAACACGCCGATGATTCCGAACTCGATCTTCCCCATGACCTTGCGCTACGTCATCTCGCAGAACGGCGTGCCCTTCGACGTTGGTGGGTTCCCGATCGTGCCCGCGCTCGACGGCAACCTGGACCCGCCGTTTGCCGTCGATGGGCACAGCCACTTCCCGTTGTTCCTGGAAGAGGATTCGACGTTCCTGGCACCTGGCATGGGCTTGCCCGGTGCCTACGACTTCCACTTCCAGTTGCTCGACACCCGAGGCAACGGCTACGTCATCACCAGTTCTTTCGAAGTCACGGCCGTGCCGGAGCCTGGCAGCATCTTGCTGCTGTCGATCGGCACGCTCGCAGTGGCCGTCCGCTGCAGGGGGCGCCGGGGTCGGCAGGCCTGACTCAGGGTCTAGCTCCCCACCTTGTTCGGGTCCCGCCATGCCCGCTCGAAGGGCAGCCGCCACGCATGCGGCGCGATTAGCTGGTGGATCGACTTCGGGCCCCACGAGCCCGGCGGGTACAGCCGCACCGGCGGCGGCGCCTCCAGCAGTTGCGTGGACACCTGCCACAGCCGCTCGATGCCCTCGGCGGTGTTGAACAGCGTGTGGTCGCCGCGCATGGCATCGAGGATCAGGCGTTCGTAGGCTTCGAGGACCTCGCCGACGAGCCCGGTGTCGTGCATCGCGAACTGCAGGCTCAGCTTGTCGAGCCGCATGCCCGGCCCGGGACGTTTGCCGTAGAAGCTCAGGCTCATCTTCGACGCGTCGGCGAGGTCGAAGGTCAGGTGGTCGGGACCCTGTGCGCCCACGCCCGAGCCGGCGGGGAACATGCTCTTCGGCGGCTCGCGGAAGGCGATCGAGATGATGCGCTGCCCTTCGGCCAGGCGCTTGCCGGTGCGCAGGAAAAACGGCACCCCGGCCCAGCGCCAGTTGTCGATGAAACACTTCAGGGCGATGAAGGTTTCGGTCTCCGATTCCGGGTCGACGCCGTCTTCGTCGCGGTAGCCGGTGTACTGCCCGCGCACGACGTCGCCCGGGTGCACCGGCAGCATGCTGCGGAAGACCTTGTTCTTCTCTTCGCTGATCGGCGCCGGCTCCAGCGCCGTCGGCGGCTCCATCGCCATGAAGGCAAGGATCTGGAACAGGTGCGTCACGACCATGTCGCGGTAGGCGCCGGTCTGCTCGTAGAAGGCCGAGCGCTTGCCCAGGCTCAAGGTCTCGGGCACGTCGATCTGCACGTGGTCGATGAAGTTGCGGTTCCAGATGGGCTCGAAGAGTCCGTTGGCGAAGCGGAAGGCCAGGATGTTCTGGGCCGCCTCCTTGCCGAGGAAGTGGTCGATGCGGAA
>DATDER010000195.1:0-2616 GCA_036523095.1 Rubrivivax sp.
AACAAGAATCCCTCTCCCAAGACGGGCCAGCTCGACAACCGCGGCAGCCAGTTCTACCTCGCGATGTACTGGGCCCAGGCACTGGCGGCCCAGACCGAGGACACCGAGCTCGCCGCGCACTTCGCCCCGCTGGCCAAGACGCTGACCGACAACGAGCAGAAGATCGTGGCCGAGCTCAACGCCGTCCAGGGCCGCCCGGCCGACATCGGCGGCTACTACCTGCCCGACCCGGCGAAAACCGGGGCCGTGATGCGGCCGAGCGCGACGCTCAATGCGGCGCTGGAGGCTGCAGTGGCCTGATGCCCGCGGGGGTGACACCCCGCGGCGGTTCGGTCAGGGGCACTGCCCGCTCTCGACATAGTGATTGACCGCCATCCTCATGGTGCCGACTATCGGCCGGCAACACTGAGGAGACAAACCATGAGAGTTGGTGCCTGTGTCATGGCGGTTCTGGCGGGCGTTGCAATGAGCGCCTCGGCCCAGCAGTTCGTAAACCTCGATTTCGACGAGGCCCTGTTATCCGAATGGAACGAGTGGCAAGGCCCCACAGCCTGGGACATCGGCGCCCCCGGTTGGGGTCACAGCGACGGTCAGTACACACACTCTCTGAGTAGTCTTCCGCACCTCGGATTCAGTCAAATCTATGCACTGATGTCAGGCCACTCCTTCTTCGGCCCTGCGGGGGGCTCGTTCGCCCTCATGATGCGAAGCGGTACCTTCTACGAGCGTGAGCCCCGCGGCGATGTGGTTGATGCCTTCCTTTCGCAGACGGGCACTGTGGGGGCGGCTGTCACGTCAGTGAGCATGCTGTCGTCGACCCACCTGTTCGCGCTCGCGCTGAACGGCCAAGGCATCCGCATGCAGCCGGTGGGCCTGGACCCTTCGAGCCCGAGCTACGCCCAAGACGTGGCGACCTTCGTGGGTGAATGGAAAGGTGACGTGTCTGGCTTCGCCGGCCAAGTGGTTGAACTGAAGATCTACGATGAATCGGGGTGGATCGGAGGGGATTCGTGGGAGTGGTCGGGGGTGGTGGTCGACGAGATCCGGTTTCTGCCGGTACCCGAAATGTCCACCGCATCGTTGTTCGGTCCGGGCTTGTTCGCCGTGCTGCTCGCTGCCAAGTGGTCTGCGCGTGGCCGACGTCATCGCTGGCCGGGCCAAGGCCGATGACGGCAGCTTCGTCCTCCCCGGGGGCCTGTCACTTCCAGGCAAACGCCGGCTGCTCGAAATGGGCGACGCGCGTCTGCTGGCCCGCGATGCAGACCTCGCGGAACTGGTACAGGATCGCAGCCGTCGGCGCGGCAATCCAGTGCTGGCCCACGGGCATGCGCAGCACCGGGTGATCCAAGCCTTCGGCAAGGTCGAGCAACGGCGCGTCGACGCGCATGAACTCGGCGATGGGGATGCGGTGGATGCTCTGCACTTCGCGCGGGTCGGGCACCAGGTCTCGCGCGGCGCCGGCCCAGACCACGATGGGCGTGATCACGAATCCCGAGCGCGTGACGTAGTCGTCCAACCGCCCGAGCACGGCGCTGGCGTCGAGTTGCAACGACACTTCTTCGGCCAGCTCGCGCAGGGCCGCCTGTTCGGATGTTTCGCCCGGCTCCATGCGGCCACCCGGCAGCGCCCATTGGCCCGCGTGCTGACGAAGGCCGAGCGAACGGCGTGTCAGCAGCAGCGCGGCGCGCGTGCTCCATTCGGCGTGATGAGGCAGGCCGGCCAATTCCGCACCGTGCCCTGCGTCGACGATCGGCACCGCCACCGCTGCAGCGTGCTTCTCGTCCGTGTTCAGTGCGCGCGCATCGAAGGCGCGCAGATGGGCTTCGATCAGGCTCCGGAGTTGCCCGTCGCGCAGCATCTCACCAGCTGTTGCGCAACTCGCGCAGTTTGACGAAGACCGTCTTCGCGTCCGGCTGCTCGGGCAGGTCCGGGAAGCTTTCGCGCAGCTTGGCGATCACGCTCGGGCTCGTCAGGCGCATGAAGGTGTTGATCTGCTTTTCCTGCCCCAGGGTCGTCACGGCCGATGTCGCCGGGTCCTGCCCCGCCACACTCGGCAGCAGCGCCTGCGCGGCCGTGTTGTCGGGCTCGCGCGCGAGCGTGAAGCGCAGGTTGTTCTCGATGTAGTCGTGGCCGGGGTATAGCGCGGTCGCATCCGGCAGCTGGGCGAGCTGGTCGACGAAGGTCGTGTAGAGCGCGGCGGGGTCGCCGCCGTTGTGGCAATTGCCGGCGCCGGCGTTGAACAGCGTGTCGCCCGAGAACAGCGCCGGCCGGTCGCCGTGCGAGCGCAGGCAGATGTGGCACATCGTGTGGCCCGGCGTGTCCATGCATTCCAGCTCGACGTGCTTGCCGACCTTGATCATGTCTCCCGCCTTCAGCCCGCGGTCGACCCCGGGAATGCTGGCGCCGGAGCGGTGGTGGGCGAGCAGCTTGGCGCCGGTGGCGGCGACCACCGCGGCGTTGCCACCGGTGTGGTCGTGGTGCTCGTGGGTGTTGAGGATCTGCGTGATCTGCCAGCCCTTGTCCTTGGCCGCCGCCAGGCATTTCTCATGGTCCAGCGGGTCGATCGCCAGCGCCTCGCCGCTTTCGGGGCAGGCGATCAGGTAGTTGTAGTTACGG
>DATDER010000196.1:0-2192 GCA_036523095.1 Rubrivivax sp.
GGCGCACGAAGCCGCGCTTGCCGTGGCGACGCACCGGCTCGCGGTGCTCTTGGGGATCGGCCCCTCGGGCTTCGAAGCGCCGGCGGCCGGGTTGGGTGAGGCCCAGGCGGTGGTGCTGCGGGTGCCGGAGCCTGCGCAGTGGATGGCGCTGCGGCCCGATCTGAAGTCTTCCGAGGCGCAACTGCGTGCGCAGGCCCTGGACGTCGCGGCCATCCGCGCCGAGTTCATGCCGCGCGTGTCGATCACCGGCGTGCTCGGCTTCGTCGCGGGCTCGGTCTCCGGCCTCGGTGCCGCGGGCAGCGCGGCCTGGTGGCTGGCGCCGCTGGCCTCCGTCCCGGTCTTCGACCAGGGGCGCATCGATGCACGCCTGCAGGCCGCGATGGCGGGCCAGCGCGAAGCCCTGCTGGCCTACCGCCAGCGTGTTCTGCTCGCCACCGAGGAGGTCGAGAGTGCCCTCGTTCAGGTGCGCCACGGGCAACAGCGCTTGGCCGCGCTGCATGAGCGCACACGCCATGCGCAGCGCGCCGAGGCGCTGGCCCGCAAACGCTTCGAGGCCGGCGCGTCCGACCTGCTCGAACTGCTGGACGCGCAGCGCGGCTCGCAGCAGGCGCAGCTCGGACTGGCCGCCGCGCTGACATCGCAGCAGCAGCAGGTGGTGGCCTTGCAACGTGCGCTCAGCGCCCGGTTCGCACCGGCGGCCTGATCGACGAGACACGATTGCCCACCCCGTGGTCAAGGTCGAGCGTTCGGGGGCTTCGCGTCGGGGCGTCACCGGCCTCGTCGACGTCGTGGGCAGCCTGGCGCCAGTTGGACACGACGATCCGCGAGGTCCTCACCCGGTCGATCGTCGCACCCGGCGTGATGGTGGGCGCGACCGAATCGCGCCACCTACGGCCGATCGCCGACCACGCAGGCGGCTCGGCAGGGGGTCGCTGCGCGCAGGCCGGTTCACGTGGCCGGCGGCTCAGTGGTGTCCGTGATCCGAATGGAGGTTGCGCGTCCAGGCCATGAGGTCCACGTGAGCGGTGGAGGGGCTCTGCGCCGCCTTCCGGGGCTCCGGCGAGCGCGCGGCGACCTTGCGGATCGGCTTGGCGCCGACCGCGCCGGGTTCGGGTGCGTCGGGGCTGCTGACCGCCAGTTCGTCGAGGATGGCGCAGTGCGGGTCGTCGTCCCCGTGGCAGGAACCGACCAGCCGCGTCAGTGCACGCTGCATCTCGGCCATCTCGCGCATCTTCTCCTCGATCGCCTCGAGATGACTCTGTGCCAGGGCCTTCACCTCGCGGCTGGCGCGGCGGCGATCGCTCCACAGGCCCAGCAAACCGGCGATCTGCTCGATCGAGAAGCCCAGGCGCCGCGACTGGCGGATGAAGCGCAGGATCGACACGTCACGCTCGCTGTACTGGCGGTAACCCGCGTCGGTTCGGGCCGCGGCGGGAACCAGCCCGATCTGCTCGTAGTTGCGGATCATCTTGGCCGAGACACCTGCCGCTTCCGCGGCCTCGCCGATGTTCATGGGTCGGGACATGCGTTCCTCCGATCGGTTGCGGGCATTGTGGAGCGGCAGCTTCAAGCTTGCCACTGGGGAAAGGTCAAGTCCCACCCGTCACGCGGCGACGCACGGGGCGCACGAGCCCGCAGCTGCAGTGCAGTCGATGGCTTCGTTCCACGCGGGCAGCGGCGCAGCGGGCGGGCACAGCCGGACGGCGGGTGTCTCGAAGGTCTGTGCGCTGAACCACAGTGCGGCGGCGACCAGCGCGATCGCCCGCAGGGCATCGGCCGACGGGTGTTCGTCGAACAGCAGCGCCGTGCCGGCCATGCCCGCGAGCGTCATGCCGTAGCCGACCAGGCTGAAGGCGACGGGCCCGGCATGCCGCTGGAGAACGAAGAAGAACCGGTAGCCGGCGACCAGCGCAACGGTCTGCAGCGACAGCTGCAAGATCGCGCCGGCCGCGAGCGGCAGCGCGCCCCCGGCCTGCAGCTCCCGCCGGCGCGCGACGCGCAGGGCGGCTCCAAAGGCGAGCGCGCAGCCGGCGAGCAGCGCCGACAGCGTGAGGAGGCGCACGCCGACACCGTGCCCCGCCGGGTGGGCGCGGGTCACGAAGCAGACGAGCGCGGCGATCACGACCGCCATGCCGAGGGCGCCCAGGCCGCGGCCGGTGCGATGCGTGACAGCGCCGGTCATAGGGTCTTCA
>DATDER010000197.1:0-2999 GCA_036523095.1 Rubrivivax sp.
AGGCGCCGCCGAACCGGTCACGCTGGGACCACTTCATGGCCACCTTCAGCCACGACCGTGTCGACCCGAGCCGCTGGCGCCACCTTCAGCGTTATGTGCTGCCGGTGCCGTGGATCGCCGAGCACTGGCGTGAGTGAGCAGAACCTCCTGGTCGAGACGGTCAAGCGCAGCCTGCCCTTCGACCGCCGCACGCACCTGAACGACATCAGCGCCACACCGCCGTGGCTGCGCCGCCCGTCGTCGCACATCATTCAGTTCTACTCGTCGTACCGCAACATCGGCAACTTCCTGCCCGTGCTCGGCATCCAGGGCATGCTCGGTGCGCCGACCGACGTCTGGGACATCCACCGCGTGCCGGTGGACTGGGACTACGTGCACGCGCACTACCGCGTCGCGATCATCGGGGGGGCGGGCCTGCTGCACGCCTGCTTCGAACCTTTCTGGCAGGACTTCGACCGCGACTGCAAGCTGCCCTTCGTGATCTGGGGCATCGGCGTGTGCCTGCCGGCCAACGAAGCCGCACAGGGGGTGGACAAGCCGGTGGTGGCGCGGGTGTTCGGCAAGGCGCTGCTCGCCAACGTGCGCGACCAGCTCACGGTCTCGCACTACGCCCTCGGCGACTCGACAAACATCGCGGTCTGCCCGACCGTGCCCTACCTCCACGACTGGCAGAAGAAGCCGCACCCGGCGCCGATACAACCGGTGGCCGATGTCGACGTGCTGCACAGCATCCACACCACGCTCGCGTCGTCCGACGAGACGCAGCGCATCACGAGCGCGATCGAAGCCACGGGCCGCACGGTGCAGTGCGTCGAGAACCTGCAGCGGCGCCGCTTCGGCATCGACGATGCGCTCGCGTATTACGCCACCGCGCGCCTGGTCGTGTCGACCCGGCTCCATGGCGCGATCATCGCGTTCGGCTTCGACAAGCCCTACGTGGCGCTGTCCTTCGACTCGAAGGTGAAGGCCTTTGCCGAAGGCTATGGCGGCGGCCGGCTTTGTGAGTCGATCGACGGGTTGCAGGCGGCGTTGGCGCAGCCGGCGCCCGGCGTCGGTTCGCTGGCGGCAGCGGAGAGCGCGCGGGCGTTCGGAGAGCAGGCCCGGGCCGTGCTGCTGTAGCGGCGCTCAGTGGCTGGCGCGCAAGGCCGCCAACTCGGCCGCACTGAAGGTGGCTCGAAGCTGCTCGTCGTTGCCGCCGCCCTGCACGTTGTGGCGCGCCAGGCCGGTGGACCGGCTGCCGGGCAGCTCGAACAGCACGGGGTGGAAGGGCGTGATCTGCCGCACCGGCACCCGCGTGCGCCAGGCGATGGCGTTGAGCCAGATGTCATCGGCGCGCGGGCAGCAGGCGAGGAAGGCGTCACCGGCTTCGCGCAGCGCAAGCTGCATCCGCGCCGGGTACAACGCGCCGGCGACGCCGGTGACGAAGTGGCGCGGGCTCGGCAGCGTGCTGCGGCAGGCGGGCCAGCCGTCGTAGGGTGCCAGGCTGCCGTCGGTCGCGAAGCTCACGACATGCGCGCGGTAGCAGACGATCGACGTCGGGTCGGCGCGACTTGCCTGCACCAGGCCTGCGAGCCAGCGGCGCGGGTAGAGCACATCGTCGTCGGCTGTCACCAGCGCACGATCGGCCGGCAGCGCGTTGACGGCCGGAAAGTATTTCGTGTGAGGCCCGACGTCCTGGCAGCCGCGTACCTCGAGCCCGCGCGCGACGAGCCGCTGCAACGCGGCGGGCAGGCCACGCTGCAGCACCACCGCGTCGACCCAGAGCATCAGGCGCGACGGCAGCAGCGTGCCGGCCGCGATGCTTTCCACCGTGTAGTGGACCTGCTCGATGCGTTGACCGAAGGTCGTCAACGACACCACCGGGCCGGCACTGCCGGGCACAGCCACCGGCCCCGCGCCCTGCAGGTTCTGGTGTTGCAGGCGCCGCATCCAGAGCGGGCGCACGAGCCGTTTCACGCCGCGCAGGCTGCGGCGCTTGATCTGGTCGATGGCCGTGCGCCAGGCGCCCGGCTGCGAACGGTCTGATGCGGTGCTCATTCGTGCCAGTGCTCGGCGATCCACGGTGCCGGCTTCGCGGCACGCCAGTTGCCGTTGTTGCGCCCCGCCAGCGCGTCAGGCGGATTCACCACGCCGTGGAAGATCAGGATGCGTGCGCCCGCGGGCACTGCAGGGGCGCTGAAGTAGTTGAGGGGGAAACGCGGCACGCAGTGGTACTTCCAGCTCGCGCACCACGCGGCCGGCCAGTAGGCCAGCCGGCCCTGCTTGTGCAGCACGTCCGACAGGTACGCCTGCTCGTTGCGAAACTGCTCGCGGACGGCGGCGTGGGTGGCACGGAAGGTGGCGAGCACCTCGGGGTAGGCGCCGATCTCGAAACGGTACACCGAGGAGTTGCCGGTCACGCGCCAGGGCCGCTTCCAGTCGTGGATGATGAGGAAGTCGCCCGGCACCTCGAAGAAGGGGTCGATCGCATCGACGATGACGACGTCGAGGTCGAGGAAGAGGGCGGTGCCCTTCAGACCGTAGAGATCGGCTTCGAAGGTGGTGAGCTTCTTCCAGCCCCGTTCGGGCAGGCCGTCGGGCAGCGCCAGGTCGGGGATCGGGAAGCACTGCACTTCGTTGCGGATGCCGTCGTTGCGGTCGGTCAGGCAGACGAATCGGAAGTCGCCGCGCAAGTGCCGTCGCACCATCGCATAGAGGCGGTTCACGTACTCGGGGCCGTACTTGGTGCCCCACTTCATGCACAGGATCACGCGATCTTGGGCTGCGTTCATTGGTGCACCCTACGGCCTGCGGCCGGTCCCGCCAAGCGGGAGCATGAGCCCTTAGGACTGCCTGGCAGGCTCATCAGAGCTCCTCGATCGGCTGGGGCGGGAAGCTGTCCCAGTTCAGGCAACCCGGGCATTGCCAGAAGTAACTCTGCGCCTCGAAACCGCAGGCGGCGCAGCGGTAACGCTGCAGCGGCTTGGCGGCGCGCGCGACGGCATCACGGATGCCGGCCA
>DATDER010000198.1:0-2660 GCA_036523095.1 Rubrivivax sp.
CTGGCGTTGTGGACTTCGGCCAGGCGCGCCAGGACCGCGCGCTCGAAGAGATGCGGCGCGCGCACGAATGTCGGCACGCCTTCGGGTACCAGCCCGCCACGCAGTGCCAGCGCGGACATCGCCTGCAACACGCGGCTGTCGGCGTCGCTGTCGGCATCGATCAGCTGCAGCGTCGCCCGCGCCAGACGGACGAGCTGTTCGGTGCGCTCGGTGTAGCGACCGAGCCAGAACAGGTTCTCGCCGGTGCGGCTGCTCACCGGGCGGCGCCGCCCCGCGATGTCGTCGACCTGCAGCCGCTGCGGCAGCATCGAGAAGGTGTCGACCGGGCCGTCGGTCAGGACCCAGGTATCGAGGCTGGAGCCGCCACGCTGCATCGAGACGCTGCTGTCCTCGCGCTGCGAGACCCGGGTCATGCCACCCGGCAGGACGTGCCAGCGCCCGCCGCCGTCGGCGATGGCGTAGACCCGCACCATGGCCGGGCGCAACGACACCGCGCCTTGCTCCCAGATCGGCGCCCGCGAAAAACGCAGCCGGCCCTGCACGGTCCAGGCGTCGGCGTCGTCCTCGACCGGTGCGTCGCTGCGCTCGTGCACCTGCGAGGTGCGGCCACGGCTCGGAAAGGTGCTTCGCAGCAGCTTGCCATCGAGGTCGTGGTGGACGTCGGCCCAGGCCGCCGGCTCGCCGCACCACCAGGTGGGCAGCGAGGGCATCGCCAGTTCCTCGCCGGCGAGCCGGCGCGAGATCGCGGGCAGGAAGCCCTGCACCGCCGGCGACTCCAGGAAGGCGCTGCCGAGCGCGTTGGCCATCACGACCGTCCCGGCCCGCGCCGCCTGCAGCAGGCCGGGCACGCCGAGCGCCGAATCGGGGCGGAGCTCGAGCGGGTCGCACCAGTCATCGTCGAGTCGGCGCAGCAGGCCGTGCACGGGCTCCAGGCCCTCGACGGTTTTCAGGTACACGCGGTCGCCGCGCACCGTCAGGTCGCCGCCCTCGACCAGCGGCACCCCGAGGTAACGCGCGAGATAGGCGTGTTCGAAGTAGGTCTCGCTGTAGGGGCCGGGCGTGAGCAGCACGACCCGCGGCGCGGTGCCACCGGCCACGCTGCGCGCCGCGACTTCGACCGTGTCGAGCAGCCGCCTGTAACTCGACGCGATGTGCTGCACCCGCAGTTCGCGGAAGGCGTCGGGGAACTGGCGTGAGATGACGAGGCGGTTGTGCAGCACGTAACCCAGCCCCGAGGGGCCCTGCGTGCGCTGCGCCACGACCCACCAGCGGCCGTCGGGCCCGCGTGCGATGTCGAAGGCCACGATGTGCAGGCGCAAGCCGCCCGCCGGCCGCACGCCACGCATCGGCCGGAGATAACCCGGGTGGCGCAGCAGCAGCGCCGGCGGCAGCAGGCCCTCGTGCAGCAGCCGCTGCTCGCCGTAAAGGTCCGCCAGCATCGACTCGAGCAGCGCCGCGCGCTGGACGACCCCCCGTTCGATGCGCCCCCAGTCGGCGGGCCCGATGAGCAGCGGCAGCAGTTCGAGCGACCACGGCCGCGCCGCGCCGCCCTCGGCGCTGAACACGTTGTGCGTGACGCCGTCGAGGCGGATGCGATCGGCGACCTGGCCGACCCGGCGATCGAGTTCGGCCGCGGTGTCGACGCCGGCGGTCGCGGTCGGCAGCAGATTGGCAAATCCCTGCCATCCCGGGCGCAGCGCCCCGCTGTCGTCGCGCAACTCGTCCCAGACCCCGTCTTCGGCGGGGAAAGCGCGGCGCAGCAGCAGGCCCTCGCCGGCAACGTCCAGGCCCGCGGCAAAAGGAAGCTGGCGCTGGCTGGGGCTGTGTGGCAACGCGGGGCCCTGTGTAGGCGCCGAAGCTCAGGCGCGCGCGAGGCGCAGGTCGAGCGTGAAAGGGAACTCCCGGCTCGGCCGCGCCGGCGCCACCTGCATCGGGCCCGGCGTGTGGCCGAAGCGGAAGAAACGCGCCAGGCGCCGGCTCTCGGCCGTGTAGGCGTTGACCGGGAAGTCCTCGTAGCTCAGGCCGCCCGGGTGCGCGACGTGGTATCTGCAACCGCCCATCGAACGCTGCAGCCAGCGGTCGACGAGGTCGAAGGTGAGCGGCGCATGCGTGCCGATCGTCGGATGCAGCGCCGAAGGCGGCGCCCAGGCCCGGAAACGCACCCCGGCGACGAACTCGCCGGCGCGGCCGGTCGGCTGCAGCGGCACGGCGTGCCCGTTCACGCTCACGAGATGGCGGTTGTCGTTCAGGCCCGTGACCTTCAGTTCCAGCCGCTCGAGCGACGAGTCGACGTAGCGCACGGTCGTCCCGGCGGCGCCCTCCTCGCCCATCACGTGCCAGGGTTCGAGCGCGGTGCGCAGCGTCAGGCCGACGCCCATCACCTCGGTCTCCCCCACGAGCGGGAAACGGAACTCGAAGTGCGGCGCGAACCACGCGCGGTCGAAGCCAAAACCGGCCTGGTTGAGCTCCGCCATGACATCGTCGAAGTCGGCCTGAAGGAAGGTCGGCAACATGAAGCGGTCGTGCAGCCCCGTGCCCCAGCGCGTCAGGCGTGTGCTGCCGCGGCCGCGGTAGGGTTCGCGCCAGAACCACGACAGCAGCGAACGCAGCAGCAGTTGCTGCGCCAGGCTCATTTGCGCGTGCGGCGGCATCTCGAAGGC
>DATDER010000199.1:0-17392 GCA_036523095.1 Rubrivivax sp.
AATCGTCAAGGTCAAGCCCGGCGTGCGCCTCGGTGACATCGGCAGCGCGATCCAGATCTTCACCGAGAACGCCGGCTTCTCGGTGGTGCGCGAGTTCTGCGGCCACGGCATCGGCGCCCGCTTCCACTAGGACCCGCAGGTGCTGCACTATGGCCGCCCCGGCACGCTGGAACAGCTCGTTCCGGGCATGATCTTCACGATCGAGCCCATGATCAACGCCGGCCGGCGCGACATCAAGGAAGACCGGCGCGGCAACCGCCCCTACGATGGCTGGACCATCGTCACGCGCGACCGCTCGCTCTCGGCGCAGTGGGAGCACACCGTGCTCGTCACTGAGACCGGCTACGAGGTGCTCACGCTGTCGGCCGGCAGCCCGCCGCCGCCGGCCTTCGTGACGCCGCCGGTCGCAGCCTTAGCCGCCGATTGAGATGAAGCGAGACCCGCATCTGCCGGCGTCGCCAGGCAGCGTGCTGGAGTTGCGCACGCGCTTTCGCGAGGGCAAGGCTGCGCTGCTGGCCCACTTCGACGCCTCACGGCCGACCGCGATCGCCGCGACCCGGCTGGTACGCGGACTGGCGCGCCATGTCGACACCACGCTGCAGGCGCTGTGGGACATGCATGGCCTGCCGCAGAGTGCCGCCCTGGTGGGCGTGGGCGGTTACGGCCGCGGCGAATTGTTCCCGCACTCGGACGTCGACGTGCTCGTGCTGCTGGCCGACGGCAGCGCCACCGACGGCATTGCCGACTTCATCACCGCCTGCTGGGACGTCGGGCTCGAGATCGGCTCGTCGGTGCGCACGGTGGCCGAATGTGTGGCCGAGGCGCGGCGCGACGTCACGGTGCAGACCGCACTGCTCGAGTCGCGACTGGTCGGCGGCTCGCGCAAGCTCTTCACCGGCTTTCGCAAAGCCACCGACGCCGCGCTCGACCCGAAAGCCTTCCTGCGTGCCAAGACGCTCGAGATGCAGCAGCGCCACGTCAAGTACGAAAACACGCCGTACGCGCTCGAGCCCAATTGCAAGGAGAGCCCGGGCGGCCTGCGCGACCTGCAGGTGCTGATCTGGATCGCACGTGCGGCCGGGCTCGGCCGCACCTGGAGTGAACTCGCGAGCGCGGGGCTGCTGACGCCCTTCGAGGTCAGCCAGCTGCACAAACACGAGGGCACGCTGAAGCTGATCCGGGCCCGCCTGCATGCGGTGGCGCAACGGCGCGAGGACCGACTCGTGTTCGACCTGCAGACCGCCGTGGCCGACAGCTTCGGCTACCGCTCGACACGCGCGCAGCGCTCGTCCGAGTTGCTGATGCACCGCTACTACTGGGCGGCCAAGGCGGTGACGCAGCTGAACCAGATCCTGCTGCTGAACATGGAAGGGCGCATCAACGACTCCGAAGAATCCCCGATGCGGCCGATCAACGCCCGTTTCCTCGACCGCGCGGGCATGCTCGAAGTGGCGCACGACGGCCTTTACACCGACAACCCGCACGCGATTCTCGAAACCTTCCTCGTCTACCAGCAGACGCCGGGCATCAAGGGCCTGTCGGCACGCACGCTGCGTGCGCTGTACAACGCGCGCAACCTGATGGGCGCCGCCTTCCGGCGCGACCCCATCAACCGCGAGCTGTTCATGGACATCCTGCGCCAGCCGAACGGCACCACGCACGCGTTCCGCTTCATGAACCAGACCTCGGTGCTGGGGCGCTACCTCTGGGTGTTCCGGCGCATCGTCGGG
This sequence comes from Rubrivivax sp., assembly GCA_036523095.1. Lineage (GTDB taxonomy): Bacteria > Pseudomonadota > Gammaproteobacteria > Burkholderiales > Burkholderiaceae_C > Rubrivivax. The sequence continues at coordinate 1,731 of DATDER010000199.1, forward strand.
CGCATGCAGCACGACCTGTTCCACGTCTACACGGTGGACCAGCACATCCTGATGGTGCTGCGCAACATGCGGCGCTTCTTCATCCCCGAACACGCGCACGAGTACCCCTTCTGCTCGCAGCTGGCGGCGCAGTGGGACGAACCGTGGCTGCTCTACGTCGCGGCAATCTTCCACGACGTCGCCAAGGGCCGCGGCGGCGACCACTCCGAGATCGGCGCCGTCGAGGCGCGGCGTTTTTGCCGCGACCATGGCGTTTCGCGCGCCGACACGGCAATGATCGAGTTCCTCGTCCTGCAGCACCTGACGATGAGCCGGATCGCGCAGAAGGAAGACCTGAGCGACGCCGACGTGATCGCCGCCTTTGCCAAGCTGGTGGGCAACGAGCGCCGGCTCACCGCGCTCTACCTGCTGACGGTGGCCGACATCCGCGGCACCAGTCCGCGGGTCTGGAACGCCTGGAAGGGCAAGCTGCTCGAAGACCTGTACCGGCTCACGCTGCGTGCCCTCGGCGGCTCGCGCCCGAACCTCGATGCCGAGATCGAGACCCGCAAGCAAGAGGCGAGGCAGAACCTCGCGCTGAACCTGGTGCTGCCCGGGACCGAAGACGCGCTGTGGAAGACGCTCGACGTGAGCTACTTCGCGCGCCACGACGCGACCGACATCGCCTGGCATGCACGCTGCCTCTGGCGCCACCTGGACACGCCGGTACCGGTGGTGCAGGCGCGCTCGTCGTCGGTCGGTGAAGGGCTGCAGGTGCTGGTGTACTCCCCCGACCGGCCCGACCTCTTCGCCCGCATCTGCGGCTATTTCGACAGCGCCGGTTTCAGCATCCAGGACGCCAAGATCCACACCACGCGCGCCGGCTACGCGCTCGACACCTTCCAGGTCGTCAGCTCACGCCTGGCGGGCAGCCAGTCGGCCTACCGCGACCTGATTGCGCTCGTCGAGACCCAGGCCGCCGCCGCCGCCGCCAGCGACGGCCCGCTGCCCGAGCCGGGGCGCAGCCGTGTCTCGCGCCGGGTCAAGTCGTTCCCGGTCACGCCGCGGGTGTCGCTCAACCCCGACGAACGTGCCCAGCGCTGGCTGCTCACGGTGAGCGCGAGCGATCGTTCGGGCCTGCTCTACGGCATCGCGCGCGTACTGGCGCGGCACCACGTCAACCTGCAACTGGCGAAGGTGAGCACGCTGGGCGAACGGGTCGAGGACACCTTTCTCGTCGACGGCGCCGAACTCCAGCAGCTGAAGGCGCAGCTGCAGATCGAGAGCGAACTGCTCGACGTGGTGGCCTCATGAGCGTCAGCCGCGTCGCGGCGGCGCAGGCGCTGATCGAGCTCGGGCAGTACGGCAGCGTCATCGACGTGCGCTCGCCCTCCGAATTTGCGCTCGACCACCTGCCCGGCGCGGTCAACTGGCCGGTGCTCGACGATGAGGAACGCCGTATCGTGGGCACGCTGTACAAGCAGGTCTCGCCGCTGAAGGCGCGCCAGGTCGGCGCACCCATGGTGGCGCGCAACATCGCGCGCCACATCGAGCGCGATGTGCTCGAGCGGCCGCGCGAGTGGCGCCCGCTCGTGTACTGCTGGCGTGGCGGCCAGCGCTCCGGCGCGATGGCCTGGTTCCTGGGCCAGGTGGGCTACCGCACGGCGCAGCTCGACGGCGGCTACAAGGCCTTCCGCAGCGCGCTCCGGGCCGACCTCGACAAGTGCGTCGCCGCCCTGCGGTGGACGGTCGTCTGCGGGCGCACGGGCAGCGGCAAGACGCGCCTGCTACATGCGCTGGGGGATGAAGGCGCGCAGGTGCTCGACCTGGAGGCGCTCGCGTGCCACCGCGGATCGGTGCTCGGCGGGCTGCCGGCGCAGCCGCAGCCCGCGCAGAAGCGCTTCGACACCCTGGTCTGGGAGCAACTGCGCCGGTTCGACCCCGCGCGCCCGGTCTTCGTCGAAAGCGAAAGCCGCAAGATCGGCGCCCTGCTCGTGCCCGAGACCCTGAGCGAGCGCATGCGCAGCCACGGCGAGTGTGTGTTCGTCGAGATGCCGGCCGAAGCTCGCGTTCGGCTGCTGCTCGACGATTACGGTCATTTCGCCGCTGACGTCGACGCCTTCTGCCGCCAGTTGGACGGCCTGGTCGTGTTGCGCGGCCGCGCCGTGGTCAAGGCCTGGCAGGCGGCGGCGCGCGAGGGCCGTTGGGCCGGGCTCTTTGCCGAACTGATGGCGCAGCACTACGACCCGCTCTACGACCGCTCGATGCAGCGCAGTTTCGACGGCTTGCGTGCGCCACGACAGCTCGTGCTCGCCAACCACGACACCGCCACGCTGGCAGCCGCGGCGCGCAGCCTGCTGGCCTGATATGAATCGGCGGGCGCGGCGCCACGGTGGAACCGGCCCCCGGTGCGGCATGATGCAGGCCCATGTCTACAACGCACCGGCCTCGCCCCGCCGTCGACCACTCGCTCGCGTTTCGCGTGCGCGAGGTGGCGGCAACACGTCCCTTCGACTGGCTCGCACGCGGCTGGATCGACCTGCGCCGCTGCCCGTTGCCAGGATTGCTGCACGGCAGTGCCGTGGCCCTCTTCGGCGCACTGCTGATCGCGCTGGCACGCGATCGCTTCTGGCTCCTGGCCGGTGCCTTCTCGGGCTTCCTGATCGTCGCACCGATCGTCGCCACCGGGCTGTACCACACGAGCCGCGAGCTGGAGCGCGGCCACACGCCGACGCTGCGCGAGGTGCTGGCCGTCTGGAGGCCCGGCGACGGCCGGCTCGTCGTGTTCGGCCTGCTGCTCGCGTTGGCCGGCACCGGCTGGGTCTTGACCTCGGCGTCGCTGATCACCGGATTCGCCGGCGCGCCGGTGCGCAATCCGGCGGAGTTCGTTCACAACGTCGTGCTGAACGAGCGGGGCTACCTGTTCGAGGCCTGGCTCGCCCTCGGCGGCGTGCTCGCGGCGCCCGTGTTCGCCTCCAGCGTGGTCGCGATCCCGCTCCTGCTCGACCGCCGCATCGGCGTGCTCGCCGCGGTACTGACGAGCTGGCGTGTCGTGCTGGCGAACCCGGCGCCGATGGCGGTATGGGCCGGCCTGCTGATGGGCTTGAGCCTGCTCGGCATGGCCACGATGCTGGTCGGGCTGGTGGGGGTGGTCCCGTGGCTCGCGCACGCCAGCTGGCACGCCTACCGCGACCTCGTCGAGGCGCCCTCGGCCGAAACGCAGCCCTGAGGGCAGCCCGGATGTTCGGCTACACCGAGGAGCAGATCGCGCAGTTCGGGCTGACCTTCGGCGTCGGCGCGTTCATGCTCTACATGATGTTCATCATCTTCCAGCTCGCGCGCGAGTCGAAGGCGGGCAAGCTGGGCACCTTCGTGCTGTTTCTCGCGCTCGGCTTCGGCCTCGTCGGCTTCGCCGCCAAGGGCGTGATCAAGCTCTTCATCGGCGGTGAATGAAAAACGCCGGCTCGTGCCGGCGCTGCGTCGATCGCCCGGCGCTCAACCCATGTGCAGGCCGCCGTTGCAGGAAAAGTCGGCGCCGGTCGTGAAGCCGGAATCGTCGCCCGCGAGCCAGGCCACGATCGCTCCGATCTCGTCGGGCCGGCCCAGGCGCTTGACGGGGATCGTCTCGACGATCTTTTCCAGGATCGCCGGCTTGATCGCATTGACCATGTCGGTGCCGATGTAGCCCGGGCTCACGGTGTTGACGGTGACGCCCTTGCTCGCCAGTTCCTGCGCGAGCGCCATCGTGAAGCCGTGCATGCCGGCCTTGGCCGCCGAATAGTTGGTCTGGCCGGCCTGGCCCTTCTCGCCGTTGACCGAACTGATCTGGATGATGCGGCCCCAGCCCTTCTCGACCATGCCCGGCACCACCTGCTTGGTGACGTAGAACATGCTGTTCAGGTTGGTGTCGATGACGGCACGCCAGTCCTCGGGCGACATCTTCAGGAACATCCGGTCCTTGGTGATGCCGGCGTTGTTGACGAGCACGTCGATCGGACCGTGCTCCGCCGTGGCCTTGGTAAAGGCATCGACGGTGGACTGCCAATCGGCCACGTTGCCCACCGAGGCGTGGAAGGTGTAGCCGAGCGCCTTCTGCTCGTCGAGCCACTTGACGAAGTCACGACTCGGGCCGCAGCCGGCGATGACCTTGAACCCCTCTTTGTGCAGGCGCTGGCAGATCGCGGTGCCGATCCCGCCCATGCCACCAGTCACGTATGCCACCTTGTCTGCCATGTCTTGCTCCTTCGTCGGTTGTGTACTGGGCTCCGAGGTTCCTCCGCCCGCCGCCTGCGGTCAACCGGGTTCGCCCTGTGATGGCACCCGGTTCGGCAGCGTCAGGCCTTCGCCTTGACGTAGCGACCCGGCGCGGGCTCGATCGGCTTGAACTGGCGGCTGCCAAAGGTCTTGGGCGCGGCGACCTGCTTGCCGCCATGGGGCTTGAGCCAGCCCGACCAGTCGGGCCACCAGCTGCCGGCGTGTTCTTTCGCGCCGTCGAACCAGGCTTCGGCGGTGGCCGGCAGGCTGTCGTTGGTCCAGTGGCTGCGCTTCTTGCTCGCCGGCGGGTTGATCACACCGGCGATGTGGCCCGACGCACCGAGCACGAAGCGTACGCCCTTCGCGCGCGCGGCGGCGCCCTTGAGCACCTGGGTGGAACGGTAGGCCGCGGTCCACGGCACGATGTGGTCCTCGCGTGAGCCGTAGACGTAGACCGGTGCCTTGATCTTGCCCAGGTCCAGCTTCTCGCCGCAGACCGTGAGTGCGCCCGGTTGCTTCAACTCGTCGTTGAGGTAGGTGTGGCGCAGGTACCAGCAGTACATCGGACCGGGCAGATTCGTCGAATCGCCATTCCAGTACAGCAGGTCGAAAGGCGGCGGTGCCTCTCCCTTCAGGTAGTTGCCGACGACGTAGTTCCAGACAAGGTCGTTCGGGCGCAGGAAGCTGAAGGTGGTGGCGAGTTCCTGGCCTTTGAGCAGCCCCGGGCCGGCCGGCGCCTCGGCGCCGATCGTCATCTCGCGCAGCTTGACCGAGGCCTCGTCGACGAAGATATCGAGGATGCCGGTATCCTGGAAGTCGAGCAGCGTGGTCAGCAGCGTCACAGAAGCGGCGGGGTGTTCGCCGCGCGCCGCCAGCACCGCCAGCGCGGTCGACACGATCGTGCCGCCGACGCAGAAGCCGAGGGTGTTGATCGTGGCCGCGCCGGTGATCGCCTGCACGACCTCGATCGCCTTGATCGCGCCGTCTTCGATGTAGTCGTCCCAGCCGCGGTCCTTCATCGATTCGTCGGGGTTGCGCCAGCTCACGACAAAGAGGTGGTGCCCTTGCTCGACGGTGTAGCGGATGACCGAGTTGGCCGGTTGAAGGTCGAGGATGTAGTACTTGTTGATGCACGGTGGCACGAAGAGCATCGGGCGCTCGAAGACCTTGGCCGTGAGCGGCTTGTATTCGATCAGCTGGAAGAACTCGTTCTCGAACACCACCGCGCCTTCGGTCGTGGCGACGTTGCGGCCGACCTCGAACACACTCTCGTCGGTCTGCGAGACATGGCCCTTCTGCACGTCGCCCCAGAGCTGCTTCATGCCGTTGACGAGGCTCTCGCCCTTGCTGTCGAGCGCGAGCTTCAACGCCTCGGGATTGAGCGCGAGGTAGTTGCTGGGGCTGGCGGCGTCGACCCACTGCTGGACCGCGAAGCGGATCCGGGCCTTGGTCTTGGCATCGGTTTCCACCGCCTCGGCCATCTGCATCAGCGTTCTCGCGTTGAGCAGGTACATCTGGGCCAGGAACGGCGCCCCGGGGCTGGTCGCCCAGGCCGTGCTGGCAAAGCGGCGGTCCTTCAGCGGCGGCGCATCGGCCTGCCCCGGCGCTGTCGCGCTCACGGCCTGGTTCCAGAGCGCGGTGGCTTCCTTCAGGTAGTCGGACTGCAGTTCGGTCATGGGCATGGGCGGCAGCTTCAGGCCGCTCATGGACTTCCAGAACTCGCTCAACGTGGCGCCGAAGGCGGTGACACTCTGCGCCGAGTCCGGGAAGGGTTGGTGAGGTGTGGGCTTCATGATGGTCTCCTTCTTTCTTGTTGACGCACCGAGCCGCAATGCGGGCGACGCCAGTATGCGCGCGTCAAGCGCAGGCTTTTGATGTTACCACAATGCGGCATTGAGTTTCACATAACGGTATGTACATTGTCGCATTCGCCTGGATCTACGTCGTGGTGATGATGGCCGCGGCCGAAGCACTGTCGCCGGCGGGCACGCTGCTCGGCGCCTTCTTCACCCTGCTGCTCTACGGTGCGCTGCCGCTGTCCATCGTGCTGTACCTGATGGCGACGCCGGCACGGCGGCGCCAGCGTGCGCAGGCCGAGCACGCGGCGCAAAGCCCGCCCTCACCCGATCCAGATCGCAGCGGCCATGCGCCCGGTAAGGCCGTCGCGCCGGAACGAAAAGAACCTTGAGTCGTCTTCGAACGTGCACCAGGTCCCGCCGCTGACTCTGTGCACGCCGCATCGCTCAAGCCGGTCACGCGCGAGGCCGGGCAAGTCGGCCAGCCAGCGCGGGGTCCCATCGGCACGCGCGCTCGCAACGAAGCGCGCGCTGCACGCAGGGCCGAAGGCAGCCACGACGTCGGCACCGACCTCGAACCGGCGTGGCCCGATACCGGGGCCGATCCAGACATCGATCTCGGCGCTGCTGCAACCTGCCGCCCGCGTCAGCGCGTCGAGCGTGTTTTCAATCACGCCGCCCGCCAGGCCGCGCCAGCCCGCATGCGCCGCCGCGACCGCCCGCCCGTTGGGGGCTGCCATGAGCAGCGGCAGGCAGTCGGCGACCAACACCACACACGCAACGCCGGGCACGGTGCTCCAGCTCGCGTCGGCTTGCGCCGCGGGCCGCCCCCGCAACGCCGCCGCATCGACGACGGCCGTGCCGTGGATCTGGCGCAGCCAGCAAGGATCGGCGCCCATGGACGAATGCCACCGGCGCCGGTTCTCGGCCACATCGGCCGCATCGTCACCGACGTGGTCGCCGAGGTTCAGGCTGCTGAACGGCCCCGTGCTCACACCCCCCGAGCGGGTGGACATGCAGGCACCGACAGCTGCCGGCAGCGCCCACGCCATCGGCAGCGGCTCAGGCGGCATCCGGGCAGGCTTCGGGCCGGGTCTTCTCGAACGCATCGAGATTCATGCATGCCGCGTGGACGCGCATCACGTTCGGCACGTGATCCAGTTTGCAATCCAGGCGCTGCGCGTTGTAGACCTGCGGCACCAGCACGCAGTCGGCCAATGAGGGCGCCTCACCGTAGCAGTAGGTGGCGGGCGCGGCCGCGAGCTTGCGCTCGACGACCTCCAGCCCGGTCTCGACCCAATGCCTGTACCACCGGTTCTTGTCGTCTTCGGCCAGCTTCATCGGACCGACCAGGAAGCGCAGTACACGCAAGTTGTTCAGGGGGTGGATCTCGCACGCGATGTCGAGCGCGAGCGCGCGCACGTGGGCCCGTGCAACCGGGTCCTTGGGCAAGAGCGCCGGCGCGGGGTGGGCCTCTTCGAGGTATTCGATGATCGCGAGCGACTGCGTGATCGAGACTTCGCCGTCACGTAGCAGGGGCACCAGGCGCGATGCCGACACCGCCGCGTACGATTCGCCGAGTTGCTCGCTGCGGGCCAGGTGCACGGCGCGGTACTCGTAGTCGAGCCCCTTCAACGCGAGCGCGATGCGCACGCGGTAAGAGGCGGAGGAGCGGAAGTAGTTGAACAGTTCCATGCCGGCACTCCGCGTCGCATCAACGCACCGCCACGCGCAGTACACCGAGGCCGTCGATCGCACCTTCCATCACATCGCCGCGCACGACCGCGCCGACCCCCGCCGGCGTGCCGGTGAAGATGAGGTCGCCGGGCTGCAATGTCCAGCCGGCGCTGAGCTGCTCGATCGTCTCGTTGACGCTCCAGATCAGGTCCGACAGGTCGCCCTTCTGCCGCGCCACGCCGTTCACCGACAACGTGATGGCGCCGCGCAGCAGCTCGCCGGTCGAGGCCATCGGGTGGATCGGGCCGATCGGGGCCGACGCTTCGAAGGCCTTCCCGATGCACCACGGCCGGCCCTGCTTCTTCATCTCGTTCTGGAGGTCGCGCCGTGTCATGTCCAGCCCGACCGCGTAGCCGAAGATGTGATTCGGTGCATCGGCGGCACGGATGCCGGCGCCGCCGGTGCCGATCGCCACCACGAGCTCGATCTCGTGGTGCAGGTTGGTGGTCAGAGTCGGGTACGGCATCGCGCCCGTCTCGCCCTCGGCGACGGCGACGGCGGCGTCAGCCGGCTTGAGGAAAAAGAACGGCGGCTCGCGGCCGGTGTGGCCCATCTCCTTCGCATGCTCGGCGTAATTGCGGCCGACGCAGTAGATGCGGTGGACCGGGTAGCGCCCGCCGCTGCTGACGGGAATGAGGACGGGATGCGGTGGCGAGATGACGATCGTCATTGGGTGCTTCCCCGGATGTGCTGCGTGTGCGGTCGATGATGCCACGGCGGGGCCTCGCTAAACTGCAACCGATGTACCCGCGCCCGCGCATCCTGCACTGCCGTGCCTGCGGCAACCCCGTCGCGTACCGGGTGCCCGCGGACGACAACCGCGAGCGCGCGGTCTGCACCGCCTGCAGCGAGATTCACTACGAGAACCCCAACAACGTGGTCGGCACGGTGCCGGTCTGGGGCGAGCAGGTGCTGCTGTGCCGGCGCAACATCGAGCCGCGCTACGGCCTCTGGACGCTCCCGGCAGGCTTCCTCGAACTCGGCGAAACCACCGAGGCCGGCGCGCTGCGCGAGACGGACGAAGAGGCCGGCGCGCGCATCGAACTGCAAGGGCTGTTCACGCTGCTGAACGTGGTGCGTGTGGGCCAGGTGCACTTCTTCTACCGGGCCCGCCTGTGCGACACCGACTTCGCGCCCGGCCCCGAGACGATCGAGGCGCGGCTCTTCCACGAGCACGAGGTGCCGTGGGACCAGATCGCGTTCCGCACCGTGCGCGAAACGCTGGAGCGTTATTTCGCCGACCGCCGGCGGGGGCACTTCGAGCTGCACTGCGCCGACATCGGCTGAAGATCTGAGGGCGCCAGGCGCGCGGCGCAGGGTGCGCAGAGCGCATGGCGCAAGTTCAGCGCCTTGCCTCCACCGCCGGGCCGGTCGCGCCGTCGAAGCCGATCTCCCACAGCCGCTGCAGGTCGTGTGCGTCGTCGACGCCGCCGGCATAGACCTCGATGTCGAGGCCCTGCGCCATCGCGACGATCTGGCGTGCGTACTGCGCCATCGACTGGTCTGTGGCCAGCCCGCGCACGAAGCGGCCGTCGACCTTCAGGTAGTCGAGCCCCCAGCCGCGCGCGTCGGCCAGCGTGTGCATCGTGCCGCCCATGTCCTCGATACCGAGCCGAACGCCGAAGGGGCGCCAGCGCTGCGCCGCGTGGCGCCAGACCCGCCCCCGCGCCGCCGCCGCCGCCGCCACTTCGATCGACAGCATCCGCGTCGGCGCTGCGGTAGCGGCAAGCAGCTGCGTCATCGCGTGCACGAAGGCGGGGTCCACCAACGACGCCGCGGCCACGGACACGCAGCGTGCGCGCCCGTCACGGGCGATCGCCTGCAGTGCGAGTTCGGCAGCGGCAAGATCGACTTTCTGCGTCTGGCGACCCCGAGCGGCCATCGGCAACCATTGCGCCGCTGCGCTGAACCGCCCCGGGCTGCACAGCTGCAGGCGCAGCGGGCATTCCAGGTGAAGCGTGCGGCCGCGCGCGTCGACGACCGGGAACTCGGCCAGATCGACGCGGCCGCCGGCCAGTGCGTCGGCGATGCGCTGACGCCACTCGCCTTCGCCGAGCGCTTCACCCTCGCCAGCGTCCATGACCTCGACCGCGAAACCGCCGACCGATTCGGCGCGTGCCAACGCCTCGTCAGCGCGTGCCAACGCGTCGGACACGTTGCCGGTGGCAAGGTGCTCGACACCACCGATGGCCAACTCGGCGCCCGCGTCGACGGCCCCGAGTGAAACCCCCAGCGTCGCACGCAGCGCCTCGGCGCTTTCGCGGGCGACACCGTTGACCGGCAGGTACAGCGCAAGGTCAGCACCGTTCAGCCGCCCGGCGAAAGCGCCTTCAACACGTTGCGGATAGGCAAGCAGCACCTCGCCCATCGACGCCAACAGGCGGTCGACCGCGTCGTGCCCGACACGCTGGTTCATCGCCTCGAGGTTGTGCAGCCGCACGATGAGCAAGGCGCCGCGGCGCGGGCCCTCCGGCGCATCCGCGGGGCCTGCGTTCGCCACCAGCGCGTGTTCGAGCTGGGCGACGAAGTGACGCCGGTTCGAGGTGCCGGTGATCGGGTCCACCTGCGCCTGGACACGCAACGTTTCGAGCTGCCCGGCGTGGCTGTCGAAGAGCACACGAAGCCGCCGCACGGCCGCGTTCATGCCCGCTGCGAGTCGGCGGAATTCGCCCGCAGGGGGCTCCGCGATTTCAACAAAACGACCCTCCTGCAGCGCCTGGGCCTGAACCATCAAGCCCTCGAGGCCGCTGACACGGTGCCACAGCGCGGCCGCCAGCGCGCCTGCCGCCAGCAGGCCGAGCGCCAGCCACCAGGCCAGGTTGCGCAGCAGACCGGTCCACAAGGCGGCTTGCGCAGCGGCAGGGTCACTCTCGAGCTCGAGCCGGGCAAAGGGATTCGTGCTGTCACCGACCGTGCCGACGCCGGGCGCCGCGACCAGGGGCAGCGCGTCGGCAAACCAGCGGGGCGCTGCGATGGATTCGGGGATCGTCGGTGACTCCGCCTTGCGATCGAAGATCAGCGTGCCGTCCGGCGCACGCAAGCTCAGGCGGCGCAGGCGGCCGGCTTCGAAGTGCTTTGCCGCGTCCTGCGCCATCGCGGCGGGGTCACCACGCTGCGACGCCAACGCCAACGCCAGCATGGCGGCGACATCGGCGTTGCGCACCTGAAGCCCGGCACGCAGCGCCTCTTGCGATTGCCGCAGCCCGATCAGCGCGCTCGCGACCAGCGTCAGCAGCAATGCCGACGCGAACAACAGGACGACCTGGCGCACCAGCCTCATCGCTCAGAACTCCGCCCGGCGGCCGCCGCCGCAGGCACGCAAGGCAGCGCCGGCACAGCGCCGACGGCCACAAGTGCTTCGAATGAACCCATGTCCAAATGTTTCGGCCGTAGCGGCGCCGACTTGAGTTGGCACGCTCGCGCTGCGGGCGCTGGCGTGAAGGGGTCAACCGCGGCGCGGCGGGGGGCGTTGACTGTACGCAGACACACCCACAACCAAATGCGAACGCGTTTCGTTCACGCCCGAGCACTCGGGTTTGGAAGCGGTGCTTGCGCACTTGATCGCTGGTGAATACCCTGCGCGCGGTTGGCCGTTCATGGCCGTTGGCCCGAGTCATCTCAATCCACAGGAAAAATGCTGATGCAAACCCGTCGCAAGTTCATTCAGATCGTCCCGGTTGCCGGCGCCACGATGATGTGGGGCTCCACCGCCTTCGCTCAGGCCAACCTCGACGAAAACGATCCCCAGGCCAAGGCCTTGGGCTATTCGGCCGATGCTGCCAAGGTCGACAAGGCCAAGCAGCCCAAGTTCGCCGCGGGCCAGACCTGCGCCAACTGCCAGTTGTTCCAGGGCAAGCCGACCGACGCCGCGGGCGCGTGCCCCCTGTTCGCAGGCAAGCAGGTCGCGGCCAAGGGCTGGTGCAGCGCCTGGGTCAAGAAGCCCTGAGTCGGGCCTCACCCGTCAATGATCAAGGGCCCCGCGGGGCCCTTGTTGTTTTGGCCTTCACGACCTACTTGCGCGGCGGCGGCACGTCGGTGCAGGTGCCGTGGGCGATCTCCGCCGCCATGCCGATGCTCTCGCCCAGCGTCGGATGCGGGTGGATCGTCTTGCCGATGTCCACCTCGTCGGCGCCCATCTCGATCGCCAGCGCGACCTCGCCGATCATGTCGCCGGCATGGGTGCCGACGATGCCGCCGCCCACGATCTGGTGTGTCTCGGCATCGAACAGCAGCTTGGTGAAACCTTCGTCGCGGCCGTTGGCGATGGCGCGGCCCGAGGCTGTCCACGGGAAAAGCCCCTTCTTCACCGCGATGCCCTTGGCCTTGGCCTCGTCCTCGGTCAATCCGACCCAGGCTACCTCGGGATCGGTGTAGGCCACGCTGGGGATCACACGCGCATCGAATTGCGCCTTGGTGTCGCCCGAGGCGACCTCGGCCGCCACATGCGCCTCGTGCACCGCCTTGTGCGCCAGCATCGGCTGGCCGACGATGTCGCCGATGGCGAAGATATGCGGCACGTTGGTGCGCATCTGCACGTCCACCGGAATGAAGCCGCGGTCGGTGACGACCACGCCGGCCTTGTCGGCGCCGATCTTCTTGCCGTTGGGCGTGCGGCCCACGGCCTGAAGCACGAGGTCGTAGACACCTTCGCTGGTCTTGCCGTCGGCGGACTCGAACTTGACGCGGATGCCCTCGGCTGTGGCCTCGGCGCCCACCGTCTTGGTCTTCAGCATGATGTTGTCGAAGCGCTTGGCGTTCATCTTCTGCCAGACCTTGACCAGGTCGCGGTCGGCGCCGAGCATCAGCGAGTCCATCATCTCCACCACGTCCAAGCGCGCGCCGAGCGTGGAGTAGACCGTGCCCATCTCCAGGCCGATGATGCCGCCGCCGACCACGAGCATGCGCTTGGGCGCCTGGCGCAGTTCGAGCGCGCCCGTGGAATCGACGATGCGCGGATCGTCGGGCAGGAAGGGCAGGCGCACCGCCTGCGAACCCGCGGCGATGATGCATTGCTTGAAGCGCACCGTCTGCTGCTTTCCGGTCTTGACCTGGGCTTCGCCGCTGGTTTCTTCGACCGCCACGTGGTGCGGATCGATGAAGCTGCCGACACCGCGCACGATCGTCACCTTGCGCATCTTGGCCATCGCGGCCAGGCCGCCGGTGAGCTTGCCCACCACCTTCTGCTTGTGGCCGAGCAGCTTGGGCAGATCGATCTGCGGCGGCGCGAAGCTGACACCCAGGTCGGCGAAGTGGGTCACTTCGTCCATCACCGCGGCCACGTGCAGCAAGGCCTTGCTCGGAATGCAGCCGACGTTCAGGCACACCCCGCCGAGGGTGGCGTAACGCTCGACGATCACGACTTTCATCCCGAGGTCCGCCGCGCGGAAGGCGGCCGAATAGCCGCCCGGGCCGGCACCGAGCACCAGCACATCACACTCCAAGTCCGCACCGCCGGCGTGACTGGAGGCGATCGGCGCGGGCGCCGCGGCCACCGGCGCAGCTGCAGCTGCCCCTGCAGTTGCAGGGGCAGCAGGGGCGGCGGCCGGCGGCGGCGCTGCCACGGCCGCATCACCTGCCGCCTCCAGCATCAGCAGCAGCGTGCCCTCGTTGACGGTGTCGCCGACCTTGACCTTGACGTCCTTCACGACACCGGCGCTCGACGATGGAATCTCCATCGACGCCTTGTCGCTCTCCACCGTGATCAGGCTCTGTTCGGCCTTGACGGTGTCACCCGGCTTGACCAGCACTTCAATGACGGCCACGTCCTTGAAATCGCCGATGTCGGGAACCTTGACTTCGATGAGCGCCATGGCGTGCAACCTTTCAGCTTGAGTGTGTGGACCTTGGTCGGGCCCGCGGAATTTTTGTCGAACTCACAACCGGCGCGCACACCGAGTTCGGCGGTCTCGCGCGCAGACTTCAACTTGTCGTACCCGCCGTACATCGCGCCCAGCGCAAAACTGCGGCCCGAGCCGATGGCCCAGAAGCGGTCGAACTCGAAGACTTCGCGGTACGAGTAGACCCCGTAGATGCCGCTGGCGTTGGCGATGAGCACCGTGAACTGGCTGCTCTCGTAGGGGTCGGCGTCTTCTTCCTTGGTGTTGAGGAAGTAGTGCTCCTTCAACTTCGGGTGCAGCTTGAGAAAGGTCTCGAACACGCCGTCGCGCGAGCCGAGTTGCAACTCGTCCCGCGTCAAGGTGCCCAGGGCCTTGTGCAGCACCGGGAAGTGCGCCGTCGTGCCGGCCATGCCGACCCAGGAGTCCCCGACGCGAAAGACCTTGTCGTTCGCCTCGTAGCCGTGGGACAGGCGTGTGTCTCCGAAGGTGACGAGCGCGTCGGCCGCAATCGCCACCTGGCCGCCCTTGCGCACCACGGTGATGGTGGTCATCGCGAGCGCCGCCCGCTCAGAGCAGCACGCGGCGGAAGTCGCCCAGGATCTGTCCGAAGTACGCGTTGAAGCGCGCCGCGGCCGCCCCGTCGATCACGCGGTGGTCCCAGCTAAGGCTCAAGGGCAGGATCAGGCGCGGCACGAACTGCTTGCCATCCCAGCGTGGCTCGGTGCTGCTCTTGCAAACGCCCATGATCGACACCTCGGGCGCGTTGATGATGGGCGTGAAATAACGCCCGCCGATGCCGCCGAGCGAGCTGATGCTGAAACAGCCGCCGCTCATCTCGGCCGGCCCCAGCTTGCCGTCGCGTGCCTTCTTGGCCAGATCACCCATCTCGGTGCTGATCTGGAAGATGCCTTTCTTGTCGGCGTCCTTGATCACCGGCACGACGAGGCCGTTGGGCGTGTCGGCGGCGAAGCCGATGTGGAAGTAGTTCTTGAAGACGATCTGCTCGCCGTCCAGGCTCGAATTGAACTCGGGGAACTTCTTCAGCGCGGCGACGCTGGCCTTGATCAGGAAAGCCAGCATCGTGACCTTGACGCCGGACTTCTCGTTCTCTTTGTTCAACTGCACGCGGAAGGCTTCGAGCTCGGTGATGTCGGCGTCGTCGTGGTTGGTGACGTGCGGGATCACCACCCAGTTGCGGTGCAGGTTGGCGCCGCTGATCTTCTTGATCCGGCTCATGTCCTTGCGCTCGACCGGGCCGAACTTGGCGAAGTCCACCTTGGGCCATGGCAGGAGGCCGGGGAAAGCACCACCCGCCGCAGCCGCAGCCGGGGCGGCGGGCGCCTTGGCCGCCTGCGCTGCCGTCTGCAATGCGCCCGACATGACACCCTTTACAAAGCCCTGCACGTCGGCCTGCGTGATGCGGCCCTTCGGCGCGCTGCCCTTGACCTCTGCCAAAGGCACACCAAGTTCGCGCGCCAGGCGCCGTATCGACGGCGATGCATGCGGCAGCGCGCCCTTCGCGGCCGTCGGGTCGTGTGCCGCCACCGCTGCGGATGCGGATGCGGGCGCCTGGGCAGCGGCCACGATCGGCGCCGGAGCGACAGGCGCCGCAGCGGCAGCAGGCGCTGCCACCGGGGCAGGTGCAGCAGCCGATGCACCGGCTGCCCCCTGCAACACCGCGACGAGCGAGCCCTTCTTGACCTTGTCGCCGACCTGGACCTTCACCGCGCTCACGACACCGGCGTGCGACGACGGGATTTCCATCGAGGCCTTGTCGCTTTCGACCGTGATCAGGCTCTGCTCGACTTTGACCGTGTCGCCGGCCTTGATGAAGACCTCGATCACGGCGACCTCGTCGAAGTCACCGATGTCAGGCACCAGCAAGTCGACCGGGCCGGCCGCCGCGGCCGGCGCCGGCGCGGCTGGTGCGACCGCAGGTGCAGGTGCAGGTGCAGGTGCAGGCGCGGCAGCGGGCGGTGCCGCCACCGGCGTTGCGGCCCCGGCTGCTTCCAGCAGCAGCACCAGCGTGCCTTCGGCGACCTTGTCGCCGAGTTGAACC
>DATDER010000200.1:0-6612 GCA_036523095.1 Rubrivivax sp.
GCTCGTTCATCTCGGCGGCGGCGCCGATGAATCCCGGTATCTGGCCGTTGCGCAGGTAGTACAGGCGCGGCAGACCGCGCACATGCGGCGCGGCGGAAAACTGCACGTCCACATCGGCCGCCTGTGCAGCCTGTTGCAGCGACACCATCGCCTCGCCACACTCGGCCACCGGATAGGGCAGGATGGCCTCGAACATGAAGCGGTAGGCGGCGTCGAACTGCTCGGTCCAGTAGGCGCGGCGCTCGGCATGCGATGCAAGGTCTTTGTCGGTGTCGGGCATGAGGGTTCTCGGACTGTTGGATGCTTTGCGCTTTGCGTGAGAATGCATCAGATGGGCCCCGGCGGGGGCGCGCACGAGGAGATTCTCAATGGGCATGCTGGACGGCAAATCGATCATCGTCACCGGGGCAGGGCGTGGCATCGGCCGAGACTTTGCCATCGCCATGGCTGCGCAGGGCGCGTCGGTGGTGGTCAACGACCCGGGGGTTTCGGAAACCGGTGCCGGGCATGACGCCGGCCCGGCGCAGCAGGTGGTGGACGAGATCACAGCGGCTGGCGGCAAGGCGGTGGCCAACACCGACAGCGTGGCCGAATGGGCATCGGCCAACCGCATCATCCAGTGCGCCACCGACAGCTTCGGTACCTTGCATGCCGTGGTCAACAACGCCGGCATCCTGCGCGACCGCATCTTCCACAACATGTCGGTGGACGAGTGGAAGATGGTCATCGACGTGCACCTGAACGGCAGCTTCTACATGTCGCGCGCCGCGGCGTCGATCTTTCGCAGCGAGGAGCGCGGCGCCTTCGTGCACATGACCTCGACCTCGGGGTTGGTCGGCAACTTCGGCCAGGCCAACTACGCCGCCGCCAAGCTGGGCATCGTCGGTCTGTCGAAGTCGATCGCGCTGGACATGGCGCGCTTCAACGTGCGCAGCAACTGCATCTCGCCGTTCGCCTGGAGCCGGCTCATCGGCACCATTCCCAGCGACACGCCGGAGCAGCAGGCGCGGCTGGGCAAGATCAAGGCGATGGAGGCCAACAAGATCGCGCCGCTGGCGGTGTTTCTTTGCAGCGACGAGGCCAAGGACGTGAGCGCGCAGATCTTCGCGGTGCGTGCCAACGAGATCTTCCTGATGAGCCAGAGCCGGCCGATCCGCTCGGTGCACCGCGCCGAGGGCTGGACGCCCGAGACGGTGGCCTCGCATGCGATACCGGCGATGAAGGCAGACTTCTATCCGCTGCACCGCTCGGCGGACGTGTTCAGCTGGGACCCCATCTGATGGGTTCGCCGGGACGCCCCAAGCGCACATGCTCCCGCTTGGCAGGACGGCGGATGGCGCCCAGGGTGCAAGCATGAGACATCCGGTGTCAACCTCCTGCCGAAGCGAGCTTGAGGGCGGCGTTGTGAAGCTTGGGGTCATAGGGTTTGCGGTTGATCCAGGCGCGCCAGATCACGCCCAACCAAGCGCGTGCGAGGATGCGTGTGGCGTGTGGGTGATCGCAGCCGCGGGCCCGTGCGGCGGCATAGATGCTGCGGGCCCAGGCGTTGGCATGGCGCGAGTTGTCTGCCAGACAAGTGATGGCTTGGCGCAGGCGGCGATTGCAGGCCCAGCGGAAGGCGACGCTGCGCGTTTTGCCGGACTGGTAGGTCACCGGTGCCGCGCCGGCCTCGGCAACGAGCCGATCGAGCGTGGGGAAGCGTTCGCGCACGTCACCCAACTCGGCCAGGATCTGAGCGGCGCACACACGACCGGCGCGCGGGAAGGACATGATGATCTGCCCGTCGGGCGTGGACGCCACGAAGCTCTCAATACGCCGCGTCAGCGCCGATATCTGAGCGACCAGCGGGTTGAGCACGGCCACCATCGAGCGCACGACCTGGGCCATCGATTCGGCGGTGAGTGGGGCAACCAATCCTTGTGCGGCGGTGTGCAGACGCGCCAGCAGCTCGGCCGGGCTGCGCCGGCCGCTGTAGTGCTGGGTGCGGCAAAAGCGCTCAAGCTGAGCCTCGCTCAGACGGGCCGCCTTTGTAGGCGAGGGGTAGCGCTTCAGGAACGCCAGTCCGATGGGCGAGGTGATGTCGGCGAAGATGCATGCAGCGCCGGGCCAGAAGGCCTGCAACGTGCTGTGCAGCTGATTGCCCAGGGCCACGCGAGTGGCCACCAGATCGTCACGCGAGCGCACCACGGCGCGCAGCGCGCGAATCGAAGCGGACTGCGGCGCCAGCGCCGCCCAGCGGTGCCCATCGGTGCGCAGCAAGTCGGCCAGCAGGTAGGCGTCCGAGGCGTCGCTCTTGCCGCCGTGGCTGCGGTAGCGTGGCCGGCTGGCCTTGACTGCGTTGGGGTGGATCGGGAAGACCTGGTGGCCGGCCTCGACCAGCGCATCGACGATCAGGCCCGAGGGGCGCTCGATGGCGATGCGCACGCTCGCGCCAAAGCGCGCCAGGCGGCGCATCAGCTCGGCCAGCCCCTCGCGGTCGTGGGCGATCTCGAAGCGCTCGCGCACCGTGCCCGAGGCGTCGATGACGCACACCGCGTGGGTATGCACGGCCCAGTCCAGGCCGGCGAAGAATTCTGTACTCATGGACAAACTCCTCGAAGTTGCGGTATGACTGCGCGTGTCGGAAGGCGCGGCGGGAAGCTCATCAATTGGCGCTCCAGCTGGGTAGGCCTGGCGCTACATCCTGTGGCCCGTGGTGGCCTTCCGGCACCCCGTGGGCTGCGGGTCTCATGCGGGCCTTCGAAAGGCAAGCGCACTGGGCAGTCACCCCGGGGGCACGGAAGTCGGTTCATACCTTCGGCGGTTCTCCCTGGCGGTGTCAATGCCGCACAAATTCGCACCCAGCGCGCTGAACACGGGTTGCCCACCGGGTGCTTCGCAGTTGTGGACAACACGCCCCGTGGCCTGATGCGGGGCCAGCGCGTTGTCCACAACCAAGCCCCGTGGACAACCCTGCGTCGCAGCGACTCGACGCCTCTCCAATACCAGGAGGTTGCCTGATGAGCGTCTCGTCGTCGCGCGATCTCGAGCTGATCTGCATGGGCCGTGCCGCCGTCGATCTGTACAGCGAGCAGATCGGCGCGCGCCTCGAGGACGCCAGCACCTTCGCGAAATACCTCGGCGGCTCGCCGGCCAACACCGCAGTGGGCGCGTCGCGCCTGGGCCTCAAGGCCGCCATGCTCAGCCGCGTCGGCGACGAGCACAACGGCCGTTTCGTGCGCGAGACGCTGGCGCGCGAAGGTGTGGACGTGTCGATGCTGCGCACGGACCCGTGGCGGCTGACCGCCTTGGTCTTCCTGGGCATCAAGGATCGCGACACCTTTCCGTTGCTGTTCTATCGCAACCAGTGCGCCGACATGGGCCTGTGCGAGGACGACGTGGATGCGTCGCGCATCGCGGCCGCACGTGTGCTGCTGGTATCGGGCACGCACCTGTCGCAGCCCGGCACGCGTGCGGCGTGCCTGAAGGCGATGCATGCGGCGCAGGCGGCCGGCACGCGCGTGGCGCTGGACATCGACTACCGGCCCGTGCTGTGGGGATTGACCTCGCCGGGGCTGGGCGAGCAGCGCTATGTGGCCTCGGACGAGGTCAGCCGCAGCCTGCAGGACGTGCTGCCGCTGTGCGATCTGCTGGTGGGCACCGAGGATGAGATCCATATCGCCGGCGGCAGCGGCGACAGCCTGGGCGCGCTGCGACGCATGCGTGAGCTCACGCCCGCGCTGATCGTCATGAAACGCGGGCCGATGGGCTGCACGGCCTTTGCGGGAGCCATTCCTTTGAGCCTGGACGACGGTCAGCACGGCCCGGGCTTCCCGGTCGAGGTCTTCAACGTGCTCGGTGCCGGTGACGCATTCATGGCCGGCTTGCTGCGCGGCTGGGTGCGCGGCGAGCCGTTGATCGACGCGCTGCGTTATGCCAATGCCTGCGGTGCGCTGGTGGTGTCGCGGCATGGTTGCGCGCCGGCCATGCCGAGTTGGGTGGAGCTGTCGCAGTTCATCGCCCACGGGTCGAGGCATCTGCGCCTGCGCGACGACGTGGCGCTGGAACAATTGCACCGCGCGAGCACACGCCATCGCGAATGGCCAGCGCTGGCCGTGCTGGCTTTCGACCACCGCTCGCAGCTCGAGGAACTGGCCGCGTCCCATGGCGCGCCGCGTGAGCGCATTGCCCAATTCAAGCACCTGGTGGCCCACGCCGCCGAGCGCGGCTACGCCGCGGCGCGCGAGCAGCATGCGGGCGATACGACGCCGGGCGCGGGCTTCGCGCAGCCCGGCGTGATCGTCGATGGCTCCTACGGCGAAGAGGTGCTGTGCCGGCTCAGCGGCGGCGGCTGGTGGATCGGCCGCCCGGTCGAGGTGCCGGGCTCGCGCCCGCTGGCCTTCGAAGCCGGCGGGAATGTCGCGCTGGCGCTGCGCACCTGGCCGACGGAGCAGGTGGTGAAATGCCTGCTCGCGTTGCACCCGGATGACGCGCCGGCGCTGACGCGCCAGCAACTGGCCACGCTGCTGTCGCTGCAGCAGGCCTGCCACGCGACCGGCCACGAACTGCTGCTCGAACTGATCCCGCCGCGTGAGCTGCCGTCTGATACGCGCACGCTGGCGCGCGGCATGGCCGCGGTGTATGCGGCCGGCGTGAAGCCCGACTGGTGGAAGCTCGTGCCGCCGCTCGAAGCGTCGGCGTGGCACGGCATCGCGCGAGTGATCGGCGACAACGACGCGCATTGCCGTGGCGTGCTCCTGCTCGGCCTGGAGGCCAGCGAGGACGTGCTCGCCCGAGGCTTCCAGGTCGCCGCGGGTCAGCCCTTGTGCAAGGGCTTTGCGGTCGGCCGATCGATCTTCGGCGATGCCGCCAACGCCTGGCTGGCCGGTACGCTGGACGACGCCGGCGTGGTGAGCGAGGTCGCCGCGCGCTACCAACGGCTGATTGCGCTTTGGCAGCAGTCGCGCCAAGCCACGCTACCGCCCGCACCGGTACACACCTTGAAAGCGACACACGAATGAACAAGACGATCGGCTTCATCGGTCTGGGCATGATGGGCCACGGCATGGCCAGAAACCTGCTGGCCAAGGGCTTCGGCCTGCGCTTCACTGCACACCGCAACCGCGCCAACCTGGCCGACCTGCTGGCCGCCGGCGCGCTGGAATGCAAGAGCCGCGTTGAACTGGCGCAAGGCTGCGAGGCGGTGATCGTCTGCGTCACCGGCTCGCCGCAAGTCGAGCAGCTCGTCTACGGCGACGACGGCCTGCTGGCCGCTGTGCCAAGTGGCGGGCTGGTCATCGACACCTCGACTGCCGAACCGGCATCGAGCACGCGCATCCGCGCCGACTTTGCCGCACGCGGTGTGAGCTTCATCGACGCGCCGCTGGCACGCACGCCGAAGGAAGCCGAAGAAGGGCGCTTGAACAGCATGGTCGGTGCCGATCAACAGGACTTCGAGCGCGCCAGGCCGATCCTCGCCGCCTTCTGCGAAAACATCATCCCCGTCGGCCCGCCCGGCCATGGCCATGTGCTCAAGCTGATCAACAACATGCTGGCCATGACGACAGCCGCCGCCATCGCCGAAGCCGTGGCGGCTGCGGCCAAGTCGGGGCTGTCGCTGCAGAAGTTGTTCGACGTGATCTCGGCCGGCGGTGTGAATTCCGGCATCTTCCAGATGATGGTCGGGCGCATGCTGCAAGGCGACCTGAGCGGGCTGAAGTTCGCCATCGACAACGGCCGCAAGGACCTGCGCTATTTCACCCACCTGAGCGAGTCGCTGCCGACCACCAGCTACATCGCCGAGGCGGCGCACCAGAGCTTCGTCGCGGCCAGCAACCTGGGCCACGGCGAGGCCTTCATTGCCTCGCTGTTCAGGGCTCAGGAGCAACTCAATGCCGTGAGCATCGTTCCCCGTGTCGCGCCCCAGTAGCGCCCGTCCTTCCCGCAACCGCACAACCGATGGAGACAAGATCATGACCGACAAGACCGTTGCCAGCGCAGACAACCTCGACACCGCCGTCTCGACCGTACGGCGCCGCATCCTCACCGGCACCGCCGCCGCTGCCGGCGTAGGCAGCTTCTTCGGCCCCTGGAGCGTGCATCGCGCCTGGGCGCAGGCGGCTAGCCCGAAGCCGCTGGTCATCGGCCTGACGATGGATGCCTCCGGCCAGTACGGCGCCAGCGGTGGCATGGAGCGGCTGGGCGCGATGATGGCCATCAAGGAATTCAACGACAAGGGCGGCGTGCTCGGCCGGCGCATCGAAGCCATCCACATGGACACCGAGACCACGCCGGCGACCGGCTCGCGCGTGGCCGAACGCATGATCAGCCGCAACGATGCGGCCTTCCTCGTCGGTGCGCTGCATTCGGGCGTGGCCAACGCCATTTCGCAGGTGGCGCAGAAGTACGGCTGCATCTTCCTCAACACCAACTCCAGTTCACCCACCGAGGCCGGCAAGGACTGTCACCGCGTGAAGTTCGTGTGGGACGGCAACGGCACCAACTTCGCCCACGCCATCGTCAAGAACGCGATCAAGGTCAACGGCAAGAACTGGGTGCTGCTGACCAACGACTATGTGTGGGGCCGTGAGACCTCGAAGACCACGCGCGCCATCGTCGAAGCCAACGGCGGCA
>DATDER010000201.1:0-5148 GCA_036523095.1 Rubrivivax sp.
AAGCCTTCGATGCCCCGATGAACGACCTCTTCGACCCCCCGCCGCCCGACCCCGCGGACGCCGTCTCTTTGACGGCCTACGCCGAACGCGCCTACCTCGAATACGCGCTCAGCGTCGTCAAGGGGCGCGCGCTGCCCGATGTGTGCGACGGCCAGAAACCGGTGCAGCGCCGCATCCTGTATTCGATGCAGCGCATGGGCCTGGGATTCAGCGGCGCGGGGGGCGCCAAGCCGGTGAAGAGCGCGCGGGTCGTCGGCGACGTGCTGGGCAAGTTCCACCCCCATGGCGATACCGCCGCCTACGACGCGCTCGTGCGCATGGCACAGGGTTTCAGCCTGCGCTACCCGCTGATCGACGGCCAGGGTAACTTCGGCAGCCGCGACGGCGACGGCGCCGCGGCCATGCGTTACACCGAAGCGCGGCTGGCGCCGATCGCGCGCCTGCTCCTCGACGAGCTCGACGAAGGCACGGTCGACTTCCAGCCCAATTACGACGGCTCCCACGACGAGCCGCGCCTGCTGCCCGCGCGCCTGCCCTTCGTGCTGCTGAACGGCGCGAGCGGCATCGCCGTCGGCCTGGCGACCG
Source organism: Rubrivivax sp. (assembly GCA_036523095.1). Classification (GTDB taxonomy): domain Bacteria; phylum Pseudomonadota; class Gammaproteobacteria; order Burkholderiales; family Burkholderiaceae_C; genus Rubrivivax. The sequence goes on from DATDER010000201.1 coordinate 586, forward strand.
AAATCCCGAGCCACAACCTGCGCGAGGTGGCCGCTGCGGCGGTGGCCCTGATGCGCAACGACAAGCTGCCCGACGACGAGCTGTTCCGCATCCTGCCGGGGCCCGACTTCCCCGGCGGCGGCCAGCTCATCAGCCCGGCCGCGGACATCCATGCCGCCTACCGCTCGGGCCGCGGCAGCCTGAAGCTGCGTGCACGCTGGAAGGTCGAGGATCTGGCGCGCGGCCAGTGGCAGCTGGTGGTGACCGAGCTGCCGCACGGCACGAGCGCGCAGAAGGTGCTCGAAGAGGTCGAGGAGCTCACCAATCCGAAGGTAAAGGCGGGCAAGAAGGCCTTGAGTGCGGAGCAGACGCAGCTCAAGGCGGGTGTGCTCGCGGTGCTGGACGCGGTGCGTGACGAGTCGGGAAAGGAAGACGCGGTGCGCCTGGTCTTCGAGCCGCGCAGCCGAAGCATCGAACAGCAAGACCTCATCACCACCTTGCTCGCACACACCAGCCTGGAGACCAGCGCGCCGCTGAACCTGACGATGGTCGGGCTGGACGGGCGGCCGGTGCAGAAGAGCCTGCGCCAGATGCTCGGCGAGTGGATCGCCTTCCGCCAGTCGACGGTGCAGCGCCGCACCCAGCACCGGCTGGCGCGCGTGCTCGACCGCATCCACGTGCTCGAAGGCCGGCAGCTGGTGCTGCTGAACATCGACGAGGTGATCCGGATCATCCGCAACGCCGACGAGCCCAAGCCGGCCTTGATCGCACGCTTCAGCTTGAGCGAGCGCCAGGCCGACGACATCCTCGACATCCGGCTGCGCCAGCTGGCGCGGCTGGAGGCTTTACGGATCGAGCAGGAGTTGAAGTCGCTGGGCGAGGACCGCGCCAGGCTCGAGGAGATTCTCGGCAGCCCCGCCGCGCTGCGCCGCACGCTGATCAAGGAAATCGAGGCCGACGCCAAGATGCACGGCGACGATCGCCGCACGCTGATCCAGGAGGAACGCCGGGCGGTCGCGTCGACGACCGTGCTGGACGAAGCGGTGACCGTGGTCGTGAGCCTGAAGGGCTGGGCGCGCGCGCTCAAGGGCCACGACATCGACATCGCTGCGTTGCAGTTCAAGCCCGGCGACGGGCTCCATGGCGTGTTCCCTTGCCGCAGTGTCGACACGCTGGCCGTCTTCGGCAGCAACGGGCGCGTTTACAGCGTGGCCGCTTCGGCGCTGCCGGGCGGGCGCGGCGACGGCACGCCGATCACCTCGCTCATCGACCTGGAGCCGGGCACGCAGCCGGCGCACTACTTTGCAGGCGCTGCCGACACCACGCTGCTGCTCGCCAACACCGGCGGCTTCGGCCTGCTCGCCAAGGCGGGCGACCTCGTCGGCCGCAACAAGGGGGGCAAGGCCTTCCTCACGCTGGAGCCGGACGACCGTGTGCTGCCGCCGGTGGTGGTCGCCGCCACGCACACCCAGGTCGCCTGTCTGGCGCTGGATGGCCGGCTGTTGGCATTCGCCCTGGACGAACTGCGGCTGCAGTCGGCTGGCGGCAAGGGGCTGACCTTGATGGATGTCAATGCCAAGTCGCCCTTGCTGTCGGTGGCCACGTACAGTGACAGCCTGCAGGTCATCGGCAGCGGGCGCGGCGGCAAGCCGAAGGACGCTGTACTCAAGGCGGCCGCCCTGGAAGCGCACACCGGCAGGCGGGCGCGCAAGGGGCGCAAGGTCGACGGACTGACGAAGGTGGTGCGGGTGGTGTGACGGCGCAACGAGGGTGTGCGAAAGTGGTCTCCTGCGGGCAGGTTCGGATGCCAACGCCGATCGGCTGAGCGATGATGCGGTTGTTGGGACATCCGCAACACGAGAGAACACGATGACATCCTTGCTTTCAGTTCGGCGCCTTCCACTCATGTTGGCCGGCCTGCTCGTGGCCACGGCCGGCACGGCCCAGGCCCAGTCGGGGGCGCCCGCGCAGGCGATGCTCGACGCGCCTTGGGTCTTCAATCTCGGCGTCTTCGTGCTGAGCAACACGTTCAAGGGCAGTCTGGACGGCACGTCCGGCAACAACCCTGAAGTCGACTTCGACGAGACCTTCGGCCGCGGCAACGACGCGACGCGCTTCCGTGCCGACGTGATGTGGCGTATCACACCCGCGCACCACTTGCGGTTCATGTACTTCGACAACACCGTCAATCGCTCGAGGGTGATCGACGAGGACGTCGAGTGGGGTGACTACACCTTCAGCGCCAATGGCCGTGTCGAAGCCACGACCAAGTTCCAGACTGCCGAACTCGCCTACGAGTACGCCTTCGTGCGCGAGCCGAGCTATGAGGTGGCGGCCAGCATCGGCGTGCACGTGACGGACGCCAAGATCAGCTTGAAGGGCGATGCCACGATCACCGATGGCAACGGCAATTCCACCCCCGTCTCCGGGGCGACCCAGACCAACTCGGTGTCGGCCCCGCTGCCGGTCATCGGCCTGCGCGCAGGCTGGGTCGTGGCGCCCAACTGGTACATCGACGCGCAGGCCCAGTTCTTCAAACTCAAGTACGACGCCTACGACGGCACGTGGTCGGACCTGCGGGTGAGCGCCACCTGGATGTACAGCCGCAACTTCGGCCTGGGCCTGGGATACAACCGCTTCTCGAGCCGCGTCGATGTGGAGAAGGACTCCTTCGATGGCCGGCTCAAGACGGGCTACTCCGGCTTGCAGGCCTTCCTGACCGGGGCGTTCTAGGCCGGCGGGGCGCCGCACCTCGCGGCGCTCGTCGGATCCGGGCAAGGCAGGACTTCGTGCGCAAAGCACGTCATGCGGGTTGCCCGCGGTGCTGGGCCTGAGGCTGCGGGCGTAGACTGGCTGCACAACGACGGGGCCCGCTGCATTGCTGCCGGACACATCCGGTGGCGCGAGGCCCTGCGAGGAGACGACCAGTGCGCGCCACCGACGTAAGCGATCCGGCCTACTTCCACAAGGTCGTCGATTGCCAACTGGCGTGCCCCGCGCACACCCCGGTTCCCGAGTACATCCGCCTCATCGCGCAGGGTCGTTTCGACGACGCCTACATGGTGAACTGGGTCTCGAACGTCTTCCCCGGCATCCTCGGCCGCACCTGCGACCGGCCGTGCGAGCCCGCCTGCCGGCGCGGGCGGGTCGAAGAACACAACGCGGCCAAGCCCGAGCCGGTGGCGATCTGCCGCCTCAAGCGCGTGGCCTCCGACTTCAAAGGCGACGGCATACGCGCACGGATCCCGCGCGTGCCGCCCAAGAACGGCAAGAAGGTCGCCTGCGTCGGCGCCGGTCCGGCCTCGCTCGCCGTCGCGCGCGACCTCGCCACGCAGGGTTACGCGGTGACCGTGTTCGACGGCGAAGCCAAGGCGGGCGGTTTCATCCGCAGCCAGATTCCGCGCTTCCGGCTGCCCGAGGAAATCATCGACGAAGAGACGGGTTACATCCTCGGCCTCGGGGTCGAGTTCCGTTCCGGCCAGCGCATCGACTCGATGAAGGCGCTGCTGGTCCAGGGTTTCGACGCCTACTTCGTCGGCTGCGGCGCGCCGCGCGGGCGCGACCTCGGCCTGCCCGGGCGGCAGGAGGCCGCGCCAGGCATCCACATCGGCATCGACTGGCTCGCGTCGGTGTCCTTCGGCCATGTCACGCGCATCGGCAAGCGGGTGATCGTGCTCGGCGGCGGCAACACCGCGATGGACTGCTGCCGCTCGGCGCGGCGTCTCGGCGCCGACGACGTCAAGGTCGTCGTGCGTTCGGGCTTCGACGAGATGAAGGCCTCGCCATGGGAGAAGGAGGACGCCCAGCACGAAGGCATCCCGATCATCAACTTCCACGTCCCCAAGGCCTTCGTGCACGAAGGCGGGCGCCTCGTCGGCATGCGCTTCGAAGTCGTGCAGGCGGTCTTCGACGCCAACGGCAAGCGCAGCCTGGTGCCGACCGGCGCGCCCGAGGTCGAGTTCGCGTGCGACGACGTGCTGATCGCGGTCGGCCAGGAAAACGCCTTCCCTTGGATCGAGCGTGACAGCGGCGTCGCCTTCGACGCGGCCGGCCTGCCGGTGCTGGATGCCACCACTTTCCAGTCCACGCTGCCGCAGGTCTTCTTCGGCGGCGACGCCGCCTTCGGGCCGAAGAACATCATCACCGCGGTGGCACACGGGCACGAGGCGGCGCTGTCGATCGACCGCTTCCTGCACGGCGAAGACGTGCGCCAGCGACCGCCGCCGCACGTCAACCTGATGTCGCAGAAGATGGGCATCCACGAGTGGAGCTACGACAACCAGGTGGCTCCCGAGGCGCGCTTCAAGGTGCCGCTCAAGGACCTGACCATCGCCCTGAAGGACATCCGCCAGGAGGTCGAGCTGGGATTCGACCCCGCGCTCGCCTGGAGCGAGGCCCAGCGGTGCCTGAACTGCGACGTGCAGACGGTTTTCGCCCCGAAGTTGTGCATCGAGTGCGACGCGTGCGTGGACATCTGCCCCGTGGACTGCATCACCTTCACCCGCGACGGCGAGGAGCCGGACCTGCGCGCGCGGCTGAACGCGCCGGCGAAGAACCTCACGCAGCCGCTCTACGTCTCGGGGG
>DATDER010000202.1:0-23187 GCA_036523095.1 Rubrivivax sp.
CAACTCGACCACGAGGACGCGCACGGCCAGTACGAGCTCAACTTCGCCTACGACGAAGCGCTGCGCAGCGCCGACCACCTGATGCTGTTCAAACTCGCCGCGCACGCGCTCGCCGAGGCACACGGCATGGTGTTCTCGATGATGCCCAAGCCCTTCGCCAACCAGCCCGGCAGCGGCCTGCACTTTCATGTGTCGTTGTGGGAGGGTGAGCGCTGCGTGTTCGATCCGCCGGCCGGTGGCACCTTGTCGGAGACCGGACGCCAGTTCGTCGCCGGCGTGCTGGCCCATGCCCCGGCCCTCACCGCGCTGGCGGCGCCTACCGTCAACTCCTACAAACGCTTGACCGTAGGCGAATCGCTGTCGGGAACGACCTGGGCCCCGGCGTATGTGGCGCACGGCCCGAACAACCGCACCGCCCTGGTTCGCACCCTGCCCGGACGCTTCGAGTGGCGCGTGCCCGACGCCAGCGCCAACCCCTACCTCGCCACGGCGGCGCTGATCGCCGCGGGGCTGGACGGCATCGATCGCCGACTGGACCCCGGACCCGATTGCACCGACGATCTGTTCGACCTGCCGCTGGCGCAGATCCACGCACGTGGCATCGCGCTGCTGCCGCAGTCGTTGTGCGAAGCGATCGACGCACTCGAAGCCGACCCGGTGGTCTGCGCCGCGCTCGGCCCCACGCTCGCGGCCGAGTTCGTGCGCCTGAAGCGCGATGAATGGATCGCCTACGTGCGGCACGTCAGTGCCTGGGAACTCGATCGTTACGCCGCCACGTTCTGAATGAACGCAGCGCGGCCCCCGATCACCGCCTACGTCTGCCTCGCCGCCAGCATGGCGCTGGTGGGCAGTTATGTCGGGTTGTCGAAACTGCTTGTCGCGGTGTTCCCGGTCTTCCTGCTTGCCTGGCTGCGCTTCGGCATCGCCGCGTTGGCGATGCTGCACTGGGTCCACCGCGCCGAAGGCGAAGCGCTTCTCTCGGCACACGACCGCAGGTTGCTGTTCTGGGAGAGCTTCCTCGGCAACTTCGGCTTCTCGATCTGCATGCTGTACGGCGTCGCGGCCACCTCGGCGCTCGCCGCCGGCGTGGTGATGGCGGCGATCCCCGCTGCCGTCGCACTGCTGTCGCGCATCTTCCTGCGTGAACGCATCGTGCCGCGGGTGCAGGCGGCGATTGGCTGCGCCGGCGCGGGCATCGTGTTGCTTGCGTTGGCCAAACCGGCCGCAGGCGACAACGCCGCGTCTGCGCCCTGGTGGGGTTATGCGCTGCTGCTCGGCGCCGTCGTCTGCGAAGCGAGTTACGTCGTGATCGGCAAGCGCCTGACGGGCCAGGTCTCGCCACGGCGCATCAGCGCCTTGATCAATCTGTGGGGGCTGGCGCTGGTCACGCCCTTCGGCGTCTGGCAGGCGCTGCAATTCGACTTCGCGGCGGTGCCGCTGCCGACCTGGACCCTGCTCGTGTTCTACGCCATCGCCGCCAGCGTGGTCACCGTGTGGCTGTGGATGCAGGGCCTGCGCCACGTGCCGGCACCGCGGGCGGGGGTCTTCACCGTGATGCTGCCGGTGAGCGCCGCGCTGGTCGGTGTCGTGTTCCTTGGCGAGCCCTTCGGCAGCGGGCATGTCACGGCCTTCGTGTTGGCGCTTGCCGGCCTGCTGCTCGCGACCTGGCCGCAGCGGGCCTGAAGCGGCGCTTGTCTTTCAGGAGCATCGGCGTACGATTTCTCGGGCGGGCCTTCCGCACAACAACAGAGGAGACTCTCATGCCCCACTTCATGGTCCAGGCCTCGTACGGCACGGCAGCGATCGGTGCCATGGTCAAGAATCCACAGGACCGCGCCGCCGCGATCCGCCCGATGATCGAGAAGATGGGCGGCAAGCTGCACGGCTTGTGGTTGACGTTCGGGGAGTACGACATCGTCGCGATCGCCGAGTTGCCCGACGCGACCGCGGCGGCGTCGCTGTCGATGGCAATCGGGGCCAGCGGCGCGATGAGCAGCTACCGCACCACGCCCTTGCTGACCATGAACGAGGCCGTCGAGGCGATGAAGAAGGCGGGCGGCGCCGGTTACCAGGCGCCGAAGTAGGCCCCCCTGGGCAGGCGTCGGCCGCGAGCGCGTCGGGTCGCGCACGCAGGCAAGCCCCCCGGCGGCAATGCCCGTCGGGGTCGTTGAAGCGAAGGGCCTCGCACACGTCGTGGCCGCTCATGCCGGAGATCTCGGCATCGCGCAGACTCGCGGGCTTGCTTCAGTGAGGCAGCACCGCTCGTCGCGACGAGCAGCTGGGCGACGCGCGACAAGATCCGCGCCATCACCCCTGCCCGCGCTGAAGGGTCAGGCGCTCGAGACACCCGGCGGCGCAGCGGGCCGGGGTGGCAGCATGCCGCTCAGCAGGGCGCACAGCTGCTCGAGCGTGTTCTCCTTGTTCAGCAGCGCTCGCACACCCGCGTCCGCGGCACCGCTGCGCAGGTCATCGGAGAGGTAGCCCGAGGTGATCGCCACCGGCAGGTCGGCGCGGATGCCGCGCACCGCCCGCGCAACGTCGAGCCCGGTGCTGCCGGGCATGTTGAAGTCGGCGATGACGGCGTCGAAGTCCTGCGGTCGGGCGCGCACCAGCGCTATCGCCTCGGCGCCGCTCGCGCAGCCGGTGACGCGGTAACCCTCGCGCATGAGCAGAGCCTCGACGGTGATGACCATGATCTCGTCGTCGTCTACATAGAGCACGTGCAAGCCGTCGCCGCGCGCTGGCTGCAGTACCGCGGGCGGCGCCGCGGGCTGCAACTCGTCGAGCTCGACCGCCGGGAAGTAGAGGTCGAATCGCGTACCCACGCCGACGCGGCTGTGCACCGCGATCACGCCGCGGTGCTCGGCGACGATGCCGTGCACCACCGACAAGCCCAGCCCGGTGCCCTGGCCGGCCGGCTTGGTGGTGTAGAAGGGCTCGAAGATGCGCGCCATCGTCGCCTCGTCCATGCCGCAGCCGCCGTCGGCGACCTGCAGGTGCGCGTAGCGCCCGGCGGCCAGGCGCGGGTCGGGCCCCGCACCGTCGGCATCGACCTGCACCTCGTCAAGCGTGACGCGGATCCAGCCGGTGCTGCCCTGCGAGGCATGCCAGGCGTTCGTGCACAGGTTGAGCACCACCTGCTCGAACTGCGTTGCATCGAGCAGCGCCGCGAGGGGTTCGTCGGTCAGCACGCATTCGAGCTGGACCACCGACGGCAAGGTGCCGCGCAGCATGCTGATCGCCTCGTCGACCAGCGGGCGCACGCGCTGGCGGCGCAGCACCTGCGGCTCCTGGCGGCTGAAGGTGACGATCTGGCGCACCAGGTCTCGCGCGCGCTCGGCGGCGCGGCTGAGCAGTTGCAGCCGCAGCACCGAAGGATGGGTCTCGTGCAGCGGGTCGCGCGCCAGCGCGGCGTTGGTCAGGATCGAGCCGAGCACGTTGTTGAAGTCGTGCGCGATGCCGCCGGCCAGGGTGCCGATGGCCTGCATCTTCTGCGCGTCGCGCATCTGCGCCTCGAAGATCGCGCGCCGGCTTTCGTCGCGCATGCGCTCGCTGATGTCGCGGAACACCAGCACCACGCCGCGGGTGCGCCCCTGATCGTCCACGATGGGCGCCGCGGCATCGTCGATGGGCGATTCGCCGCCGGCGGGGCGCAGCAGCAGCGTGTGGTTGGCCAGGCCGACGATGCGCCCCTCGCGCAGGACCATGGCCACCGGGCTCTCGACCGGGGCGCGGGTGTCTTCGTTGACGATCACGAACACCTCGTCGAGCCGCCGGCCGGCCGCCGCGGCAGCGGTCCAGCCGCACAGCGCCTCGGCCACCGGGTTCATCAGCAGCACCCGGCCCTCGCCGTCGGTGGCGATGACCGCGTCGCCGATGCTGCGCAACGTGACGCGCATCCACTCGCGCTGCTCGACCAGCGTGCGCTCGGCGGCGCGCCGCGCAGCCACCTCACGCGTCAGCGCATCGATGCGCTGGTTGAGCGCGAGGAATCCACTGCTGGCCTGCCTGTGCGGCTGCAGTCGCAACAGCAGCACGGCGCCGCCGGCGTCGCCGCTGGGCTGCACCAGCGCGCCGTCGGCGCGGCAGCGCTGCACGCCGCCTGTCGTCAGAAGCGTCAGCGCACCGAGCGTGAACTGGCGGCCGCGCGCCCAGCGCTGCAGCAGTTCGGACACGGCCGCGGGAGGCTCGTACACCAGCGTGGCCAGTGGCCGGCCCGTCAGTTCCACGCGCGTCTGGGCGAGCAGGCGGCAGGCGGCCGGGTTGGCGGCCAGCACCCCGCCGTCTCGCTCGAGCAGCAGCGTGGCCTCCGGCAGCGCGTCGATCACCGCCATCCGGCCCGCGGCGGCATCGCCCGACATCGGCGCGCGGGTCTCAGCTCTGGAAGTATTCGCGGCCGGAGGCTGCATCCGCTTCGGCGCTGGGGCCGACATGGACGACGACGCGGCATGCGGCGGCGCCGTCGGCGATCGTCTGCTCGAGCACGACCTTGGCCGAGCCGAGGTTTTCGGCGGCGATCACGCCGAAAACGCCGGAGGTCATCATGCACATCGACGGCCGGCCGAGCACCCTGTCGCCGAACGGGCAGGCGCGGTTGCCGAACACGATCTTCTGCGGTGTCTGCTCGATGACGTGGAAGTCGCCCTGGATGCGCCGCTTCAGGTCGACCAGCACCGCCGGCACCTGCGTTGCGCTCAGCGACTCGACACCGAGCGCGGCGCGGTAGTCGGCGTTGATCTGCTCGCCGATGCGCTGGCCGACGACGCTGATGAAGCCCGAGGCTTCGTCGAGTCCGACCACGTCCTGCAGCGTGCCCGACAGCTCGCGCAGCAGCGTACGCAGGAACAGGTCGCGCTCCAGGGGCACGGCCGCATTCTCGACCCCTTCAGCCCCCGGCACGTCCGCCACATCCGCCTCATCCGCCATTGCGCCTCCGGTGTCGGCCTCTCGCGACGCGCCGCATGGAATGGTAGCCGAAGCATCGCCACGCATGTGCGCCGGGGGCCGCATGCCTGAAGCGCCCGATGGCGCTCCGGTCCACCACGAGCGCCATCGACCGGTGCAGGCCACGCTGTACCGCCTGGTGGAGCAGCACGCGCAGTGCGGTCAGACGAGCTGTCGCCCGATGTCGCCGAAGTTCTTCTCCCGAAGGCCACAAAAAGTTTCGCGCTCACTGCATCCAGGGCCGCCCGTCGCGGCTAGTACCGGTGTGAGCCCTGCGCGATCGCGCTCCGGCCGCCACATCCACACCGACACTGGAGAGACCCGATGAACCGATTCCTTCGAGACGCCGCAGCCGCGGCCTTGTGCTGTGCCGCCGCCACCGTGGCGATGGCCGACGATGGCACCAGCCCCGGCTGCGCCAGCGGCGCGGCGGCCAATGCCAGCAAGCTGGACGACTATTCACTCAAGACGCCGTTGGCGGTGGTCGGCCTCACCGCCGGCGGCCAGTTGGTCTGCTTCGGCGATCGCAAGCCCGAGAAGACCTGGGTCATCGGCACGGTCGGCGGCTTCACGGGCAGCGATGCGCGCCTCATCGGCATCGACTTCAGGCCGCAGGACGGCGCGCTCTACGGCGTCGGCAATGCTGGCGGCCTGTACCGAGTAGACACCGCCGGCGCGATGCTCACGCCGATCGGCCAGCTGACGACCGTGCCCGACCCCGCCGCCACGGCCTTCGGCGTGGACTTCAACCCGGCAGCCAACGCGCTGCGCATCGTCTCCAACACCGGCCAGAACCTGCGGCAGTCGTTCGCCAACCTGGGCACCGTCAACCCGCTGGCGGCCACCGCCGTCGACGGCACGCTCGGTTACACCGCCAACGCGACGCCGGGGGCCACCGCCAGCGGCGTGCTCGGCGCGGCCTACACCAACAACGACCTCGCGGCGGCCACCGCGACCTCGCTCTTGGTGCTCGACGCCAGCCTCGCGCAGGTGGCGCTGCAGTCGCCGGCCAACGCCGGCTTCCTGGTGGCGACCGGCAAGCTCGGCGTCGCACCGACCGCCGGCGGCTTCGACATCTACAGCGTGCTGCGCGGCGGCGTCACGGTGGCCCAGCGCGCGTTGGCGTCGATCGTCGTCGGCGGCGTTGCCGGGCTGTACGACATCGATCTGCTGACCGGCCTGGCCGCGTCGCGTGGCAGCTTCGGCGCGATGGTGGTCGACATCGCCGTGCCGCTGAACCAGTTCTGAATCCTTCTTCACCTCACCGGAGTCGATCCATGCCAAGAGTCATTGCTTTCACGATCGCCGCATCCTTCGCCGCCACCCTCGCGGCCTGCAGCAGCACGCCACCGACGATGTCGATGGCCGGTTTCAGTCAGGACGCGTTGCCCGATGCGGTCAAGGTACCCGCGGGAAACCGGGTCGCGCTCGAAACCGTCGGCGTCGGCGAGATCACCTACGAATGCCGCGCCAAGGCCAACGCAGCCGGCCAGTTCGAGTGGGTCTTCGTCGGCCCGCAGGCCGATCTCAACAGCCGCAGCGGCGCCAAGCTCGGCAGCTACTACGGCCCGCCGGCCACCTGGGCTTCGGGCGACGGCTCGAAGATCACCGGCGCTCAACTGGCCGTGGCGCCGGCGGCCGCCGGCAGCATCCCGCTGCAACTGGTGAAGGCCAATCCGGCGTCGGGCCCCGGCGGGATGATGGGCGTGACCTTCATCCAGCGTGTCGCCACCAAGGGCGGTGTCGCGCCGGCCAGCGCGTGTGATGCCGCAACGCTCGGCCGCAAGGAGATCGTCAAGTACCAGGCCGACTACATCTTCTGGAAGGCTGCCTGAACGGCAAAGTCGGTCGCTGCTAGAGTTGGAGTGCGCGCGCTTCGGCACCCGCACTCCCAGCAGTCCCAAGCAGTTCCTCCGAGCCGAATGCCCGCTGCCGACCTGCCCTTCGACTACGAAGACGCCGTGCTGGCCTGCGCGCGCGGCGAGCGCTATGCGCTGCGAGCGCTGTACGAGCACGAATCGCGCTGGCTGCTCGGCGTGGCACTTCGTATCGTGCGCGACCGCCAACGCGCCGAGGACGTTCTTCACGACGCCTTCCTCCAGCTGTGGCAACACGCCGGCAGTTATCAGTCCGCGCTCGGGTCGGCGCGCGGCTGGATCTACACCATCGTGCGCCACGCGGCGCTGAAGGCGCTGCGCGAGCCCGGCCGGATGCAGGCGCTGGACCCTGCCGAGCTGACCGTGCTGGCCGACGCGCAACAGGCCGGCAGCGATGACGAGCGCGCGCTCGACACCGACAGCCTCGAGCGCTGCCTGCAGCGGCTGGACGACGCGCGCCGCGCCTGCGTGATCCATGCCTTCGTCGACGGCTTCACGCACGAGCAGATCGCCGAGCGCCTGAGCACACCGCTGGGCACCGTGAAGTCGTGGATCCGGCGCAGCCTCGCGAGCCTGCGGGAGTGCATGGCGTGATCGACTTCGACGATCCGGTCGAGCGTGCCGCCGCCGCAGGCGAGTACGTGCTGGGCACTCTCGACACCGCCGACCACGCCGCGGTCGAAGCTGCGCTGGCCGGCAACGCGGCACTGCGTGCCGAGGTCTACGCCTGGCAGGACCGTCTGCTCGGCTTGAGCGCGCGGGCCGCGCCGTCACGCCCGTCGCCACAGGCCTGGAAGCGCATCGAGCAAGCCATCGACGCCGCGGCGCCCCTGCCGCGCACGAAAGCGCGCGCGGCCTCGCATCGCCCGCCGTGGTGGCAGCATTTGCGCCTGTGGCAAGGCCTCAGCGCCGTCGCAGTGGCAGCGTCGCTGATGCTGGCGGTGCTGGTGCTGCCGACGCGCGCGCCCGAAGGCGCCGGCCCGCGCTACATCGCCGTGCTGCAGAGCCCGGAGAACCAGTCGACCGGTTGGGTCGTCGAGATGAAAGCCGGCGGGACGCTGCGCCTGGTGCCAGTCGGCGACCGCGGCGCGATCCCGCCAGGGCGCGCGTGGCAGTTCTGGACCAAGCCCGAAGGCGCCGCCGGCCCGACGTCGCTGGGCCTCGTTCGCACCGGCCAGACGGTGGAGCTGCCGGTGTCGCGGCTGCCGGGCGTCGGTGCACAGCAGCTGTTCGAGATCACGCTCGAGCCGGAGAACGGCTCGCCAATCGGCCGCCCGACCGGGCCGATCCTCTACGTCGGGCGCACCGTCGCGCTGTGAGGATTCAGCGCGCGCACATGCAAAACCCGGCGGCGATGTCGCGGGGGGCCGATCGTCGTCCCTACTCCCACTCGATGGTCGCCGGCGGCTTGCTGCTGACGTCGTAGGTCACGCGGTTGATGCCGCGCACCTCGTTGATGATGCGGCCCGAAACCTTCTTCAGCAGCCCGTAGGGCAGTTCGGCCCAGTCGGCGGTCATGAAATCGGAAGTCTGCACTGCACGCAGCGCCACCACGTAGTCGTAGGTGCGGCCGTCGCCCATCACGCCCACGCTCTTGACCGGCAGGAAGACGGCGAAAGCCTGGCTCGTCAGCTCGTACCAGTTCTTGCCCGTGGACTCGTCCTTCCATGCACGCAGTTCCTCGATGAAGATCGCATCCGCACGGCGCAGCAGGTCGGCGTAGGTCTGCTTGACCTCTCCCAGGATGCGCACCCCCAGCCCCGGGCCCGGGAACGGGTGGCGGTAGACCATGTCGTGCGGCAGGCCGAGCGCGACGCCGAGTTCGCGCACCTCGTCCTTGAACAGGTCGCGCAAGGGTTCGAGCAGCTCCAGGCCCAGCGTCTCGGGCAGCCCGCCGACGTTGTGGTGGCTCTTGATCGTCGTGGCCTTCTTGGTCTTGGCGCCGCCGGATTCGATGACGTCCGGGTAGATCGTGCCTTGCGCCAGCCACTTGGCGTTGGCGAGTCTTTTTGCCTCGCGCTGGAAAACTTCGACGAACTCGCGGCCGATGATCTTGCGCTTGGCTTCGGGGTCGCTCACGCCCGCGAGTGCATCCATGAACTCCACGCTCGCGTCCACGTGCACGACCTTCGCATGCAGGCGGCCGGCGAACATCTCCATCACCATCGCGCCTTCGTTCAGGCGCAGCAGGCCGTGGTCGACGAAGACGCAGGTGAGCTGGTCGCCGATCGCGCGGTGGATCAGCGCCGCCGCGACGCTCGAGTCGACGCCGCCCGACAGCCCCAGGATCACCTCTTCGGCGCCGACCTGTTCGCGGATGCGCTGGACCGCTTCTTCGACATGGTCGCGCATGACCCAGTCGGGTTGCGCGCCGCTGATGCCCAGCACGAAGCGTTCGAGCAGTGCCCTGCCCTGCACCGTGTGCGTGACCTCGGGGTGGAACTGCACGCCGTAGTAGCGCCGCGTTTCGTCGGCGATGCCGGCGATCGGGCAGCTGGGTGTGCTGGCCATGAGCTTGAAGCCGGGCGGCAGCGCCGTGACCTTGTCGCCATGGCTCATCCAGACCTTGAGCATGCCGTGGCCCTCAGCGGTGCTGAAGTCCTCGATGCCTTGCAGCAGCTGGGTGTGGCCATGGGCGCGGACTTCGGCGTAGCCGAACTCGCGGTGGCTGCTCGGCTCGACGGCGCCACCCTGCTGCACCGTCATCGTGAACATGCCGTAGCAGATGCCGAGCACCGGCACGCCCGCGTCCCACACCGCCTGCGGTGCGCGCAGGTCCTGCTCTTCGTAGGTGCTGGCGTGGCTGCCGGAGAGGATGATGCCCTTCGGCGCGAACTCGCGGATGAAAGAGTCGGAGACGTCGTTCGGATGAATCTCGCAGTACACGTGGGCCTCGCGCACGCGGCGTGCGATCAGCTGTGTGACCTGGGAGCCGAAGTCGAGGATCAGGATCTTGTCGTGCATGGTCAGGAGGGCGCGGGGGCAATGACGGCGCTGCGCCGGGAGCGGAAGTGGACCCAGGCCAGCGCCAGGGCGGCGAACTGCAATGCAGCGCAGAAGTACATCGGGGTGCCGATGCGCCAGTCGCCTGCGGGCAGGTGCGACACCATCGCCAGCAGCGGGGCACCGATGCCCGGTGCGATGACCGCCATCAGGCTGTTGAGCGAACTCACTGCGCCGAGTGTCTGGCCTTGCGACCTGGCGTCTGCCGCCTTCGACACGATGCTCTGCATCGTCGCCGCCACCGCGGCGCCGAGCAGGTTGGCGAAGATCACCGGGTACATCATCCAGCCTTCGCTCACCAGGCCCCAGCCGGCGTAGGCCAGCGTCGACGACACCAGCCCCCACAGCGCGAGCCGCTGCGCCGACATGCGCTTGAGCAGGTGCCCGAGCAGCACACCCTGCACCAGCGCCGAAACCACGCCGATGGCGAAGAGAGACCAGCCGTTCTCCGACGGACCCCAGCCGAACTTGAAGGTCGTGTACAGGACCCAGGTCGTGTAGAGCGTGAACTGCGCCAGGCCGGCGCAGGCGATCACCGCCACCAGCAGGCCTACGCCTTTCAACTGTGCCAGGTCGCGCAGCGAAGCGAGGGGATTGGCGGCACGCCACGACAATGAACGCCGCCGCTCGCGTGGCAGCGACTCGGGCAGCACGAACCAGCCGTACGCCAGGTTCAACAGCGCCAACCCACCCGCAACGAAAAACGGCAGGCGCAGGTCGATACCACCAAGCACGCCGCCGATCACCGGCCCGAGGATGAAGCCGATGCCGAACATCGCGCCGAGCAGGCCGAAACGTTTGGCCCGCTCTTCGGGCGCCGAGATGTCAGCGACGTAGGCGTTGGCGACGGCCGCGTTGGCCTGCATGGCGCCGCCGACGATGCGTGACGCGACCAGCATCCACAGGCTGGTCGCGAGTGCGGTAGTGAAGAAGTTGATCGCCAGTGCGCAGAAGCCCAGCAACAGGACCGGTCGGCGGCCGTAGCGGTCGGACAGCGCGCCGAGCAGCGGCGCGGCAAAAAAGCTTGCGAGTGCGAACGAGAAGGTGATGGCGCCGTACCACCACGTCTGCTCCGCCGGGCTGTTGGTGAACTGTCCGACCAGCGGCGGCAACACCGGCACGATCAGTCCGATCGACATCATGTCGATCAGCACGACGAGCATGATGAACGGCATCGAGGCGTCGCGCCCGCTGCCCCTTTGCGCGCCGCCGGCGTTTTTCTCGCTCATTCGGCGCGGTAGTTCGGTGCTTCCTTCGTGATCTGCACGTCGTGCACGTGGCTCTCGCGGATGCCGGCGGAAGAGATCTCCACGAACTCGGCGCGTTGCTGCATCTCGGCGATGCTCGTGCAGCCGCAGTAGTGCATCGACGCGCGCAATCCACCCGCCATCTGGAACACGATCGAAACCACCGAGCCCTTGTACGGAACCTGGCCTTCGATGCCTTCGGGCACGAGCTTGGTCGTGTTGGGGTTGTTGCTGCCAGTGTCCTGGAAGTAGCGGTCGGCGCTGCCTTGCTGCATCGCGCCGATCGAGCCCATGCCGCGATAGCTCTTGTAGGTGCGGCCCTGGTACAGGATGACCTCGCCTGGCGCTTCTTCGGTGCCGGCGAAGGCGCTGCCCATCATCACGCTGTCAGCGCCGGCGGCAATGGCCTTGGCCAGGTCGCCCGAGTAGCGCACACCACCGTCGGCGATGACCGGCACGCCGCTGCCGCGCAGCGCGGTGGCGACGTTGTCGATCGCCATGATCTGCGGCACGCCGACGCCGGTGACGATGCGCGTGGTGCAGATCGAGCCGGGGCCGATGCCGACCTTGACCGCGTCGGCGCCAGCCTCGACCAGCGCCAGCGCCGCGGCGCCGGTGGCGATGTTGCCGCCGATGACGTCGACCTGCGGGTAGTGGCGCTTGACCCAGCGCACACGGTCGATCACACCGGCCGAGTGGCCGTGTGCGGTATCGACCACCAGCACGTCCACGCCGGCCTTGACCAGCAGTTCGACCCGCTCTTCCGTACCCTCGCCCACGCCTACCGCAGCGCCGACACGCAGCTTGCC
Source organism: Rubrivivax sp. (assembly GCA_036523095.1). GTDB lineage: Bacteria > Pseudomonadota > Gammaproteobacteria > Burkholderiales > Burkholderiaceae_C > Rubrivivax. The sequence continues at coordinate 11,881 of DATDER010000202.1, forward strand.
CTGGGCATCGCGCGCGGCGTCGGGGAAGTTGGTCTGCTTGGTGATGTCTTTCACCGTCATCAGGCCACGCAGTTCGAAGGCGTCGCTCACGACCAGCACACGCTCGAGTTTGTGGCGGTGCATCAGCGCCTTGCCTTCGTCGAGCGTCGCGCCTTCGTGCACCCACACGAGGCGGTCGCGCGGCGTCATGATGTCGCGTACCGGGGCGTCCAGACGCGTCTCGAAACGCAGGTCACGGTTGGTCACGATGCCGACGACGGTCTTGCCGTCGAGCACCGGGAAGCCTGACACACCATGCTGCTTCGAAAGCGCCATCACCTGGCGCACCGGGGTATCGGGCGCGACCGTAATCGGGTCGCGCAGCAGACCCGACTCGTAGCGCTTGACCCGCGCCACCTCAGCCGCCTGGGCCTGCGGCGTGAGGTTCTTGTGCACGATGCCGAGGCCACCTTCCTGGGCGATCGCGATCGCCAGGCGAGCTTCGGTTACGGTATCCATCGCCGCCGAAACCAGCGGCAGGTTCAGCGTGATGTTGCGGGAAAGCCGGGTGGCGAGGCTGGTGTCGCGCGGCAACACCTTGGAGTACGCGGGCACCAGCAACACATCGTCGAAGGTGAGCGCTTTGCCTAAAAGGCGCATGGGAAATGGCTCCAGACGCAAAAGCGGATTATACGGACCGCCCCCGAGCGTGATGGATTGCGCACCCCCCGGGCCGAGGGTGCGAACTACACTTGGCGCGATGCGATTGAGTCACCTTCCGCCGCGTGCCACGAGGGCTCCCCTGCACACCGTGGTGGGGCTGCTTCTTCTGGGGGCAACACTGTTGCTGACCTCCCCCACCGCTCAGGCTCAGTGGAAGTGGCGCGACAAGAACGGGCGTGTTACGGCGAGCGACTTGCCGCCGCCGCGCGACATTCCCGACAAGGATGTCCTGCAGCGACCGGGGTCGCCGGCGGGACGTGCTGCGCCCGCCACGGACACGGCCGCCGTACCCGCGGCGTCTGCCCCCTTAGCCGGCACGGCCGCTTCGGCGGCCGCGACCGTCAACCCGCCCGCCGCCGAGACCGAGCTCGACAAGCGGATCAAGGCCGCCGAGCAGGAGAAGGCAGCCAAGGCGAAGGCCGAGGAGAAGAAGGTCGCGGCCCAGCGCAGCGACAACTGCAACCGTGCCCGCACCCAGCTCGTCACGTTAGAGAGCGGCCAGCGGGTCGCACGTGTCAACACCAAGGGCGAACGCGAGTACCTGGATGACCAGGCGCGTGCGAGCGAAGTGACCCGGGCCCGCGAACTCATCGCGTCGAACTGCCGCTGACGCGGCAGGCGCCTGTCACTCAGGCGGGTCGGCGCTTCCCGGCTGCAGCCCGCTCGCCGTAGCGAAGGCGCCGCGCCTCCTTCGGGTCGCATTGCAGCGGGCGGTAGATCTCCACCCGGTCACGGCTGCGCAACGCTGCGTCCAGACCTTGCTTGCGTCCCCAGACCCCCACCGTGACGGTCTCGAGGCTCAGCCCGTGGCGCAAGAGCAATCCGCTTCCGGCGAGCGCATCGCGCAGCGTGCAGCCCTCCTGCAGCGACAACTCGACGCTGTCTATCGCCCCCGGTCGCGGGCAATAGACCACCTCGACATGGATCATCGAGCGCCGTAGACCGACTCGGCTCGCAGCACGAACGAGTCGACGAGTGTGTTGGCCACGCGGTCGAAGACGGGGCTGACCACGGTTTCGAGCGCCGGGCTGGCAAAGGCGTAACGCAGGTCGAATTCGATCTTGCAGGCCGGGCGGTCGACACCGGGGTCGCCCAGCGGCTTGAACAGCCAGGTGCCATCGAGCAGGGAGAAGGGGCCGTCGACCAGACGCACCGTCACGAGCGAAGGCGCCACGTGTTCGTTGCGGGTCGTAAAGGCGTGGCGCACGCCGGCAAAGGCCAGGCCGAGGCGCGCCGTCACGCCGTCTTCGTGGCGCTCCAGCACCTCGGCGCGGTCGCACCATTGGAGGAACTGCGGATAGTCCTCGATCGCGGTCACCAGGTCGTACATCTCACGCGGCGAGTACCACAGCAGGACCGACTTCTTGACGTGCTTCATACAATGAGCTTCATTGTAGAAGCGAGCCCATGGCCCCGATTGCAGAGAACCGCCGCGCCAGATACGAGTACCACATCGAAGAACAGTTCGAGGCCGGGGTCGTGCTCGACGGCTGGGAGGTCAAGGCCATCCGCGCCGGGCAGGTGCAGCTGACCGACGGCTACGTGCTCGTGCGCGACGGCGAGCTTTTCCTCATCGGCTGCCGCATCAACGCGCTCGGGTCGGCATCGACGCACGTGCAGCCCGAGGCCGACCGGACCAAGAAGCTGCTGATGCACAAGGAAGAGATCAAGCGCTTGGTCGGCAAGGTGGAGCAGAAGGGCTTCACGCTCGTGCCCTTGAACCTGCACTACAAGGGCGGGCGGGTCAAGGTCGACGTCGCGCTGGCCAAGGGCAAGGCCCAGCACGACAAGCGCGACACCGAGAAGAAACGCGATTGGGACCGGGAAAAGGCGCGGCTGATGCGACACAAGGTCTCGTCGCCGGGCCGGGAATGACTCAGCCGAAGCCCACTCTCAGCGCCGCTTCCAGATCGGCCCGAAGGTCCGCCGTCGCTTCGAGGCCGATCGAGAAACGCACCAGGTGCCCGGGCATCCGCCCCGCACCGCTGCGCATCGAGCCCAGGTCGTAGGGCACGACCAGGCTCACCGGCCCGGCCCAGGAGTAGCCGATCCGAAAGAGCTTGAGCGCGTCGACGAAGGCGTCGACACGCTCTGGGGACAGGGCCGCGTCGAACAACACCGAGAACAAGCCCGCCGCCGCACTGCAATGGCTCACCCAGTGCAGATGGCCCGGAGACCCTTCGATGGCCGGGTGCAGCACCCGCGACACCTGCGGTTTGGCACCCAGCCAGGCCGCGAGGGCGCGCGCCGATCGGTCCTGCGCTTCGTAGCGCACCCGGATCGTCGGCAGCGAGCGCAGCACCAACTCGGCGTCGTTGCCGGCCACCGCCACACCGATGAGCCCGTGCGCATGCAATACGCGGTGATGCAAGGCCTCGTCGTTGCTCACGACCGAACCCATCAGCACGTCGCCGCCGCCTGAGGCGTACTTGGTCAGGGCCTGCACCGACAGGTCGACGCCGGACTCGAAGGCATTGAAGGCCAGGCCCGCGCCCCAGGTGTTGTCCAGCGCCACCACGGCACCGCTGCCGTGGGCCGCGCGCACCAGCCCGCGCAGATCCGGGAACTCCATCGTCACCGAACCCGGCGCCTCGATCCAGACGAGCTTGGTCTGCGCGCCGACCATCGCCGCCAGCGCGGTCGCGTGCATCGGGTCGTACAGGCGGTGCGTGATGCCCAGCCCGCCCAGCAGCGTGCGCGCCTGCTCACGCGACGGGCCGTACACGTTGGCAGGCAGCAGCACTTCGTCGCCCGCCTTCAACAGCGCAAGGTTGACCATCGTGATCGCCGCCAAGCCGCTCGGCGCCAGCACGCAGTAGCGACCGCCTTCGAGCGTGGCGATGCGCTCTTCGAGCATGAAGGTCGTGGGCGTGCCGTGCAGGCCATAGGTGTAGCCGGCGCGGCTCTTCCACGAGCGCGCACGCAAAGCGGCGGTGTCCTTGAAGATCACCGTCGACGCCTTATGCACCGCCGGCATCGGCGCCTCGAAGCCGGCGGGAGGCCGGTACGGGTGGTGGATCAGTTCGGTCAGCTTGTCGGTCATCGCGGCACGGTTTTCAGATAGGCAACGCGATCAGGTCGTGGCCTTCGGTGCCGACGATGCGGGCCCGTGTGAACTCGCCGACCTTGAGCGTCTTGGAGGCTTTCTCGGGCGCCAGCAGCCTGACGATGCCGTCGATCTCGGGCGCGTCGGCGTAACTGCGGCCGCTGCCGCCGCGCCGGCCGAGCGCCGGCGCATGATCGATCAGCACCTGCATCGTCGCGCCGATGCGTTGCTGCAACTTCGCCGCCGAAACCGCTTCTGCCACCGCCATGAAGCGCGCACGCCGCTCGTCGCGTACCGCCTGCGGCAACAAGGCCGCGAGGTCGTTCGCCACCGCGCCCGCCACCGGCGAGTAGGCAAAACAGCCGGCGCGGTCGATCTGCGCTTCGTGCATGAACTGCAGCAAGGTCTCGAACTCGGTTTCGGTTTCGCCCGGAAAACCGGCGATGAAGGTCGAGCGCACGACGATCTGCGGGCAGGCCTCGCGCCACTTGGCGAGCCGTTCGAGGTTGCGCTCGCCGCTGGCCGGGCGCTTCATGCGACGAAGCACGTCGGGGTGGGCATGCTGGAAGGGCACGTCGAGGTACGGCAGCACACGCCCTTCCGCCATCAGCGGCAGCACGTCGTCGACATGCGGGTACGGGTAGACGTAGTGCAGGCGCACCCATGCCCCATGCGGCTCGGCCAGGTCGGCGAGCTTCTCGCACAGGTCGATCATGCGTGTCTTGACCGGCTTGCCATCCCAGAAACCGGTGCGGTACTTCACGTCGACGCCGTAGGCGCTGGTGTCCTGGCTGATGACGAGCAACTCCTTCACGCCGGACTCGAAGAGCGCCCGCGCTTCGTTCAGCACGTCGCCGATCGGGCGCGACACCAGGTCTCCGCGCATGCTGGGGATGATGCAGAAGGTGCACCGGTGGTTGCAGCCCTCGCTGATCTTCAGGTAGGCGTAGTGGCGCGGCGTCAGCTTGATGCCCGCGACGCCGCGGAACTGCGCACGCGCTTCGGGTACGAGGTCGACGAAGGGATCGTGTGGCTTCGGCACGTGCAGGTGCACCGCGTCCATCACTTCCTGGGTCGCGTGCGGTCCGGTCACCGCCAGCACCTTGGGGTGGATCTGCCGCACCAGGTTCGCGCCGCCCTCCCCGGTGTCGGCGCCGCCCTTGGCGCCGAGACAGCCGGTGACGATGACACGCCCGTTCTCCGCCAGCGCCTCGCCGATGGTGTCGAGGCTTTCCTTCACCGCGTCGTCGATGAAGCCGCAGGTGTTGACGATCACCAGGTCGGCGCCGGCGAAGGTCTTGGTCGTGGCGTAACCCTCGGCACTGAGCTGGGTCAGGATCAGTTCGGAATCGGTCAGCGCCTTCGGGCAGCCCAGCGAAACAAAGCCGATCGTCGGGGGGGCGGCAGCGGTGGAGGCGGGTAGGGTCATGGCGCGATTTTCAGGCATCGCAGCCAGGGCCCCCGAAACTCAGCCCTTGGGCGGGAAACCCGGCAGTCCCGGGATCCCCGGGAACAAGCCCACACCGGACTTGCGAAGCTGCTCCTGCATCTGCGCAAACAGCGCTTGCGACTGCTCGACGTAGCTGCCCATCAAGCCCTGCATCATGGGGGCCTGCGAGTGGAGCATCTGGGTCCAGACCTCGGGTGTGAACGCCGCTGGGTCGTACAGCCCCTTGGCGGGCGCCGCCAACCGACCCTGCAGCTCGACGAAGGTCTCGAGGTTCTTTTCCAGGTACGCGCCCATCATCCCCTGCATCGCGTTGCCGTAGAAGCGGATCAGCTGGGCCAGCATCTGGGTCGAGAAGATCGGCAGGCCGCCGGATTCTTCTTCCAGGATGATCTGCAGCAGGATGCTGCGCGTCAGGTCGTCGCCGGTCTTGGCGTCGCGCACCTCGAAGGCCTCGCCGGCCATCACCATGCGTTTCACATCGGCCAGCGTGATGTAACTGCTGGTCTGGGTGTCGTAGAGGCGGCGGTTCGGGTACTTCTTCAGGACACGCAGGGCGGTGGACCCGGCGTCGGCTGCAGCGGCTGCAGGGGCCTCTGCATCGCCGCGACGCTTCGATGGCATTCAAGACTCCTTGGTCTGTCTTGGCACATTCTAGGAGCCGGGCGCTGGGCCGCTTCGAGCGGGTTTCCCCGCGCAGCCGTTCGCTGGGCAACTTCGATCAGTCTGGAACGACTTCCAACGGATCCATGCCGACGCCCGCCGCACCGGCGCCGAGTCGCCGTACGGCTGCACGATCGCTCATGGATTCCTCACGCTGTCGCTGCTCGGCACGTGGTACGAGGACTACCTGACCGCCGCGCTGCCCTCGTTCGGGATGGGGCTGAACTACGGCCTGAACCGGGTTCGCTTCACGCAACCGGTGCGCGTGGACAGCCGGGTCCGAGCACGTTTGCTGCTCGCCAAGGCCGAGGACGTCGACGACGGACTCCAACTCACCTTCAGTACGACGATCGAGATCGACGGCAACCCCAGGCCGGCATGCATTGCGGAGTCGGTGGTGCGGCGCTACCCCGGCTCGCCACGCCAGTGATCGCCGGAAGACGGCGGCCCTATGGATTGCCGAGTTTCAGCCGGCAGACACGAACCGACGCGTCTTCCGGGTCCGCCGCGACGCTAAATCCGAGCCGCCTTGCCAAGCGCAACATCGACTCGTTGACCGCCAGCACGTAGCCATCCATCTCGCCGATCTCGCGGGCCTTCGCCGCGCCGATGAGCGCCGTCATCAGCGCCGTCGCGAGACCGGCGCCGCCAAAGCTCGACGCGACGGTGATTGCAAACTCGCAGCTCGACCGATCGCCCGTGAAGATCCCCACGGCGCTGCCCACGATGTCGATGCCGTCGGCTGCCGGTGCCGTCGCCACGAGCCCGATACCGCCTTCAGGAAACGAGGCAAGCACCTTGCGCAATCGCTCGAGGTTGGGCTCGCGAACGGCGCGCATGAAACGCATGTAACGCGCGTCCGGACCCAGGCGCTCGAATGCTTGCAGAAACTCCGCCTCGTCGGCCGGGCGCACGGCGCGGATGTGCACGGCACGCCCGTCGCGCAGGCAGAGGTCGACATCAGCGAAGACCGGGTTCACGGTCGATTGCGGTGAAGTGCCTGGACCAGCGGGCATGGCAGTGGAGTCGGTCATGTTCTTCCTCCCAGGGCACAAAAAAAGCACCGGGCATTTCCGCCAAGTGCTTGATCTGTCTACCGTTATTTGGTAGGCGCGAATGGACTCGAACCATCGACCCCCACCATGTCAAGGTGGTGCTCTAACCAGCTGAGCTACGCGCCTGGGGAAGATTCGAATTATATCTGCCCGGCCACGAGGTGGGTCAACGCCGTCGCGCCTGCCGCACACCGGGGATTTGTGCGACCTGGCGCAACACCTGCTGCAACCGCGCGGCGTCGCCCACCTCGACCGTGAAAGTCATCCAGGCGGTGTCGCCGCGCGACGCCTTGACGCTCTGCGTCTTGACGCCGGTGACGTTGACACGGTCCTTGGCGAAGACCTCCGAGATGTCGCGCAGCAGGCCCTGCCGGTCAGCCGCTTCGATCGCCACGTCCACTGGATACAGCGCCTCGCGATCGGTGCCGGCGAGACCCCACGCCACGGGGATCACACGGTCGGCCGCCGCTTGCGCCATGTGGCGGAAGTTGGGGCACTCGCGGCGGTGGATCGCCACACCGCGGCCGCGCGTGACATAACCGCCGATCGCATCCGGCGGCGCCGGGCGGCAGCAGCGGGCCAGCGTCGTCATCAAGGATTCGACCCCGACCACGAGCACGCCGCTGTCGCCGGCGCGCGAACGGCGCAGCAGCACCGTCTCGTCGGGCTCGGCGCGGGAGTCCACCGGCCGCAGCAGCGTCTCGATGTGGCGCAGCGAGTACTCGTCCTTGCCCACCACTTCGAACAAGGCGTCGGCGCCGTCGAAACCAAGCTGGGCTGCCAGGTCGTCCAGCTTGACTGCGGTCTTGCCTTCGCGTTGCAGCAGGCGCTCGACCAGCTCGCGGCCGCGCGCGATGGTCTGTTTCTGCGCCTGCAGGTTGAACCAGGCGCGCACCTTGGCACGCGAGCGCTGGCTGCGCAGGAAGCCGAGTTCGCTGTTGAGCCAGTCGAGCGAGGGGCCGCCCTCCTTCGTCACGACGACCTCGACGGTCTGGCCGTTGGCGAGCGGCGTGTTGAGCGGCACGAGCACGCCGTCGACCCGCGCGCCACGGCAGCGGTGACCGAGGTCGCTGTGCAGGCTGTAGGCGAAGTCGATCGGCGTGGCACCCGCGGGCAGGTCGACGACGGTGGATTGCGGCGTCAGCACGTAGATGCGGTCGTCGGCGGGGGTGCCCTGTTCTGCGCTGGCCTGCCCCGCGAAGTCGCGTTCCCACGCCAACAGCTGACGCATCACGGCCTTGCGCGCCTCGGCCACCCGCCCGGCCGCGTCACCGCCGGCACTGGCGCCGGCATAACCGCGCACACCGGCTTCCTTGTAGGCCCAGTGCGCGGCGACGCCGAATTCGGCGTGTTCGTCCATGGCCTGGGTGCGGATCTGCACCTCCAGTGCCTGCCCGTCGTCGCCTCGCACCACGGTGTGCAAGGACTGGTAGCCGTTGGGCTTGGGGCGCGCGATGTAGTCGTCGAACTCGCCGGGCAGCGCCGGGTAGCGTTCGTGCACCGCCGACAGCGCGGCATAACAGGCGGGGATGTCGATGACGACGATGCGCAGCGCACGCACGTCGAGCACACGCTCGAAGGCGAGCGACTTGCCCTGCATCTTCTTCCAGATGCTGTACAGGTGTTTCGGCCGGCCCTGCACCTGCGCCGGCACGCCGGCGCGCAACAAGACGCCGGCGAGCTGGTGGCGCACGAACTCGACCTTCAGTTCGCGAGCGCTGCGCGTGTCGTCGAGCAAGCGCGCGATGCGGTGGTACTCGTCCGGCTGCAGGAAGCGGAACGCCAGGTCCTCGATCTCCCACTTGATCTGCCAGATACCGAGCCGGCTCGCCAGCGGCGCAAAGACCTGCAGCGACTCGCTTGCCAGTGCAGGCGGGCACACCACTTTTTGGGCCGCGTGCCAGCGCAAGGTCTGCAGGCGCGACGCCAGCCGCAGCAGCACGACCCGCAGGTCGCGCGAAAACGCGAGCAGCATCTTGCGCACACGCTCGGTCTGCTGGGCGCGGCGCTCGGCTTCGACCGGCGCGTCGCGCGCGGCGCGCTGCACTTGCACCAGTTTACGTGTCAGTTCCACCAGGCTCGCATAGGAGTCGCCGAAGGCCTTCGCCACGGTCTCTTGCGGCCGCTGCAGGAAGTCGCCCGCGTACACCAGATAGGCGGCGGCCTGCATCGAGGGCGCCGCGCCGATGTCGCGCAGGACCGCCGCGACGCCCGCGGCGTGCGACCAGGCGTCTTCGCCGGTGTCGAGCGAGCGCCCGACGAGCAGGGGTTCGGCAAAGGCGATCGCACGCGACAGCGCCAACGCACCGTCGTCGGCGGACTCGGTGTTCGCTGCCGGCGCGGACGTCGCCGCGACGATGGGCGACGCTCCCGCAGCGAGGCTGGCGCCGGAGGTTTTCATGTCAGTACCGCGCGGCCGCCCGAAGGTACTGACGCGCCCCTCGGGGGCCGCGAGCGAAGCGAGCTTGGGGCCATCATTCTTCGGTGAGGAACTCCCGCACCACCGCACGCTGGTCTGCCTGCACCAGTGTCGGCGCATGGCCGACGCCGGCGAATTCGTGCAGCTGCGCGCGAGGCCCCCGCTGCGACATGGCTTGCGCTGTTTCGTGCGACAGCAGGTCGGAATTGGCACCGCGCAGCAGCAATGTCGGGCAGCGCAGCTTGTCGTAGGCCTGCCACAACAAGGCTTCGCCGGCTGCCGCCTGCGTTGCCACGACGCCAAAGTGCTGCGCGATGGAGGGGTCGTAACGGAGCACGAAGCCTCCCTGCGCGGCGTCGGCGTTGGCCTTGATCTGCGGTCCGGTCAGGTCCAGCCACTGCGCCCTTGTGTGCGGCCCGAAGCCCTGCGAGATGAGCCACAGTGCATCGGCCGCCGCCTCCAGGTTTTCGAAGCGCAACGGCCGCCCGAGGTAAGCCGCAATGCGCGCCAGCGCGGCAGGCTGGATCTGCGGCCCGACGTCGTTCAGCACCAGGCGGCGGATCGGCGAACCAGAAAGACAGGCGACCCCCAAGCCGATGAGGCCGCCCATCGAGGTGCCGACCCAATCGACGGTAACGGCGTCGAGCCGCGCCAGCAGCGTCACCATGTCGGCCACGTAAGCCGCCACGTTGTAGCCCGTCGGATCGGCGAGCCAGTCGGACTGGCCACGGCCGACCACGTCGGGGCAGACCACGCGGTAACGATCGACCAGGTCGCGCGCTAGGGTGTCGAAGTCGCGGCCCTGGCGGGTCAGGCCGTGCACGCACACCAGCACGTCACGCACGGCAGGGTCGCCCCATTCCCAATAGGCCATGCGGTGCAGGCCGCGGTTGTCGAGACATTGCACGTGGCGCAGGCGGGGTTCGGTCATGGTGGAATCAAGAGGTACAGGGCTTTGCGGATAATCATCCTAAGCTGTTCCATCCCATCGTTCCCGCAGGAGAAGTTTCATGCTCACAGGCAAGACCGCCCTCGTCACCGGCTCCACCAGCGGCATTGGCCTGGGGATCGCGCGGGTGCTGGCGACACACGGCGCGAACATCGTGCTCAACGGCTTCGGCGATGTCGACGCGGCAAAGGCGCAGTTCGCCGATTTCGACGGCGAGGTCGGCTACCACGGTGCCGACATGAGCAAGCCCGACGAGATCGCGGCGATGATGAAGTACGCGGAAAGCGAAATGGGCGGCGTCGACATCCTCGTCAACAACGCCGGCATCCAGCACGTGGCCACGGTGCAGGACTTCCCGCCCGAGCGCTGGGACGCGATCATCGCGATCAACCTCACGTCGGCCTTCCACACCACGCGCCTGGCCCTGCCGCAGATGCTGCGTCGGCGTTGGGGGCGAGTCCTGAACATCGCGTCGGTGCACGGCCTCGTGGCGTCGGCGCAGAAGTCGGCTTACGTGGCGGCCAAACATGGCCTCATCGGTTTCACCAAGACGGTAGGCCTCGAAGTCGCCGGCAGCGGCGTCACCTGCAACGCCATCTGCCCCGGCTGGGTACTGACACCGCTGGTGCAGAAGCAGGTCGACGCGCGTGCCGCCCAGGACGGGGTCGACGTCGCCGAAGGCCAGCGCAGGCTGCTGGCCGAAAAGCAGCCGTCGCTGCAGTTCACGACACCCGAACAGCTCGGCGAACTCGCCGTCTTCCTGTGTTCGCCCGGGGCCGACAACATGCAGGGCGTGGCCCTCAATGTCGACGGCGGCTGGGTCGCGCAGTAGCCGGCGGCGCTCACTTGATCATCTGCACGCTGCCGCTCACGGTCGACGTGACCGTGGCCTTGCCGGCCTCGACCGGCAGGGCCTCGTCGGACGCCGCACCCGCTGCCTTCATGCGCATCATCGGCGCCGCGGCATACGGCGGCGGCTCCTGCGCGCCGACCTGCACCTCGCGCAGCGCATAGCTGCCGAAGCCG
>DATDER010000203.1:0-3479 GCA_036523095.1 Rubrivivax sp.
AGCCGCCGCACGACGAGCCCGGTGTCGGCTTCGTCGAGAGCGGCCTGTCCTGTGAGCGCCAGGTGCAGCACCAACGCGAGCGTGAGCACGTCGCGGCGTGCCGCGGCACGCTGTTGGCGCCGGCGCTCGGCCTCGCCTGCGTCGGCGGCCGGCGCCGCGGCGCTGCCGGTCGGCAGCGCCAGCTCGGCGCTCGTGTCGAGGGCGACCTCGAGCCCCATCAAGCGCACGTTGCCGTTGTCGCCCACGCGAACGAGGTAGGGCTGGACGTCGCCGTGCACCATGCCGGCCTCGTGCGCAAAGGCGAGACCGCGACCGATCTGCGCGGTGGTGTCGGCGGCGTCGCGTGCCGGCAGGCCGTCGGCGCCGATCTGTGCCGTCAGCGCGGTGGCGCCCGCGGCGGCGTAGGCCACGTAGGGCCAGCGGTCGATCAGGCCGAGCTCGAGCGCCGGCGCCAGGTTGGGGTGGTTCAGCCGCACGGCCTTGCGTGCACGCTGCTCCCACTGCGCCGCCGCTTCGGCGTCGGCCGGTTGTTCGCGCGGCATCACCAGCACGAGCGCCTGTCCCGGATGATCACCGGCAGGGTCGTCTTCGGCCAGCCAGGCCATCGTGCGCTCGCTCCTCCCGAGCAGCTCGCGCAGCTCGAAACGGCCAAAGCTGCGCGTCGCCCGCGGGCGGGGTGTAGCAGGTGCGGCAGAGTCGTCGGGTGCGGTCATGGCAAGGGAATGGATCCTGCCTTCCATTGGACCGGCCGGCCCCAAACGCCATACCGCGATGAGCGGGGGAATGCAGCGCCAGTTCAGGCGTCGATGGGGACCAGCCGCCCGCCTGCGGTGATGAAGGCGCCCCGCACGCGCTCGCCCGGTTGCAGCAGGCGCACCGCGCCGACGTAGCCGGCGAGCTGCGCGCGGTGTTCCGCGACCTGCGCCGGTGCCGCGTGCAGCTTGTAGTCGAGCACCCACCAGACGCGGCCTGCCGGCTCGTCGAAGGCGACCAAGCGGTCGATCCGCCCACCCTGCCCGGCCACGACGACCGGCACCTCGTTGCCCGCCCAGGCCAGCATGGCGGGATCGAAAAACAGCGCGCACTGTGGGCTGGCCAGCACTTGCGTCGCGATGGGCACCACCTCGCCGGCACGGGCGGGGTCGAGACCGAAGGCGCGTGCAGCCGCGGCGGCAGCCCCGGCGTATTGATCCCTTGCCAGCGGCGCGCCGGGGCGCGCGGCCCACTCCAGCACCCGGTGCACCGCGCTGCCCAACGCAGCCGCGGTGGGATCTTGGGCGCGCGGCGCCGGTGCGACCGCCGCGGCGGGGCGCAGCAGCGTGGGCAATTCCGGCACCACGATCGGCACCGGCGCGGCATCCGGCGCCAAGGGCGTTGACGGGTGCTCCAGCAGCGGCGCGAGTGGCATGAGGCGGCTCCACCAACTGCGCGCCGAGCCGCCACGCGATGGCTCGGTGCGACTGACCACGAGCAGCGTCTCGGCACGCGACATCGCCACGTAGAGGGCATTCAGTTCCTCGCGTGCCGCCGCCTGCGCCTCGGTCGATTGCAGCGCCTGCATCGATGCGAGCGGCTGTGTTCCGCTGGCGACAAAAGCCACCCGCGCCGGTGCATCGCGCCCCACCGGCCAATCGGTCAGCAAGGTGCCGATGTCGGCCTGCGGCGGCTCGGGGTCGGTATCGACGATGAAGACGACCGGCGCTTCGAGGCCCTTGGCACCGTGGATCGTGAGCAGCCGCACCGCGTCGGCGGCGGGAACGAGCACCGCTTCGACCGGGCGCGAGCGCAGTGCGCGCACGAAGCCGTAAGGCGTGGCGTAACGTCCCCCGTCGAGCGCCAGCGCCGCGGCCAGCAGCGCGTCCACCACCTGCAGCGCCGCGAGGCGTCGTGCCGGTGGTGCCGCGGCAGCGAGCCGGGCCACGAAGTCGGAGTCATGGACGATGCGGTCGAGCAGATCGTGCGGCGGCAACCAGGGCAGCGCCGCGGCCCACGTGCCGAGCAGCGCTGCGGCGCGTGCAAGCGCCCCGTCCCAGGGCTGAACCGGCCGCGTCAACGCCGACCACCAGCTGCGCGACGCCCCCCGCGCGGCCTGCGACAGCCGCAGCAGTTCCGCATCGCTGGCGCCGAAGACGGGGCTGCGGAGGGCGCGTGCCAACGCGAGGTCGTGGCCCGGCGAGACGAGCACGTCGAGCACCGCGAGCAGGTCCTGCGCCTCGGGCGTCTCGCCCACGCGCACCGCCTCGGGCATCACGTGCGGCACCTGCACCGCCAGCAGCGCCTCGGACACCGCGCGCAGCGCCACACGCTTGCGCGAGAGCACCATGATGTCCTTCGGCCGCCATCTGCCCGCGCCCAGCAACTCGGCGACGGCTTGTGCAACGTGCTGCGCTTCGCGGGCCCGAAGTTGTTCTTCGGGCTCGTGCCGGGGCTCGGTCAGCGTGTCGCGCCAGACCGGCGCTTCGGCTGCCTCGGCCGGCATACGCGCGGCCTTTTCGGGGCGCAGCACGTCGGGCAGGCGTCGCAGGCCGACCCCGCCCGCGGCCGCGGTGGTGTGCGGGCGGAATCCCGGCCATTCGCCCGACGCCGAGGCGGGCTCGAAAACCGCGTTCAGCGCCGTCACGACCTCGGGTGCGCAGCGGCGCGTGTGGTCGCACTCGAGCACGGCGCCCGCCAAGCCGTGCACGACGAACTCGCGCGCGGCCTCGAAGACGCGCGGCTCGGCGCGGCGGAAGCGGTAGATGCTCTGCTTGGGGTCGCCGACGATGAAGACCGACAGCGGGCGCTGGCCGCTCGCGCCCCCGCCCGCACCGGCGTACGACGAGAGCCAGCCGAACAGCGCCTGCCACTGCAAGGGGCTCGTGTCCTGGAACTCGTCGATCAGCAGGTGCTTCAGGCGCGTGTCGAGCCGCTGCTGGACCCAGCCCGACAGCGTGGTGTCGCACAGCAGCTTGAGCGCCGCGGTCTCGAGGTCGGCCATGTCGGCGAGGCCGCGCTGGCGCTTCAGTTGCACGTACTCGTCCAGCAGCACCCGCACCAGCGCCACCATCTGCAGGTGCTCTTCGTGTGCAGACTGCTGATCGATGCGCAGCTGCAAGGCGTCGAGCGCGTCGCAGGCGGCAGCGTGCGCCGCCAGGTCCCCCATCTTCTTGCGCGGCGCGCCGTCCTTCGTGAACAGCGCGGCACGCACCGCCGCATAGGCGACAGCAGGATCGGGCTGCGCGAGCGCCGAACGCAGCGCCTGCGCAGCGTCCTGCGGTGTCTTGTTGGCCTGCGCACCCAGTTCACGGGCCAGCGCCGCAATCTGGCCAACGAGCGGGGGGCGCAACAACAAGGCCTGTGGCTGCGCCAGCCCCGCGCAGTCGGGAAAAACGCCCGCCGCCGAGGGCACGCTCCCCTCCAGCGTGTGCGCGGCGTCGGCACGCTCGACCTCGGTGCGACGCAGCCACGCCGTGACGAGCCAGCGCCGGACGAGACCGAGG
>DATDER010000204.1:0-10288 GCA_036523095.1 Rubrivivax sp.
ACGATGGTCGGCATGACGCGGCCCGGCGCGTACGCCGAATACATGAGCATCCCGGCCGCCTCGCTGATCGAGATGCCGGCTCAGATGGACGCGACGACCGCCGCACTGACCGAGCCGGCCGCGACCGCCTGGCACGCGATCAACCTGTCGATGCGCGTGCTGACGCGCCCGCTGCACGAATGCCGCGTGCTCGTGATCGGCGGCGGCGCCATCGGCATGCTCGCTGCGCTGCTGTTGCGCCACCTCGGCGTGGGCCGGTTGACGGTGACCGAGCTCAACCCGCTGCGCCGCGAAACGCTGGTACGTGCGGCGTCTTGCGAAGCCATCGACCCGCGCCAGCAGCCGCTGGCCGACAACCACTTCGACTACGTGATGGATGCGGTCGGCAGCAAGGTCACACGCAACCAGGCCTTCGCCGCCGTCAAGCCCGGCGGCGTGATCATGCACATCGGCCTCCAGGACTGGGCGAGCGAAGTCGACATGCGCAAACTCACGCTCGCCGAGATCACGCTGCTGGGCACCTACACCTACACCACCGCGGACTTGCGCGCGACGGTCGACGCACTGCACCGCGGTGTGTTCGGCGACCTGGGGTGGGTCGAGGAGCGGCGGCTCGAAGAAGGGCCGCAGGCCTTCATCGACCTCGACCGCGGGCACAGCGCGTCGGCGAAGATCGTGCTTCGGCCCTGAACCCGCAAGCTCAGCCGCGCAGGCGGCGCTCGACGAAGTCGAGCCGGTCCTGGCCCCAGAACAGCTCGCCGTCGATGAGGTAGCTGGGCGCGCCGAAGACACTGGCGTCGATGGCCCCCTGGGTGTAGCCGGCGTAGCGGGCAGCGACCTCCGGCGCATCGGCGGCTTGCATCAACGTGGCGTCCAGCCCGGCTTCGGCCAGCAAGGATTGCAGCACCACGGGGTCGGCGACGTTGCGCTCTTCGGCCCAGATCGCGGCGCCCACGCGCCCGGCCAGGTCGAGCGCGGCGTGCGCCCCACGGCCTTGGTCGGTGGCGATGACGAGCCGCGCCGCATGATCGCCATTGACCGGAAAGTGTGCGGGCTGCACGTTCATCGGGATGCCCAGCCAGTCGCTGAATCGCCGCAGTTCGGTAAGCCGGTAGGCTTGGCGTTGCGGTGCACGTTTGCCGAGCGGCAGGCCGCCGGAAATCGGGAAGATCGCGCCCAGGTCCATCGGTTTGACCCCGACCGTGGCGCCCGTGTCGTGCACGAGCCGGCTGAAACGCGCGTGGCCAAGGTAAGTCCACGGCGATACGGTGGCGAAGTAATAGTCGACGGTGTGCATGGGGTTGTCCGGCGCAGGGGGTGCGCTGGATTATGGCGACGCCGACGCTCGACGGGGCGGATAGCCGACCTAGAATCCGCCGCC
Source organism: Rubrivivax sp. (assembly GCA_036523095.1). GTDB lineage: Bacteria > Pseudomonadota > Gammaproteobacteria > Burkholderiales > Burkholderiaceae_C > Rubrivivax. The sequence goes on from DATDER010000204.1 coordinate 1,382, forward strand.
CCGCACGGTTGCGACGGCAATCAACCTCTGGAGCACGCCACCCATGTCCCGCCTGATTTTCGCCGTCGCCGCGTTGTGCCTGGCGCCCATGCTTGCTCTCGCCCAACTCGCCGGCGCCCCGTTCGAAGGTCGGCTCAAGAAGATTCAGGAGACGAAGACGATCTCGGTGGCCTACCGCACCGATGCCTTGCCCTTCTCCTTCGAGGGCGGCGACAAGAAGCCGTCCGGCTACATGGTGGAGTTGTGCCGCAGCGTGATCGGTGTGATCGAGCGCCAGGTCGGCGTCGTGCCGCTGCAGGTCAATTGGGTGCCGGTGACGCTGCAGACCCGCCTCAGTGCCGTCAGCAGCGGCCAGGCCGACATGGAGTGCGGCGCCACCACGGTGACGATCGGGCGCATGAAGGAAGTCGGCTTCTCGTCGTTGACCTTCGTCGACGGCACGGGCCTCCTGGTCAAGAAGAGCACCACCAGCGGCAGTTCGCTGATGGAGCTGGCCAACAAGAAGATCGGCGTCATCGCCGGCACGAGCAACGAGCGCGCGCTCGCCGCCGCCTTGAAGGCGAAGGTGGTCACCGCGACCGTGGTGTCGGTGGGCACACGCGACGAGGGCCTGGCGCAACTCGAGGCCGGCACGATCGATGCGTTCGCCAGCGACCGGGTGCTGCTCGTCGGCCTGGCCAGCAAAGCCAAGGACCCGAAGGCGCTGGTCCTGCTGGGTGAACCGCTGTCCTACGAGCCGTATGCGATTGTGCTGCCGCGCGGCGACTGGGCCATGCGCCAGGCGGTGGACTCGGCGCTGGCGCAGATCTACAAGAGCAGCGCGCTGCCGGAGCTCTACAACCGCTGGTTCAGCAGCCTGGGCCGCCCGGGTCCGATCCTCGAAGTGATGTTCGCGCTCGGCAGCCTGCCCGAGTAAGCTGCCGGATCACGCCCGGCCGGCGGGCGCCGCGTCGGCGAGCGCCCGTGCGATGCGATGCCGAGGCACCGTCGTGCGCGGCACCTTGATGCCGAACCAGCTGCGCACGTCCTGGTCGAGGCCGAGGCCGTGCATGTAGTTGTAGATCGCCTTCTTCAGCGCGACGCCGAGCAGATCATGATCGACCCCGGTGGAGTCGATGAAGCCGACGTCGTTCTGCGCAAACGATACCGGCGGCAGGGGCCGCAACGTCACGCCGTAGGCCGCCGGGTCGCGCCCGACCGGCGAGTGCACCGTGCAGGCAAAGCGGTGGAAGAAACCCGACTGGATGCAGCCGGCCTCGAACAACTGGCGCACGTACTCGAGCGCGTCCACGGTGTCTTGCACCGTCTGCGTCGGGAAGCCGTACATCAGGTAGGCATGGACCAGGATCCCGGCGTCGGAAAAGCCCTTCGTCACGCGTGCGACCTGCTCGACCGAGACGCCCTTCTTCATCAGCGTCAGCAGCCGGTCGGAAGCGACTTCGAGCCCGCCCGAGATCGCGATGCAGCCGCTGTCGGCGAGCTGCTGGCACAGCGCGGGGGTGAAGGACTTCTCGAAGCGGATGTTGCCCCACCAGCTGATCGAGAGTTGCCGGCGCTGCAGTTCGGCGGCGAGGGCTTTCAGGGACTTCGGCGGTGCTGCCTCGTCGACGAGGTGGAAGCCGGTCTGCCCCGTCTCCTGCACGATGGCCTCGATGCGGTCGGCCAGCACGCTGGCGGTGGCGGCGTCGTAACGTGAGATGTAGTCCAGGCTCACGTCGCAGAAGCTGCACTTCTTCCAGTAACAGCCGTGTGCCACGGTGAGCTTGTTCCAGCGCCCGTCGGACCAGAGCCGGTGCATCGGGTTGAGCATGTCGAGCAGTGACAGGTAACGCTGCAGCGGCAGCCCGTCCCAGGTCGGTGTGCCGACGTCGGTGAACGGCACGTCGGGTTCGACGAAGTTCAGGTAACGCACCTGCCGTGTCTGCGCGTCGCGCAGGAAGGTGCGGACGAGGCGCTGCTGCGAACGTCGTCCCTCCAGATGCTCCAGCAGCGCGATCAGCGGACGCTCGCCGGCGTCGAGCGTCACGTAGTCGAAGTGGTCGAAGACCCGCGGCTCGCTCAGTTCGCGGAGCTCGGTGTTGACGAAGCCGCCGCCCAGCGCGGTGACGATCGTCGGGTCGAACCCCTTGATCGCCTGCGCGATGCGGAAGGCGGCGTAGACCGATCCGGGGAAGGGCACCGATATCAGCACCAGCCGAGGCCGGTGGCGTTCGATCGCTTCGAGGGTCAGCGCCCGCAGCGTCTCGTCGACCAGGTTCAGCGGTGCCGCCAGGGCCGCCGCCAGCGGCTCGAAAGTGGCCTGGCTCTGCGCCAGTGACTCCGCATAGCGCACGAACTCGAAACGCGGGTCGACCGCGTCGCGCAGCACGTCGGCGAGGTCGTTCAGGTACAGCGTTGCGAAGTGGCGCGCGCGGTCCTGCACGCCCAGGGCGCCGAAGGCCCAGGCCATCGGGTCTTCGCCTTCCTCACCCACGTACACGTCGAGCGTCTGGAAGCGCGGCCCTTCGGGCAGGAACGCGCGGCTCGCGATGCGGTGCGCGAGCGTGGTGTCGCGGCCTTGCAGGAAGGCGATGGTCGCGTCGATGGTGGCGGCGTAACGTTCGAACTGGGCGACGAAGCTGTCGACGCACGCCGATCGCCGTTGCACGGGTACCGTTTCGGCCACGGCACGGATCGAGACCAGTCCCGGCCCGGACAGCAGCTTGAGGACGAGCGCCAGTGCCAGGTCCTCCTGCACCGCATCGACGCCGCGCGAACGCAGGAATCCCGTCAGGTAGGCCGACGAAGGGTAGGGCGTGTTGAGCTGCGTCATCGGCGGGATGACGGACAGCACACGCAGGGGGGCCGCAAGGTGTGGAGGCAAGGCTCTGCGATTCTGGGTTACAGCGCTGCCGCGAGCGCGCCGCGGAAATCGCTCGGTGCCGGCTGACCGTTCTTCTGCGCTTTTTGAGTCGCGGCTTCGTGCGCCATGTCGGCGGCGATGAAGCGGGTCTTCTTGCCGGCGCGCCGGGCGGCGAGGAACTCGTCGCGCGTGACCTCGCCGCCGCCGATCGCGACGACGGTGTCGCTGCTGTTCACCATTGCCGCCGAGGTCGGCGACAGGCCCTTGCCGCCGGGCATCAGGCCACCCCAGCTGCTGTCCGCGACGAAGAACACCTGCTGCACACACGGCGACAGCGCGACCGCCTTGTCGCGCGCCTGGGTCGAGACGATCCCGCTGGTGGCAAAGCCACGCTGCACCGCGAGCTCGTAGACCGCGCCAATGCCTTCGGCCGTGGCGCCGATGTTGACGACGGTGCGCGAGGGCTTGTGCCGGGCCAGCACCTTCTTTGCCGCTTCGAGCATCGCGGCCGGGTCTTCGTAGCCCGCGCCCGAATAGCCCATGAAGGTGAGCACGGTCTTCTTCTGTGCCTTGAAGTGACTGCGCACCTGGGCCGGCGTGGCGTCGTGCACCGTCGGCGCCTCGCTGCAGGCGGGCTGCGCGGCGGCGCACAGCGGCAACAGCAGGCCGGCAGCAAGCCCGCAGCGCAGCGTTGTCGTCAGGGTCATGCGGGGGTGTCCTTCTTCGTCACGCAGAGCCGAAGGCTACAGTCTGCAGCAGCATGACACCGCCCGCCGATCCGCGACTGAACAGCCCCGCCGCCGAGCGCAACCGCGGCCCGATCCTCGACGTGCTGCGGCAAGTCTGGCCAGCGCAGGGCGCCGCACTCGAGATCGCCTGCGGCACGGGGCTGCACGCCGTGCACTTCGCCGCCGGCCTGCCGGGCTGGAGCTGGCAGCCGAGCGACCCCGACGCCGCGGCGCTCGCGTCGACGGCCGCGCGGGTGGCCGATGCCGCGTTGCCCAATCTGCTGACGCCGGTCCGGCTCGACGTGATGGCCACGCCCTGGCCGGTGCGCGGCCCTTTCGACGGGATCTTCTGTGCCAACCTGCTGCACATCGCCCCCTGGCCCACCTGCGCCGCCCTGATGCAGGGCGCCGCGCTGCACCTGGCCCCCGGCGGTTCGCTGGCCGTGTACGGCCCGTTCCTGGTCGAAGGCCGGCCCACCGCCGTGGGCAACGTGGCTTTCGACGCCGACCTGCGCGCGCGCAACCCGGCCTGGGGCATCCGCTGGCTGCACGATGTGGAGGCGCAGGCGGGGGCGGCAGGCCTGCGGCTTGCGCGGCAGGTGCCGATGCCCGCCAACAACCTCATGCTCGTTTTCGATCGTGCTGCAGCGTGAAAGCTTTTGCGGCCTCGGCCCGACAGACCGGTCTCACCGTTCAAGGACACCCACCATGACCCGCCGCCAACTGTTCGGCCTGCTCTCCGCGATCGGGCTCGGGCCCAAAGCCACCACCGGCGCACTCGCTGCCGCGCCGGCGCCGGAAGGCGATACCCTGGTCCTGACCGACGCGCAGTGGAAGCAGCGTCTGACCCCGGCGCAATACGACGTGCTCCGCCGCGCCGGCACCGAGCGCGCCGGGACGAGCCCGCTCAATGCCGAAAAGCGCAGCGGCCGCTACCTCTGCGCCGGCTGCGAGTTGCCGCTGTTCACGTCGGCGATGAAGTTCGACAGCGGCACGGGCTGGCCCAGCTTCTTCACCATGTTGCCCGGCGCGCTGAAGACCAGCACCGACTACAAGATGATCCTGCCGCGCACCGAGTACCACTGTGCGCGCTGTGGCGGCCACCAGGGCCATGTCTTCGACGACGGCCCGCGGCCCACCGGCAAGCGCTACTGCAACAACGGCGTGGCACTCAAGTTCGAGGTGGCCGCATGAAACGCGTCCCTTTGCTGGCAGTGCTGGTGTTGCTGGCCGCGGCACCGTTCGCACAAGCCCAGGCCACCGCCAAAGCCACCTTCGCCGGCGGCTGTTTCTGGTGTGTCGAGTCCGACTTCGACAAGGTGCCGGGGGTGCTGTCCACCACCTCGGGCTACACCGGCGGCACCACGGCCAACCCGACTTACGAGCAGGTGTCGTCCAAGAGCACCGGCCATGCCGAGGTCGTCGAAATCGTCTTCGACCCGGCCAAGGTGAGTTACGCGCAGCTGGTCGAGCTCTTCTGGCGCAGCACCGACCCGACGGCCAAGGACCGCCAGTTCTGCGACGTGGGTACGCCCTACCGCAACGCGATCTTCGCGAACGGGCCGGAGCAGCTCGCCACCGCCAGGGCCTCGCTCGCGGCGCTGGAGAAGAGCAAGCCATTCAAGGAACCGATCGTGACCCAGATCGCGCTCGCAGGGCCGTTCTACGCCGCCGAGGACTACCACCAGGACTACTACAAAAAGAACCCGGTGCGCTACAAGTACTACCGCGCCAGCTGTGGCCGCGACGCCCGGGTGAAGCAGTTGTGGGGAAGCCAGGCGGCGCTGCAGTAGCGGCAGCCGGGCGCGCTCACTTCAGGCCGAGGAAGGCCTTCACCGGCACGACGCTGCGCGCGGGATCTTCCTCCTGCGGCACGTGGCCGAGGCCGTCGAGGACCACCAGTTCGCTGTCGGCGATGCGGGCCTTGAACTCGCGTGCGCTCTCGATCGGTATCAGGCGATCGCGCCCGCCCCATAGGATCAGTGTCGGCTGCTTCACGGTGGCGATGCGTTCGGCGTTTTCACCGTCGACCATCGCACCGATCCGAAGCCCCAGCGCACGCCGGTTGCCTTCGCGCAGCGTGAGCTCGTAGTAGCGGTCGACGACATCGGCCGTGACCTTGCCCGGGTCGCCGTAGACACCGGCCACGGTGGCGGCGACGAGCGGGCGCGGCAGCAGGTGTTGGCTCAATGTGCGCAGCCCGGGGACGCCGGCAAAGATGAAGCCGATCGGGATCGATTGCGGCTTGAAGTGGGGGCCGACGGCGTCGACCAGGATCAGCCGCTCGACACGCGCGGGTGCCATGACGGCGGTGCGCCAGGCGACCTCGCCGCCGAGCGAGTTGCCGCCCAGCACCACACGCTGGAGTTGCAGCTTGTCGAGCAGGTCGATCACGAATCGGGCGTAGGTGTCGCCGCGGTAGTCGTCGGCGGTGTACTGGCCGCTGAAAGGCCCGGTGAGTCCGAAGCCGGGCAGGTCGAAGGTGATGACACGCCGCTGCGATTGCAGCGCACCGGCCCAGCCTTCCCAGGTGTGCAGGCTGGCACCGGTGCCGTGCACCAGCACGATCGGCAGCGGATCGTCGCGCGGGCCGACGTCGCGCACGTGCACGAGCTGGCCCTTGACGTCGATGAAGTCGCTCGGCGGCGGGGCCCAGCGTGCGACCAGCGTCTGCACCGCGCGGTCGGGCGCACGCGACAGCGCGACGACGATGGCGGTGGCGATCAGCATCAGGCCGACCGCCTTCACGATGAAGCCCATCATGCGGCGGCCGGTTCCAGGTCGGGGTTGAGCGCCACGCGTTCGTCGAAGACAAAACAGCGACCGCGCCAACCCGGGGCCGCAGGCAGGTCTTCGAAGTACTTGAGGATGCCGCCGTCGAGCTGGTGCACGTGTTCGACGCCGGCCTGGCTCATCACGAGCGCCGCCTTCTCGCAGCGTATGCCGCCAGTGCAATAGCTCACGACCGTCTTGCCCGCCAACTGCGCCTGGTGCGATGCCAGCGCGGCCGGGAAGTCGCTGAATTTGGCCAGGCGCCAGTCGAGTGCGCCTTCGAACATGCCCGCGTCGATCTCGAAGCCGTTGCGTGTGTCGAGCAGCACGACGGGCCGGCCCTCGTCGCAGCACCCGGCTGCGAGCCAGCGCGCCAGCGTGCCGGGGTCGACGGCGCTCGCGCGACCCGTGGCGGGCCGGATCGCGGGCCGGTTCATGCGGATGATCTCGCGCTTGAGCTTCACACGCAGGCGGCGGAAGGGCAGCGTGTCGCTGAAGCTCTCTTTCAGCGGCAGCGCTGTGAAGCGCGCGTCGGTCTGCAACTCGGCCATGAAGCGGCGCAGCGATGGCTCGGGCGCGGCGAGTGACAGGTTGATGCCTTCTTCGGCCAACAGCAGCGTGCCCTTGATCTGCAGGGCATCGGCGCGTGCGAAAAGCGCATCCCGCAGGGACGCCGCGTCGGGCAGCGGGGTGAAACGATAGCTGGCGACGTTGAGGATGCGCGGCACGTGCAAATTCTAGGCTTGCAGCGCTCCCTACAATCGTCGACATGCCCTTCGTCCACCTGCGCACGCACACCGAATTCTCCGTCGTCGACGGCAGCCTGCGCATCGACGCCGCGGCTGCGGCAGCACGCGCCGACGCGCAGCCGGCGCTCGCCATCACCGACCTCGCGAACCTTTTCGGCGCGGTCAAGTTCTACGCCGCCTGCCGCAAGCGCGGTGTCAAGCCGCTGATCGGCGCCGACCTTTGGATGCAACCCGAGGCCGGCGACAAACAACCCAGCCGCCTGCTCGTGCTGGTACAGAACCAGCGCGGCTATCTCAACCTGTGCGAGCTGATCGCACGCGCCTGGACCGGCAACGTGCAGCGTGCGCAGGCGCTCGTCAAGTGGGAGTGGTTCGAGACCCACGCGCAGGGCCTGATCGCCCTCTCGGGTGCCGAGCAGGGTGCCGTCGGCAGCGCGCTGCTCGCGGGGGACACCGAGCGTGCCGCCGCGGTGGCGCAGCGCATCGCGGCGTTGTTCCCGCAGCGCTTCTACATCGAGCTGCAGCGCGCCGGCATCGCAGGGCAGGAGGCGCTGGTGCGCGCGTCGGTGCCGCTCGCGGCGCGCTTGAATCTGCCGGTCGTGGCGACGCACCCGGTGCAGTTCCTCGAGGCCGACGACTACGACGCGCACGAAGCCAGGGTCTGCATCGCCGAAGGCGAAACGCTCGCCAACCCGCGCCGGGTCAAGCGTTTCACGCGCGCGCAGTACTTCAAGGCCCAGGCCGAGATGGAGGCCTTGTTCGCCGACGTGCCTTCGGCGCTGGCCAACAGCGTGCAGATCGCGCAGCGCTGCAACCTGAGCCTGACACTGGGCCAGCCGCAATTGCCCGACTACGGCACGCCGCTGCGGGCTGACGGCACGCCGACGCCGATCGCCGACTACTTCCGCGAGCTTTCGCTGCAGGGCCTGGAGCAGCGACTGGTGCAGTTGTTCCCGAAACCCGAAGTTCGCGAGGCACGCCGCGCCGGGTACCTGCAGCGGCTCGAATTCGAGATCACCACGATCCTGAAGATGGGCTTCCCGGGTTACTTCCTGATCGTGGGCGATTTCATCCGCTGGGCCAAGCACAACGGCTGCCCGGTCGGCCCCGGTCGCGGCTCGGGCGCAGGCTCGCTCGTGGCCTACTCGCTCGGCATCACCGACCTCGACCCGCTGGAATACAAGCTGCTCTTCGAGCGCTTCCTGAACCCCGAGCGGGTGTCGATGCCCGACTTCGACATCGACTTCTGCCAGGCCAACCGCGACCGTGTGATCGACTACGTCAAGGCCAAGTACGGCCGCGACGCGGTGAGCCAGATCGCGACCTTCGGCACGATGGCGAGCAAGGCCGCCTTGCGCGACGTGGGGCGTGTGCTGGGCATGGGCTACGGGCATGTCGATTCGGTGGCCAAGCTCGTGCCCGGCCTGCCCGGCAAGACCTACACCCTGGCGCCGATTCCGCCCGAGCCCGACCCCGGTCTCATCTACGTGCGCAAGGAAGTGCCCGAGCTCGAGCAGCGCGAAGCGGCCGAAGAAGAAGTCGCCGAGCTGCTGGCGCTGGCGACGCGGGTGGAAGGACTGGTGCGCAACGTCGGCATGCACGCGGGCGGGGTGCTCATCGCGCCGGGCAAGATCACCGACTTCTGCCCGCTCTACCAGCAGCCCGGCAGCGATTCGGCAGTGAGCCAGTTCGACAAGGACGACGTCGAGGCGATCGGCCTCGTCAAGTTCGACGTCCTCGGCCTGGCGACGCTGACGATCCTCGAGCTCGCGAAGGACACCGTCGTCGCCCGCCGGCCGGACCGGCGCGACTTCAG
>DATDER010000205.1:0-10062 GCA_036523095.1 Rubrivivax sp.
CCGGTCGCTCGACCGGAAAAGCGCCACTGACGCCTTTGGGTCGACCACTGCCGGCCGTGGATGTCGGCTATCCGGTAGCTCAAGTTGGGGGTCAGCTTTCTGGCGTTGAGATCGCACGGCCGGCCGGCTCAAGCCGACCCAAAGGCGTCAGTGGCGCTTTTCCGGTCGAGCGACCGGTCCGCACCGGTAAGCGGTCGCTCGCTAAGCAAGGCCTGAAAGCGGATGCCGGCGATAGCGGTCATTCACGGTTCGCAAACGCCGACCCGGACAAATTCGACGGTGAACGGCTGCATCTCGCGGTCGCGAACTGGTGCTGCCGACCCCATTTTAAGGAGCCCGTGGCGGACTTCTGGAAGAATGACCGATCCCTTGGACTTGACCCTCGCCGACGTCTTCGAGCAAAACATAGGTGGCGATTGCGGTCGTTCGCGCTTGCCAGAATGCCGAATGACGTTCGGCGCGCATGCTTGAACACGACGTGAGGAGTTTGTTCAAATGTCACCTTCCAATTCACTTAGCGACCTGATTCTCGAGCAGGCGGCGGAAGCTGTCGTCTACGCCAACCGCCAAGGCGTCATAGAGCGTTGGAACGCCGCTGCCACCTTGATGTTCGGGTACTCCAGCGGCGAAGCAGTTGGGCAGAACCTCGACTTGATGATTCCCGAGCATCTGCGCAAGGCGCACTGGCGTGGCTTCGACGCCGCCATGGCGAATGGCAAGACACGGCTTGGAGGGCGTCCGACACTGACTCGAGGACTACACAAATCAGGGCAGAAGCTGTACGTCGAAATGAGCTTCGCGCTGGTGGTCGATGAGGCAGGATCTCCCTGCGGGTCGGTGGCCGTGGCGCGCGATGTCACCGAACGGGTAGAGCGCGAGAAAGCGGCCGGCGGTGGCAACGCGCGCGTGCCGTAAGGCGCATCCCTACTGCGAGGCCATTCGGTCGTGTGTTGGCCTCGCTGGTGGGTTGCCGATGACCTTGCGGCGGGCACGCATCGCCGTAGCGATGCGGTCCAGCTCGTCGCTGCCCAACAGTCTTCGGGCCATCGGCAGCAGTTCGGCCTGTTCGCGCGCGATGTGCCTCTGATAGAGCCGGACGAAGCCGCTCACATCGTCGACGTCCAGTGCGGCCGACATTCCGCGGGCCACCTTCTGCAGCACCACGCGCAGACTTCGCCAGCGGCTCTCCAGTTCGCGATGCTCGGTACTGAGTGTGACGATCAACCCACGTAGGCACACCGCGTCCGAACCCGCCACCGACTCGATCAGCGCGGGGAAGAGATCTACCTCTTCGTCGGCGTGCAGGTCCATCGCCGACATGTCGAAGTATCGTTTCAAGCGGCTGGCATCGGCTTGCGCCAGCGCGTCAGACCCGTGGTCCAGCAGGTGCTGCGCCAAGCGTTGCAGCGTGGTGCATTGGCTTTCGATGCGCAGACGGCACGCTGCCAGCATTTCCAGCGGCACTTCATAGTCGGTGGCCGATGCGGATCCGGGGAGTTCGGTGTTCATGCAGATTGCCTTTCAACTACGCGCCGCGCCTAGCGCCCTTGACCTGAACGGGAACGCGCCCGCGGCCTGGCGCTGACCCAATCGAATTGCCGCGCGCCGCGGCGCCTGCGCTTGCCGAGGGCGCCGCGACCATGTCCGCCAGTGTCGCGCCATCCAGCTCCGCAAAAAAGGCACGCAAGGCGGCAGCGAAGACGTGCTTCAGCCGGCAGTTGGGCGTCAGGGTGCAGACGTTGGTGCCCGGGTCGAAGCACTCGACCAGGCGGAAGTCGGTCTCCGAGGCGCGCACCACGTCGCCGATGCGGATGGCCCCTGGCGCCTTCAACAGGCGCAAGCCGCCGCCACGCCCGCGCGTCGTCTCGATCAGGCCTCGCCGCGCCAGATCGTTGACCACCTTCATCAGGTGGTTCTTCGACAAGCGGTGGTGCTCGGCCAGTTCGCCGATCGTCACCAGGTCCTGCGTGTGGACCGCGCAGTACATCAACACGCGCAGCGTGTAGTCGGTGTAGTCGGAAAGTCTCATGCCGCACCCTAAAGATGCACGCAGTGTATTGCTTTAAGTCGCCGTCGTGATTAAGATGCATACACGATGAATGTTTAATTCTCAAACCCCTCTCGTGCGATGAGTTCTCGAGCACCGCTTCTCCATGCCGCCCCAGCCGACCGGCCTGCGGCCGGCAAGCCCGCGCCGCCGAGCATGCCCTTGCTGCGGTTGGGCTTCCGTCCGTTCTATCTGGGCGCCGCGCTGTTCGGCGTGCTGGCTGTTCCGCTGTGGGTGGCATCGCTGCTGGGCGCCGTGTCGCTGCCGCTGGCGGTCGCCCCGGTGCTTTGGCATGCTCACGAGATGCTTTTCGGCTTTGCCGTGGCTGTCATCGTCGGCTTCCTGCTGACCGCCGGAAAGGCCTGGACCGGGCTGGGCACGCCGCGCGGTGCGCCGCTGGCGGCACTGGCGTTGCTGTGGTTGGCCGCAAGGGTCGCGGCCGTGCTGGCGCCGTATGCGGTGTACGCGGTGCTCGACCTGCTGCTGCTGCCGCTGGTGGCCGCTGTCCTGGTGGAACTGCTGCTGCGCGCCCGCAACCGGCGCAATCTGCCGCTGGGCTTGATCCTGGTGTTGCTGGCGTTGGCCAACCTGGCATTCCATCTGGCCGTGATGGGCGTGCTCGACGTCCCGCCGGTGCGCGCGCTGCACGCCGGCCTGGCGCTGATCGTCATGATCGAATGCGTGATTGCCGGTCGAGTGATCCCTGCGTTCACGATGTCGGCCTTGCCCGGGCTGAAACTGCAGGTGCCGCGTGGGCTGGAGATGGCTGCGCTAGCGAGCACTGCCGTCGCGCTGGCGCTGTGGGTGCTGGCACCGCCCGGCGCTGCCACTGCCGTGGCGTTCACCGCCGCCGCCGCCCTGCACGCGCTGCGATGGTGGCAATGGCAGCCCTTGCGCACGCGACGCCGTCCGATCCTGTGGGTCCTGCACGCCGCCTACGCATGGCTGCCGATCGGCTTCGCGCTGCTGGCGCTGGCCCAGGTCGGCGCGGTGGGCGTCTCCGTCGGCGTGCACGCGCTGGCGGTCGGCGCCACCGGTGGACTGATCATCGGCATGATGACGCGCACGGCGCGCGGTCATACCGGCCGGCCGTTGCGCGCGTCGTGGCTCGAAGTGGCGGCCTACTTGCTGGTGGCGGGCGCGGGCGTGCTGCGCGTCGGCTTTTCGCTGCTCGCGCCACAACACCAGGTGCTCTGGCTGGTCGCCGCAGCCGTCGCCTGGAGCGCCGCTTTCGGCATCTATCTGATCGTCTTCGGCCCCTGGCTGGTGACGACGCGGCTCGACGGCAAGGACGGCTGAATCGCTGCACCTTGCCGCTGCCATCGTGACGCCGTGCTCGCATGATTTTTCGCTGGTGGCGCGCCGCCAGCCCGATTACCGGCGGCAGGCCCGCGCCGGTTGATCGACATCAACCAGGGCCCCATTGCGGCGATCTAGCATCGGCGCGCCCATCGCAGGAGATCCCGGCATGTCCACGACCCGCAAACTCTGGCTCGGCCTCGGCACGCTGCTGACCGTCGGCTTCGCCATCCTGCTCTGGATGGGCGGCGAGATATTCCGCCAAGCGCCGCCGATGCCCGAAGCGGTCGTCACCGACAAGGGCGACACGGTCTACACACGCGCCGACATCCAGCTCGGCCGCCAGGTCTGGCAGAGCATCGGTGGCCAGCAGCTCGGTTCGATCTGGGGCCATGGCGCGCTGGTCGCGCCGGACTGGTCGGCCGACTGGCTGCACCGCGAGACGATGGCCTGGCTGGAACAGCGTGCGCGCGCGACGACCGGCCGCGCCTACGCCGAGCTCGGCGGCGGCGAGCAGGCACGCCTGCAGGCCGAAGTGCGCCCGCTGCTGCGCGCCAACACCTACGATGCGGCCAGCGGTCGCATCGTCGTGCCGGTCGAGCGCGCGCAGGCCATCGCGCAGGTCGCCGCGCACTACACCAGCCTGTTCTCCAACGACCCGGCGACGCACGCGCTGCGCGAGGGCTACGCCATGCGCGAGAACACCGTGCCCGATGAACAGCACCGCCGCGCGCTCGGCGGGTTCTTCTTCTGGACCAGCTGGGCCGCGGTGACGCAGCGCCCAGGCGAGGCGATGAGCTACACGCAGAACTGGCCCTACGAGCCGCTGGCCGGTAATACGCCGACCCCGGCGACGTTCATCTGGACCGTGTTCAGCGTGCTGTTCATGATCGCCGGTATCGGGCTGCTGGCCTGGCACTACGCGGTCTGGCACCACAAGGACAAGGCCGAGGCGATCGCGCCGCCGCTGCAGGATCCGCTGCACGGCTTGGTCGTGACGCCGTCGATGCGGGCGACGGCCAAGTACTTCTGGCTCATGGTGGCGATGTTCCTGGTGCAGATCCTGCTCGGTGCGACCACCGCGCACTACCAGGTCGAAGGCCAAAACGCCTACGGCGTGGCCTTGTCCGAGGTGCTACCGTACGCGCTAACGCGCAGTTGGCACACCCAGCTCGCGGTGCTGTGGATCGCCGTGGCCTGGCTCGCTACCGGCCTGTACATCGGGCCGGCGATTTCCGGGCACGAACCGAAGTACCAGCGCGCCGGCGTGAACTTCCTGTTCGTCTGCCTGATCGTCATCGTCGTCGGCGCATTCGCCGGCCAGTGGCTGGCGGTGATGCAGAAGCTCGGCCTGGCGCACAACTTCTGGTTCGGCCACCAGGGCTGGGAGTACACCGACATCGGCCGCTTCTGGCAATGGTTCCTGTTCGTCGGCCTGCTGCTGTGGCTGCTGCTCGTCGGGCGCGCGCTGTGGCCGGCGCTGACGCGCCGCGACGAGACCTCGTCGATCGTCGGCCTGCTGTTCCTGTCCACGGTGGCCATCGGTCTGCTCTTCGGCGCCGGGTTGATGTGGGGCGAGCACACCCACATGTCGATGGTCGAGTACTGGCGCTGGTGGGTCGTGCACCTGTGGGTCGAGGGCTTCTTCGAGGTCTTCGCGGTGGCGGTGATCAGCTTCCTGTTCGTCAAGCTGGGGCTCGTGCGCGCCAGCTCGGCGACGGTCAACGTGCTGTTCGCGACCATCGTGTTCATGGCCGGCGGCATCCTCGGCACCTTCCACCACCTGTACTTCGCCGGCACGACGACCGCGGTGGTCGCGCTCGGTGCGAGCATCTCGGCGCTGGAGGTCGTGCCGCTGGCGCTGATCGGCCTGGAGGCCCACGAGACCTGGCGCCACGGCCAGGCGGCGCCATGGATGCAGCGCTACCGCTGGCCGATCCTGTTCTTCCTGGCGGTCAGCTTCTGGAACCTGGTCGGCGCCGGCCTGTTCGGCTTCCTCATCAACACGCCGCTCGCGCTGTACTACATGCAGGGGCTGAACCTGACGCCGCTGCACGGCCACACCGCGCTGTTCGGCGTCTACGGCATGCTCGGCATCGGGCTGATGCTGTTCTGCCTGCGCGGCCTGAAGCCCGCAGCGCAGTGGAACGACGGCACGCTGGCCGGCGCCTTCTGGGCGCTGAACATCGGGCTGGCGCTGATGGCGCTGCTGACGCTGCTGCCACTGGGCGTGCTGCAGTTGCAGGCCGCGCTGGAGCACGGCTACTGGTATGCGCGCTCGGCCGAGTTCATGGGCAAGCCGATCATCGACGTGCTGGTGTGGATGCGCGTGCCTGGCGACACGGTGTTCAGCATCGGTGCGCTGTTGATCGCCTGGTTCGTGTTCCGCCTGTGGGTGGCACCACGCCGCGAGGCGCCGCTGCCGGTCGGGCAAGCCGCGAAGGAACGCGCGTGAGCTGCGGCGTGCACGCGTGGCGACGCGACCGCGTCCAGGCGGCGGCGCCGGTCGCGGCCCGGTGATCGAGTTCTATCCGCAGGTTCGTGCCGTGCACGTCAGCGCGGTGCTGGCCAGCGGCGCGCTGTTCGCGCTGCGCGGTGTGGCGGTGCTTGCCAGCGCGCGCTGGCCGCTGGCCGCACCAGTGCGCTACACCAGCTACGCCATCGACAGCGTGCTGCTGACTGCGGCGCTGATGCTGCTGACGATGCTGCCCGGCGCGGTGTTCGCCAACCACTGGCTGAGCGCCAAGCTCAGCTTGCTCGTCGTCTACATCGTGCTCGGCAGCTTCGCGTTGAAGCGCGGCCGCAGCGCGCGCGGGCGCGCCATCTGCTTCGCCGCGGCAGTGGCGGTGTACGCCGGCATGTTCGGTATCGCGCGCGCACACCACCCGCTGGGCTGGCTGGCGCGGCTCGACGCATCCTGCTTGATGCAGATCAGTGGCGGGCGGTCGGCGGCAGCGTAGCCTCACCGTCGAACAACGGCCCGCTCAAGCCACCCAAAGAGGAGATCGTCATGCGCCATGCCCCGCCTCTGCTGTGTTTGATGACGGCGCTCGCCCTCGCCGGCTGCGACAGCCGCGAGGCCGCACCGGCTGCCAAGCCCGAGGTTGCCGCCAGCGCGGGCGCGTCGGCCGCCGTGCGCGACACCGGCGGCTCGCGCAAGGGTGACTTCGGCCCGCCGCAGGGCGAACCGATCAAGGCCGTGCTGACCAGCCCACCGAACGTGCCGCCGGCGATCAACCGCTCGACGCCGGCGAAGGTCATCGTCGAGCTCGAAGTGATCGAGAAGGAGATGCCGATCTCCGAGGGCGCGACCTACACCTTCTGGACCTTCGGCGGCACCGTGCCCGGCAGCTTCATCCGCGTGCGCCAGGGCGACACGGTCGAGTTCCACCTGAAGAACGCGCCCGATTCGAAGATGCCGCACAACATCGACCTGCACGGCGTCACCGGCCCCGGCGGCGGCGCGGCGTCGAGCTTCACCGCGCCCGGCCACCGCTCGCAGTTCAGTTTCAAGGCGCTCAACGCCGGCCTGTACGTCTACCACTGCGCGACCGCGCCGGTCGGCATGCACGTCGCCAACGGCATGTACGGCCTGATCCTGGTCGAGCCGCCGGGCGGCCTGCCGAAGGTAGACAAGGAGTACTACGTCATGCAGGGCGACTTCTACACCGTCGGCAAGTACCGCGAGAAGGGCCATCAGGGCTTCGACATGCAGAAGGCGATCGACGAGAACCCGACCTACGTGCTGTTCAACGGCAGTGAAGGGAATCTCACCGGCGATAAGGCGATCACCGCCAAGACCGGCGAGACGGTGCGCTTGTACGTCGGCAATGGCGGCCCCAACCTGGTGTCGAGCTTCCACGTCATCGGCGAGATCTTCGACAAGGTCTGGTACGAAGGCGGCACGCATTTCCAGGAGAACGTGCAGACGACGTTGATTGCCGCCGGCGGCGCGGCGATGATGGACTTCCACGTCGAGGTACCGGGCAGCTACGTGCTCGTTGACCACTCGATCTTCCGCGCCTTCAACAAGGGCGCACTGGCGATCCTGAAGGTCGATGGGCCGGAGAACCTGGCGATCTACACCGGCAAGGAGGTCGACGCGGCCTACATCGGTGACCGTGCGCAGCCCAACCTCGCCGCGGTCGCAACAGCCGCCAAGTCCGCCCAGGCTGGCGAACTGACGGTCGAGCAGCAGATCAAGGCCGGACAGGCGCTGTTCGCCGGCACCTGCTCGACCTGCCATCAGGCCGATGGCGCCGGATTGGCGGGCGTCTTCCCGCCGCTGGCCAAATCGGACTGGCTGGCCGCCAACCGCAAGGGCGCGATCGACGCGGTGCTGCATGGGCTGAGCGGGCCGGTCAAGGTCAACGGCAAGGACTACAACTCGGTGATGCCACCGATGAACCAGCTCACCGACGACGAGGTCGCCAACATCCTGACCTACGTGCTCAACAGCTGGGACAACCCCGGTGGCAAGGTCACCAAGGTCGAGGCTGCCGAACGGCGCAAGGCCAAGCCGGTGACTGCTTCCTCGGGGCATTGACCGAAAGCCGCCGGTGATGGGTTGCCGTGCCGCGTTTTGGCTGGGCTTGCTGCTTCTGGCGACGCCGGTGGTCGGCGCGTCGGCGGGCGAGAACCGTTACGTCGCGCTGCCCGGCGGCGACTTCCGCTCGGTGCTGAAGTTCGAAGACAGCGCCGGCCCGGTGCGCATCGCACGCTTCGAGTTGATGAGCCTGCCGGTGACGAACGCCGAGTTCCTCGGCTTCGTGCAGCGGCACCCGCAGTGGCGCCGCGACCGTGTCGCCGGCGTGTTTGCCGAGTCGCGCTACTTGTCGCACTGGGCCGGCCCGATACAGCTCGGCACTACTGCGCTGCCGCAGCAGCCGGTGGTCTGGGTCAGCTGGTTCGCGGCCAACGCCTACTGCAAGGCGCAGGGGGCGCGCCTGCCGAGCTGGCTGCAGTGGGAGTACGCCGCCGCGGCCGACGAGCGCCGCACCGATGCCCGCGCCGACCGTGCCTGGCGCGAGCGCATCCTCGCCTGGTACGCACAGCCGTCGCGGCATGCGCTGCCGGCGGTCGGCGCGAGGCCGCCGAATGTGTATGCGGCGCACGACCTGCACGGCCTGGTCTGGGAGTGGACCGACGACTACTCGGCGCTGCTGGTGTCGGCCGACAACCGCGAGCAAGGCGACCCGGATCGTCTGAAATTCTGCGGCGCCGGCGCCTTGTCGGTCGCCGACCGCGAGAACTATGCGGTGCTGATGCGCGTGGCCATGCTGTCGTCGCTGGAAGGCGCCGACGCCACCGCCAACCTCGGCTTTCGTTGTGCACGTTGAAAGGAGCCCGAAATGCGCTCGGTGATCGTTCGTGTCGTCCTCGCCTCGGCCTCGTTGGCGGCGGCTTTGGCCGCGCCGGCCGCGCCGGCCGCGCCCGCGCCGCTGCCGCGCGATTCGGTGTACCAGCTCGAGGCGCCGCTCACCGACCAGTCCGGTCGGCACCTGAAGCTGGCCGCCAAGCGCGGCCGCCCACAACTGGTGGTCATGTTCTACACCTCGTGCAAGTACATCTGCCCGACGATCATCGACACCGTGCTGGACCTCGACCACAAGCTCACGCCGGTCGAGCAGGCGCGACTCGGTGTGCTGCTGATCAGCCTGGATCCACAGCGCGACGACCCCACTGCGCTGAAGGCGACGGCCGACAAGCGCGGCCTGGACCTTGCGCGCTGGACGTTGGTGCAGCCGCAGCCGGCGGACGTGCGGGCGATCGCCGGCGTGCTCGGCGTGCGCTATCGAGCCCTCGACGACGGCGAGCTCAACCACACCGGCGTGCTGGTGCTGCTCGACGCCGACGGCCGCATCGTCGCAAAGTCTTCCAAGACGAGCGGCGCGGTGGACCCGCAATTCATGGCGCGCGTGCGCGCCGCGCTGGCGAAGTCTTGATCGATGCCTTCGATCCGTGGCAAGGAGGACTTCGCAAAATTCCACCGTGGCAGCCGTACTGACGAACAGCCGTCCTGGCAGAGAACGCTTGTACAAGACCTCAAAGGACTCAGTCCGGCCCAAGAAATGCATCGACTTGCACCCGCCGGCCCCGAGGGCCGGGTTCTGCCGAATCCCTCTCACTGCCGAACGCCAGCTTCACGGCGGCGTACTCGTGCCTGCGGATGTCGCCCCGATGGTCGGCAGCTTTAGTTCAGCCGATCGAACTGCTTCCGCATGGCCTGCTTCGGACGTTGGCCGGCGCCTCAAGGTCGTGACCGACCGCTCATGAGAACGGGTTTGTTCGAGCCGTCCGCCGGCCGATGACTGCTGTACTTTGAGACCGGTCATCGGTTTGGCGATTTCGCTGCCGATCGTATGACTGGAAGTGGCCGGGACTACCTGTTCGAAGTCGTGCCGGACAACGGACACTCGGTGCGAGTTCGAGGATTCTCGAATGTCTGCAGTCAGCGTGGTCCGCGAATGTGTAGTCCCGGCCATCAGCGGTCCTACACGCCGGCACCCAAAGCGGTGATGGAGGTCGCGATGTTCTGAGAAGCGGGTTCGCTCTCCCGGCACATCCTCACGATGACCACATGGGCACGCATCGCCTTGGCCGCTCGGGCCTTCAATCATGCCGGTCGTCTCTGTTACTGAACGGTGCAGGTTATGGGTACAGGGTCAGGCTGCACCAGAACACGTTCACATCTCGGTCCTCTAGAAGCCCACCTC
>DATDER010000206.1:0-43467 GCA_036523095.1 Rubrivivax sp.
CCCGGCCACCAGGATTTTTCGGAGGACACCTACCGCGTGCTGACCGCCGTCGATGCCGCGCTGATGGTGATCGACGCGGCCAACGGCGTCGAGCCGCAGACGCGGCGCCTGCTGCAGGTTTGCCGCGCGCGCAACACACCGATCCTGACCTTCGTCAACAAGATGGACCGCGAGGTCAAGGACCCGCTGGCGCTGATGGACGAGATCGAGCGCGAGCTCGGCATGGAGGTCGTGCCCTTCACCTGGCCGGTCGGCATGGGCAAGGCCTTCCACGGCGTGATGGACCTGCGCGAAAAGCAGATGCGTGTCTTCAGCCCGGGCGAAGACCGTGACCGCCACAGCGACGAGATCCTGTCGGGGCTGGACAACCCGGCCTATGCCGAGCGTTTCGGCATCCAGTACGAGCAGGCCAAGGGAGAGATCGAACTGCTCACCGACGCTGCGCCACCCTTCGAGCCGCACGCCTTCCTCGGCGGGCATCAGACGCCGATGTTCTTCGGCTCGGCGGTCAACAACTTCGGCGTGCGCGAGGTGCTCGACGCGCTGGTCGACCTGGCGCCGGCCCCGAGTGAACGTGCCGCGATCCAGCGCATCGTGCAACCGGACGAGCCCAAGTTCACGGGCGTCGTCTTCAAGATACAGGCCAACATGGACCCGGCGCACCGCGACCGCATCGCCTTCCTGCGTGTGGCTTCGGGCCACTTCGAACGCGGCATGCGCTTGAAGGTCGTGCGTTCGGGCAAGGAACTGCGGCCCAACACCGTGGTGAGCTTCCTGTCGCAGCGCCGCGAACTGCTCGACGAAGCCTTTGCCGGCGACATCATCGGCATCCCCAACCATGGCGTGCTGCAGTTGGGCGACACGCTGACCGAAGGCGAGAGCCTGCAGTTCACCGGCCTGCCCTTCTTCGCACCCGAGATGTTCCGCGCGGTCGAAGTGGCCGACCCGCTGCGCACCAAGCAGCTCAAGGCCGGGCTGACCCAGCTGGGGGAAGAAGGCGCGATCCAGGTCTTCCGCCCGGTAGCGGGCACGGTGCTGCTGCTCGGTGCCGTCGGTCAACTGCAGTTCGAGGTCGTCGCGCACCGGCTCGAACATGAATACGGCTGCAAGGCGCGCATCATGCCGAGCCGCTTCCAGGTCGCGCGGTGGGTCACCTGCGATGAGGCCGACGGTGGCGAGCGCGAACTCAAGCGATTCATCGACGGCAACGCGCATCGCGTCGCCTACGACGCCGTCGATGCGCCGACGGTGCTGGTCGAGTACGCGCCCGAGTTGCGGGCGATCGAAAGCAACTGGCCCAAGATCAAGTTCCATGCCCTGCGCGAGCACGCGGGGCTGGTGTTCCAGAAGCAGCTCGACGGTTGAGCGCGGGCTGGTGTGGGCCCGGTTACGGCCCCGACGTGTAGTTCGCCGGCAGCCAGCGGTAACCCTTGCCATCCGCGCGCAGCCGCCCGATGCCGGGGAAAGCCACGTGCGCTACGCCGACGTAATGACCCTGCGCCGCGGCGGCGGCATACGCTCGTCTGCGCTGCGGCGCCGCGGCCTTGGAATCGACGTCGAAGGCGATGGTCACCTCGGGGTGCGGGAACTGCACCGCCGCCACGTGCATCAGGTCACCCCAGAGCACGAGTTTCTGACCCTTGCTCTCGACCAGGTAGATGGTGTGCCCGGGCGTGTGCCCGCGCGCAGCGAGCGCCTGGATACCGGGCACGAGCGTGGTGTCGCCATCGAAGGGCTTGTACTTGCCGGCGGCAACGTAGGCCTTCATCGAGGCCTGCGCGCCCTGGAAGAAGCCTTTGGCATCGGCCGGCGCCTTTTCAAGATTTGCCGCGCTGAGCCAGTACTCACCTTCGCGTTGATCGGCGCGCACGGTGGCATTGGAGAAGGCCATCTTGTCCCCGGCCATAAGCCCGCCGACGTGGTCGGCATGCATGTGGGTGATGTAGATCTCGTCCACCTGCTCGGGCTGGTAACCGCTGGCCTTGAGGTTGGCCACCAGCTTGCCCAGCGTGGGCCCGAAGAGCGACGCCGCTCCAGTGTCGACGAGCACCAGCTTGTCGCCGGTGTTGATGAGGTAGCCGTTGACCGATGTCTCCAGCGGCACGCCGAGGTGCGCGTCCTTCAGCAGGCGCTGCACCTGCCCGGGTTTGGCATTGGTGAGCAGCTTGTCGACCGGCAGCGCGACGGTGCCGTCGGACAGCGCGGTGACTTCGAAGTCGCCCAGCGCCATGCGGTACCAGCCCGGCGCCTGGCCCTTGGCGGCAGGCGCGCCGGCCAACGCCGCGGCGCTCAGCCCGAGGAAGGCCGCAAGGAAGCAGGCGCGCAAGGATCGGGTGGAAGTCATCGGCATTCTCCGGGGCAAAGGGCGGCGCAGAATATCGCGGAACCCTGATCGTTGCAGGCGCCCATGTCCGCCACCACCGTCCCCGCACGCACACGCCTCGCGCTCTACCTCGACCTCGTCCGCTGGGACCGCCCCGCAGGCTGGCTGCTGCTGTTGTGGCCGACGCTCAGCGCGCTGTGGATCGCGGCCGACGGCTTCCCGGGCTGGCACCTCGTGTCCGTCTTCGTGCTCGGCACGGTGCTGATGCGCAGCGCCGGCTGCTGCGCCAACGACGTCGCCGACCGCGACTTCGACCGCCACGTCAAGCGCACCGCGCAGCGGCCCGTCACCAGCGGCGCGGTGCCGGTACCCGAAGCCCTCGCCGTCGGCGCGGTGCTGGCGCTGCTGGCCTTCGGCCTCGTGCTGACGACCAACCCGCCGACGATCCTGCTCTCTTTCGCTGCGCTCGCGGTGACGCTGCTCTACCCCTACGCCAAGCGGATGCTGGCGATGCCGCAGGCGGTGCTTGGCGTCGCCTTCAGCTTCGGCATCCCGATGGCCTTCGCCGCGGTGCTCGGCGGCAGCGAGTGGAGCCTCGCCGCGGTGCGCGACGCAGTCCCGCCGCACGCGTGGTGGCTGCTGCTGGGTAACCTGTTCTGGGTCCTCGCCTACGACACCGAGTACGCGATGGTCGACCGCGACGACGATCTGAAAATCGGCATGAAGACCTCGGCCATCACGCTCGGACGCTTCGACGTCACCGCGGTGATGCTGTTCTACGCCGCCTATCTGGTGTCTTGGGCACTGATCGGCCGTGCACTCGGCCTCGGGGGGTGGTTCCTCGCCGGCATCGCGGCGGCCGCGGCGCAAGCCGCGTGGCATCACCGCCTGATCCGCGAGCGCTCGCGTGACGCCTGCTTCAAGGCCTTCCGGCAGAACCACTGGCTCGGATTCGCCGTTTTCATGGGCGTGGCACTCGACTTGCTCGCTCGGTAGTTGTACGGGGCGGCGGCGCGGCGGCAAGCGGCGAACATCGCAGCCTGCATACTTCTTTCTTTTCCTCGACCGGAGTTCCCGATGAAATTCACCCGTCTCCTCGTTGTCGCCGCGGCGCTGGCCGTGGCCGGCACCGCTGCCCAGGCGCAGCAGTTCTTCCGCATCGGCACCGGCGGCACCGCCGGCACCTATTACCCGGTGGGCGGCATGATCGCCAACGCCGTGAGCCAGCCGGGCAAGATCGTCGCCACGGCGCAAGCCAGCAACGGCTCGGTCGCCAACGTCAGCGGCATCGCGGGCGGATCGATGGAGTCGGGCTTCTCGCAGGCCGACGTCGCGACCTGGGCCCAGAAGGGCAACGGCATCTACGAAGGCAAACCCAACGTGCCGGGGCTGCGCCTGATCGCCAACCTGTACCCCGAAAGTGTGCACGTGGTCGTGCGCAAGGGCGCCGGCATCAAGAGCGTGGCCGACCTGAAGGGCAAGCGTGTCGCACTCGACGAACCCGGCTCGGGCACGCTCGTGAACGCCCGCGCGATCCTGGCGGCCTACGGCGTGAAGGAGTCGGACATCAAACCCGAGTACATCAAGCCGAACCAGGCCGGCGACAAGATGAAGGACGGCTCGCTCGACGCCTTCTTCTTCACCGGCGGTGCTCCCGCGGGCGCAATCGCCGAGTTGGCCACCGCCGGCGGCGGCATCGACATCCTGTCGATCGAAGGCAAGGAAGCCGACGCACTGCGTGCGAGCAGCCCGTTCTTCGCCCCCGACGTGATCGCGGCCGAGACTTACAAGGGCGTCGGCGAGGTGAAGACGATCGCCGTCGGCGCACAGTGGGTCACGAGCGACAAGGCCGACACCAACACGGTGTACGAGATCACCAAGTCCCTCTTCTCCGACGCGGCGCAGAAGCAGCTCGGCGCCGGTCACGCCAAGGGCAAGTTCATCACCAAGGAGAACGCGGTCAAGGGTGCGGGCATCCCGTTCCACCCGGGTGCCGAGAAGTTCTACAAAGAAGCCGGCCTGCTGAAGTAAGCACCGGTCGCGTCGCTCCACGCCGTACCCGCGGGGCAGCCTCTCAGGGCTGCCCCGTTTTTCTTTCCAGCCCGCCCTACGCCATGACCGCTGCCACGCTCGACGACAAGGAACTGCAGGAGCTCGAGGAGAAGTTCGACCCCGAGATGCGCTTCCGCCCGCTCGGCAAGATCACGACCACGGTGGTCGGCGCACTGCTGATCCTGCTCTCGCTCTTTCATTACTACACCGCCGGCTTCGGGCTGCTGCAGGAGGTGACACACCGCGGTGTGCACCTGGCCTTCGTGCTCGGGCTGATCTTCCTCGTCTTCCCGCACCGCAAGGCACTGCTCGAGCAGAGGGCGGGCGGCGTGCCCTGGTTCGACTGGGTACTGGCGGCGGCGGTGGCGCTGTCGGTGCTCTACATCCCTTATGTCTTCGACGACCTGACCTTCCGCGTCGGCAACCCGCTCACGATCGACGTCGTGATGGGCAGCGTGCTCATCGTCACCCTGCTCGAAGCCACGCGCCGCAGCATGGGCTGGCCGCTGCCGATCATCGCGATCGCCTTCATGGCCTACGCGCTCGCCGGGCCGGCCTTCCCGGGGCTGCTCAAACACGCGGGCGCAAGCTGGAGCCAGCTCGTCAACCACCAGTACCTCACGAGCCAGGGGGTCTACGGTGTCGCGGTGGGCGTGGTCGCGACCTACGTCTTCCACTTCGTGCTCTTCGGCGTGATGGCCACGCGCATCGGCCTGGGCCAGTTGTTCCTCGACGTCGCGTCGTCAATCGCCGGGCGTTACGCCGGCGGCCCGGCCAAGGTGAGTGTCTTCGGCTCGGCGATGTTCGGCATGTTGTCGGGCTCGTCGGTGGCCAACGCGGTGACCGTCGGCTCGCTCACCATCCCCGCGATGATTCGCGTCGGTTACAAGCGCGAATTCGCCGGCGCCGTCGAAGCCGCGTCGTCCACCGGCGGGCAGATCACGCCGCCGGTGCTCGGTGCAGCGGCGTTCCTGATGATCGAGTTCCTCTCGCTGCCGTACCAGACGATCATCATCGCCGCGATCGTGCCGGCGTTCATGCACTTCTTCGGCGTCTTCATGCAGGTGCACTTCGAGGCCAAGCGTTATGGCCTGCGCGGGCTCACCGAAGACGAGATGCCCAAGCTGCGCGAGTCCTTCGCCGCACGCTGGCCGACGCTGATCCCGCTCGTCCTGCTCATCACGATCCTGGTCAGCGGGCGCACGCCTTACCTCGCCGCCTTCACCGGCATCACCTCGTGCGCGATCGTCGGGCTGTGCACCCGCGCCGGCAACAACGGCGTGCGTCACTGGGCGCTGCTGGCGCTGCTGCACGCGGCGCTGCTGGTCGTGGTCTTCGGCGGGCTCGAGAGCATGTCGATGAAGGTCTCGATCTTCGCCGCCGCGTTTGTCGCCACGCCCTTGTTGATCAAGTGGCTGAAGGTTGACGGCCGCATCGGGCTGCCGACGCTGGTCGAGGCCTTTGGCACCGGCGCCAAGTACGCACTCGCGGTCGGCGCCGCCGCCGCCACGGTCGGGCTGGTGATCGGCGTCGTCACGCTCACCGGCGTGGGCTTCAAGCTCAGCACCATCATCACCGGCGCGGCGCAGGCGGTGGCGGGCGGCGTCGGCGGTTTCATCCCGGCAGCACTGGTCGACCCGAAGGCGCTCACGCTGCTGGCCGCGCTGGTGATGACCGGCGTCGTCTGCATCCTGCTCGGCTGCGGCATCCCGACCACCGCCAACTACATCATCATGGTCACGGTGGCGGCGCCCACCCTAACGCTGATGGGCGTGGAGCCGCTGGTGGCGCACTTCTTCGTCTTCTATTACGGGGTCCTGGCCGACATCACGCCGCCGGTCGCGCTGGCCGCCTACGCCGCCGCGGGCATGGCCGGCAGCGACCCCTTCAAGACCGGCAACACCGCGTTCCGCCTCGGCATGGCCAAGGTGCTGGTGCCCTTCGTGTTCGTGTTCTCGCCTGCGCTGCTGATCGTGGCCAAGGGGTTCACGGGCTACGACTTCGCGGTCACCTTCGTCGGGTGCGTGCTCGGCATCACGCTGCTGGCGGCGGCGCTGTCGAAGTTCTTGCTCGTCGAGATGAAACGCCCTGAGCAGGCGCTGTGCGTCGTGGCGGCGCTGCTGATGATCGTGCCCGGCCTGATCCCGACGCTGCTCGGCTGCGCGCTGGCGCTGCCGATGGTCTTGCGCCAGGTGGTGGCCTGGAAGCACACTCGAAGCTCCGCTCCAAGCCCCTCCTGAGGCAAGCCGTGCTCGTCTTCCGCCAGCTCTTCGACGCCACGTCGTCGACCTACACCTACCTGATCGGCGACCCTGCCAGCCGCGAATGCGTGCTGATCGACCCGGTCTTCGAGCAGGTACCGCGCGACGTGGCGCTGGTGGCCGAACTCGGACTGCAGCTGCGCTGGGTGCTCGACACCCACGTGCATGCCGACCACGTGACCGGCGCCTGGTGCCTGCGCGAGCGCCTGGGCGCACGCATCGCGCTGTCGGGCCATTCGGGGGCGAGCGGCGCCGACCGCGGGCTCGAACATGGCGACCGGGTCGAGTTCGGCAGGCGCTGGCTCGAGGTCTGCGCCACGCCCGGCCATACCGCCGGCTGCCTGAGTTATGTGCTGGACGACCAGAGCCGCGCCTTCACCGGCGACTGCCTGCTCATCCGCGGCTGCGGGCGCACCGACTTCCAGCAAGGCAACGCACGCACGATGTATGCATCGGTGCACGAGCGCCTCTTCACCTTGCCGCAGGCCTGCTTGCTCTACCCGGCGCACGACTACCGCGGCCTCACCGTCACCAGCGTCGCCGAAGAACGGGCCTTCAACCCGCGCCTCGGCGGTGAGGCGGGCGAGGATGACTTCGTCGGCTTCATGAACAACCTCGGTCTGCCGCACCCGAAGCAGATCGACGTCGCCGTGCCGGCCAACCTGCGCTGCGGCGAGCCCGCAGGCGGCTTGGCACCGCCCGCGGAGCCGGCGTGGGCGCCACTGCGTTACACCTTCGGCGGGCTGTGGCAGATCGAGCCGCACGAACTGGCCAACGTGGCGCCACGGGTGCAAATCCTCGACGTGCGCGAGCACGAGGAGTTTGACGGCCCGATCGGCCACATTCCGAGCGCGGTGAGCCTGCCGTTGGGCGAACTGGCGGCACGCCACGGCGAACTCACCCACGACCGCCCGGTGGTGGCGGTGTGCCGCTCGGGCACGCGCTCGGCGCGCGCGGTGGCGTTGCTGCTGCAGGCCGGCTTCGTCGACGTGGCCAACCTGGCCGGCGGCATGCTGCGTTGGCGCGCCGAAGGTGGCGACGTGGTCGGCGCAGGCGAGTAAGCACGTCGGGCGCTATGCGCCGCGCCCGAGTTCCTCGGCACGCGTGCGTGCCGCGTGCAATGCCTTCACGATCGCCGCCTTCACGCCGCTCTCGTCCATCGACGTGATCGCGGCGTGGGTCGTCCCGCCCTTGGAAGTGACCCGTTCGCGCAGCACCTCCGGTGACTCTTCGGACTGCATCGCCAGCATCGCCGCACCCGCCAGCGTCTCCTGCGCCAGCCGGCGCGCGTGCGCTGGCGCCAGGCCCATTTCGACGCCGGCCTGCGCCATCGCCTCGATGACATAGAACACGTATGCCGGGCCGGAACCGGAGAGCGCAGTCACCGCGTCCAGGTCGGCTTCGTCGTCGACCCACACCGTGCTGCCGGTGGGCTTCAGCAGGCGTTCGACTTCGGCCCGCTCGGCCGCGCTCACGCCAGCGCGTGCAAACAGGCCTGCGATGCCGCGCCCGATGAGCGCCGGTGTGTTGGGCATCGCGCGCACCACCCGTGCACTGCCGGTCACGGCCACGATCGTGTCGCTGCGGATGCCGGCCATGATGCTGAGCTGCAGCGCGTGTGCCACCCAAGCGGCGCAGGGCGCCGCGGCTTCCTTGAACGATTGGGGCTTCACCGCCCAGACGACGGTCGAAGCACGCGTCAGCGAAGCGTCGGCCGCAGGTACCGCCGCGATGCCGAAGTCGGCAAACAATTTGGCGCGCTGCGGCTCGAAGGGTTCGACGACGATGAAGGCGCTGCGTGCGGCGCCCTGGCGCAGCAGCCCTCCGAGGATCGCCGAGGCCATGTTGCCGCCGCCGATGAAAGCCGTGCAGGGAGTGTCGTCCATGCCGGCGAGTGTAAAAGCGAGGCCGGGCCACAGCAGGCCATGACGGGGCACCTGATGGGTCATGCAATCCGCGCATGATGTGCGGATAGCCTGCCACAAAACAGTGCGGCGCGCCTACATTGCACAGCGAGCCGGCGGCCGGCCCGCACCCATCAGGTGCCTGTCCGCGCCGCATCGCCTACCCAAAAGGAAGCCCCTCATGAACGCACCGTCGTACCTGTCCTACGTCACCCCCACCGCCGACAGCCCCTGGGGCACGTACCTGTCGCAGGTCGACCGCGTGATCCCCTACCTGGGCCATCTGGCACGCTGGTCCGAGACGCTCAAGCGCCCCAAGCGCGCGTTGATCGTCGATGTACCGATCGAGCTCGACGACGGCAGCGTGGCGCACTTCGAGGGCTACCGCGTGCAGCACAACCTGAGCCGCGGCCCCGGCAAGGGCGGGGTGCGTTACCACCCCGAGGTGACGCTGGAAGAAGTGATGGCGCTGTCGGCCTGGATGACCGTCAAGTGTGCCGCGGTGAATCTGCCCTACGGCGGTGCCAAGGGCGGCATCCGCGTCGACCCGAGCCTGCTCTCGGTCAAGGAACTCGAGCGCATGACGCGCCGCTACACGAGCGAGATCGGCATCATCATCGGCCCCCAGCGCGACATACCCGCGCCCGATGTCAACACCAACGGTCAGATCATGGCCTGGATGATGGACACCTACTCGATGAACACCGGCGCCACCGCCACCGGCGTGGTAACGGGCAAGCCCGTGCACCTGGGGGGCTCGCTCGGGCGCGTCAAGGCGACCGGGCGCGGCGTCTTCGTCACCGGGCGCGAAGCGGCGCGCCGCCTGCACCTCAACCTCGACGGCGCCCGCGTCGCGGTGCAGGGCTTCGGCAACGTCGGCTCGTCGGCAGCGGAGCTGTTTGCGCAGGCGGGCGCGAAGATCGTCGCTGCGCAGGACCACACCGGCACCATCTACAACGACCGCGGTTTCGACCTGTCGGAGCTGATTCCGCATGTGCGCAACCATGGCGGCGTGGGCGGCTTCAAGGGCGCCGACCGCATGGGCAACGAGGAGTTCTGGGACGTGCAGTGCGACATCCTGATCCCGGCCGCGCTCGAAGGCCAGATCACCGCCGAACGTGCCAAACGCCTCAAGGCCAAACTCGTGCTCGAAGGGGCCAACGGGCCGACGGTGCCGACGGCCGACGACATCCTGGCCGACCGCGGCGTGCTCGTCGTGCCCGACGTGATCTGCAACGCCGGCGGCGTGACGGTCAGCTACTTCGAGTGGGTGCAGGACTTCTCGTCCTTCTTCTGGACCGAAGACGAGATCAACGTGCGCCTCGACAAGATCATGACTGGCGCGCTGAAACACATCTGGGACACTGCCGACAAGCACGCGATCACGCTGCGCACCGCCACCTTTGCCGTGGCTTGCGAGCGCATCCTCACTGCACGCGAGGAGCGCGGCCTCTATCCGTGATCAGCCGAGCGGCGCGCGCGCCGCTCGGCCGGCGGTTTCGAGCCGGGCCACGCGTGCGCCTCGGGCCGCGCCGTTGGCCGTGCCTTCAGGCCCCAGATCAACGCGGCGCCGAGGCGGCCGGTGCAGCGGATGCGGGACTCGGGGCGCCCGTGGGCACCGAGACACCGGGGCCGATCGGAATCTCCGAGGACAGCACGACGCCCGTCACGTAGTACCGCGTCTCGCCGAAACAAGTGGTCGGCAGGCCGACTTTTTCCTCGTAGTGCAGGCTCACGCGCTTGCCCGTCATCGCCGACACCTGTTGCGCCACGGCCTCGTCGCGGATCGTGAAATGGAACTTCTCGACCGAGCTGCCCGGCAAGGACACGAGGGCGAGTTCGCCTTCCCAGGTCTTGCACAACCAGCCCTTGAGCGACACCTTCTGCACCCAGCCGGCACGCTCGCCGGCCGAATAGCTCCAGCTCAGCGCGGCATAAAAGTATGCGGCGGCCAACAGGGCCGCGACAACGAGGGCGATCAGGAAGCGGATCATGGGAGGGCGGCGGAAGCAAGGACAATCCGGATCGTCGCACGAATGGGACCATCTCCATGCACCGCCGAACCCTCCTTGCCTTGAGCACCCTGGCCGCCAGCCAGGCGCTCACCGCCTTCGCCCAGACGTCCTGGCCGACACGCCCGGTGAAGATCGTCGTCCCGACCGGGCCGGGCAGTTCGCTCGACCTGATCGTGCGCTCGATGAGCGACAAGCTCGGTGCGCGCTGGGGCCAGCCGGTGGTGGTGGAAAACAAGCCCGGCGCCGGCGGCATGCTCGGCCTGGACGTCACGGCCAAGGCGAACGACGGCCACACGCTGGCGATCGGCTTCAACGGACCCGTCGCCTTCGGTCCGTTCCTGTACCGCAAGATGCCCTACGACCCGGCCAAGGACCTGCTGCCGGTGCTCATGACCACGAGCCAGGCCAATGTGCTCGCGGTCAACGCTGACAAGGTGCCGGCCAAGACGGTGGCCGAGTTCGTGGCCTGGGCCAAGGCCCAGAACGGCAAGGTCAACTACTCGTCGCTGGGCAACGGCAGCTCGGCCCATCTCACGATGGAGTTGTTCATGGCTGAGGCCGGCTTCGCCGCGACACACATCCCCTTCAACGGTTCGCCGCCGGCGGCGATGGCGGTGGCGCAGGGCGAAGCCGACGCCACCTTCATGGTCGCGCCGGCGCTGCTGCCGCACGTGCGCAACAACAAGGTGCGTCTGCTCGCCGTGAGCAGCGCGCAGCGCCCCGACAACATGAAGGAGCTGCCGACCCTGGCCGAATCGGGCTATCGCAACGTCGAGTCGCTGGCCTGGAACGGCCTCTTCGTGGCCACCGGCACGCCCGACGCCGTGGTGCAGAAGATCAACGCCGACGCCAACGCGGTGCTGCAGGACGCTGCCGTGCGCCAGGCGCTCGACGCGCAGGGCCTCACGATTGTCGGCGGCAGCGCGGCCGACTTCAAGCGCACGATCGACGCCGACATGAAACGCTGGGGCCCGCTGATCACCCAGCTCGGCATCAAGCTGGACTGAACTCGCCCTATGAGCCCGAGAAACCCGATGAACCCGACCGCCGCCACGGCAGCGCTGTCTTTCGACGTCAGCGAAGTCGACTTCCGCCAGACCGTCCTGGAGCGCTCGCTCGAAGTGCCGGTGCTGCTCGACTGCTGGGCGCCCTGGTGCGCACCTTGCCGCGCGCTGAAGCCGGTGCTGGAAAAGCTGGTGCAGGATTACGGCGGCCGCTTCGTGCTGGCCAAGATCAACACCGACGAGGCACCGCAGGTCTCGGCTGCGCTGCAGATGCGCAGCATCCCGCTCGTCGTGCTGTTCGTCGGCGGCCGGCCGGTGGACCAGTTCCTCGGCGCACTGCCCGAAGCGCAGGTGCGCGCCTTCCTCGACAAGCATCTCGGCGAGCAGGTCTCCGAAGCTGAAGGCTTACGCCTGGATGCCGCTGAATCGCCCGACGCGGCCGCGGCCGAAGAGATGCTGCTGACCGCGCTGGAGATCGAGCCCGGTCACAGCGCGGCGGCACTCGACCTCGCCGCACGCTGGATCGACCGCGGCGCTTTCGACGACGCCACGACGCTGCTGGAAGGCATGGCGCCCGAGCAGCGCAGCGACCGCCACGCCGCGCTGCTGAAGCGGATCGCGCTGGCGAAGAACCGCCCGCCGGGCGACGCCAAGGCCCTGGCTGCGCGCATCGCCGCCGACCCGAAAGACTTCGACGCCCGCTTTGCGCTCGCCGCGATCAAGGTCTTCGAGGGCGACTTCGGCGCCGCCTTCGACGGGCTACTCGAAGTGGTGATGCGCGACAAGGCCGACTGGCGCGAAAAGGCACGCAAGCAGCTCGTCGAGTGGTTCGAGGTCTGCCCCGACGCCGACGCGGTAGGCCGCGGCCGACGCTACCTCGGCATGTACCTCAACTGAGCCCGGCCAGCAGTTCCGCGTTGCCGCCCGCGGCCGCCGTGTTGATGGTGAGGGTCTGCTCAGCGCAGAAGCGGTAGAGGTAGTGCGGCCCACCGGCCTTCGGGCCAGTGCCGCTCAGGCCCTCGCCCCCAAACGGCTGCACGCCGACCACGGCGCCGATCATGTTGCGGTTGACGTAGACGTTGCCGACGCGCGCGGTGTCGGCGATGCGCTGCGCCCGGCTGTCGATGCGGGTCTGCACGCCGAGCGTGAGGCCGTAGCCGAGCGCGTTGATCTGCGCCACGACCTCGTTCACGTCGCCGCCCCAGCGCACGACGTGCAGCACCGGGCCGAAGATCTCTTCGCGCAGGTCGGCGATGCGCGCGATCTCGAAAGCGACAGGCGCGACGAGGTGCGCGATGGGGGACGACACCGGCGTCTCGCCAAGCCATTTCGCCTCGGCGCGCAGCCGCTGCACGTGGCGCGTGATGCCGTCGAAGGCTTCGCCGTCGATCACCGGCCCGACGTCGGTCGACAGCTCCGCGGGGTCGCCCACCTTCAGCTCGGCCATCGCACCGCGGATCATCTCGATCACGCCGTCGGCGATGCCCTCGTGCACACACAGCAGGCGCAGCGCCGAGCAGCGCTGGCCGGCCGAGCGGAAGGCACTTTGCACGACCGCGTCGACCACCTGTTCGGGCAACGCGGTCGAGTCCACGATCATCGCGTTCAAGCCGCCGGTCTCGGCGATGAGCGGGACGATCGGACCGTCCTTCAGCGCGAGTGTGCGGTTGATCAGGCGCGCCACCGGTGTGCTGCCGGTAAAGCAGACACCGGCGGTGCGTCTGTCGGCGACGAGCGCCGCGCCCACGCTTTCACCGGCACCATGCAGCCACTGGACCGCATCGGCAGGAACACCCGCTTCGTGCAGCAGCGCGACGAAACGGCGCGCCACCACCGGCGTCTGCTCGGCCGGTTTGGCCGCTACCGTGTTGCCGGCGACGAGTGCGGCGACGACCTGGCCGGCAAAGATCGCAAGCGGGAAGTTCCACGGGCTGATGCAGACGAACACCCCACGGCCGTGCAGGCGCAGCAGGTTGCTTTCACCCGTGGGGCCGGGGAGCGGCTGGTCCTGCAGGCGCGCTTCAGCCTGCGCGGCGTAGTAGCGGCAGAAGTCGACCGCTTCGCGCACCTCGGCCACGCAGTCGCCGAGCGTCTTGTGCGCTTCCTTCACCAGCAGGGCGCAGAACTCGGGCAGGCGGGCGTCGAGCGCGTCGGCGGCGCGACGTAACAGCGCGGCACGTTCGCTCACGGTGCGGGCGCTCCAGGCGTCGAAGCCGGCGTGCAGGCGGGTCATCGCGGCCTCGACCTCTTGCGGTGTCGACTCGGTCACCGCCTCGACCTGCACCCGGGCGAGTGCCGTATCGAAGGGCTCACGCTGCGCGAGGCAGGCCAGGTCGGCGCCGGTGGAATTGGCACGCGAAGGGCCGTACAAGGCCGCAGGCAGCGGCAGCGGCTGCGACGGCGCGTCGCTGGGCCGCAGCGGCGACGCGAGCAGCGCTTCGGCACTCACGGCTTCGTCGGCCAGCTGGTGCACGAACGACGAGTTGGCGCCGTTTTCAAGCAGCCGGCGCACCAGGTAGGCGAGCAGGTCGCGGTGCTCGCCCACCGGCGCGTAGACGCGGCAGGGCACCGAGCCGTCCTTCAGCACCTCGCGGTAAACACCTTCGCCCATGCCGTGCAGGCGCTGGAGTTCGAACGCTGCACCCTGCTTGCGCGCGAGCTGCAGGATCGCCGCGATCGTGCCCGCGTTGTGGGTCGCGAACTGCGGGTAGATCACGTCGTGGTGACCGATCAGCGCCCGCGCGCAAGCCAGGTACGCGATGTCGGTGTGGTGCTTGTGCGTGAAGACCGGGTAACCGGGCAGGCCGCCTTCCTGCGCGCGCTTGATCTCACCGTCCCAGTACGCACCTTTGACGAGCCGGACCATGAACTTCAGCCCATGCCTTCGTGCGATGGCGGCGACTTCATCGACGACTTCGAGCGCGCGTGTCTGGTAGGCCTGGACCGCGAGGCCGAAACCGCCCCAGTCCGGGAAGGCAGCCGCGACGCGCGCGGCCAGCGCGTCGAGCACCTCGAGCGACAGCTCGAGTCGATCGCTCTCTTCGGCGTCGATCGTGAGGTTGATGTTGGCGCGTGCAGCAACCTCGATCAGGCTCCACACCCGAGGCAGCAGCTCGGCACAGACACGTTCGCGCTGCGCGTCTTCATAGCGCGAAAACAGCGCGCTCAACTTGATCGAAATGCCGTCGGCGCCGTGCGGCGACGCGGCGGTGCGGCCGCCGGCGATGGCGTCGATGGCGTTCCGGTAAGAGGCCAGGTAGCGCTGCGCATCGGCTTCGGTGCGCGCGCCTTCGCCCAGCATGTCGTAGCTGAAGCGCAGACTCTTCTGCGCCCGCCGTGCAGCAGCCGCTTCGCCCATCGCCTCTTCGATCGTGCGGCCGAGCACGAACTGGCGGCCCAGCAACTGGATCGCACGCACGGTGGCCGCGACCACGGTCTTGGCGCCCAACCGTTGCAGGACGCCCGGTGGGTGGTCGTTCTCGGGCAGAAAGCGCTTGGACAGCGCGATCGCGCTGGCGGAGATGCTGGCCAGCATCTTGTGCGGGCCTTCCGCATCGGCGCTGTCGAAGTCGGCGCGGCCGAGTTGATCGGCCGTCAGGGCGACCGCGGTTTCGGCATCCGGCACGCGCAACAGTGCCTCGGCCAGCCGCATCAGCGCCAACCCCTCGGCGCTGGAAATCGGGTACTCGCGCAGCAGCGATTCCATCGCCCAGAACGGTGCCGGGTTGTCGCGCACCGACTCCACCCACGGGCGCGCGGCAGCGACGACCCCCGGCCAATCCAGCGCCGCGCCGGCGGACGCGGCAAGCGCCGTCACGACCTCACGCTCGGCGCGGTAGGGGAAAGGCAGGCGGGCGCGCGGGGGCGGGGCGGCAAAGGGGGCAGCGGTCATGGCGGGCTCCAGGACGGTCCAGGTGATTCGCCAGCATATTGGCGAGCGCACCGGATGATGTTCGGCAAATTGTCGACTTCATGGTGAAATCGACACCATGCCCTCCACCACCGTCCCGCTCGACACGATCGACCGCCGCATCCTGCGCGCGCTGCAGGCCGATGGCCGGATTTCGAACCTGAAGCTCGCCGAGACCGTGCACCTGTCGCCCACCGCGGTGC
Source organism: Rubrivivax sp. (assembly GCA_036523095.1). Classification (GTDB taxonomy): domain Bacteria; phylum Pseudomonadota; class Gammaproteobacteria; order Burkholderiales; family Burkholderiaceae_C; genus Rubrivivax. The sequence continues at coordinate 15,673 of DATDER010000206.1, forward strand.
TGGAGCGTGTCAAGCGGCTCACGCGCGACGGCGTGATCCTGGGCTACGAAGCGCGGCTGAACCCGATCCACTTGGGCGCTGGCATGTTGGTCTTCATCGAGATCCTGCTCGACCGCACGGTGCAGGACGTGATGGACACCTTCAAGGTCGCGGTGCAGGTGCGCCCCGAGATCCTCGAGTGCCATCTCGTCGCGGGTGGCTTCGACTACCTGCTCAAGACCCGTGTGGCCGACATGGTGGCCTACCGCGAGTTCCTCGGCAGCGTGATCTGGACCCTGCCCGGCGTGCGCGAGACACGCACCTATGCGGTGATGGAAGAGGTCAAGAGCACGGCGCTGCTGCCGGTGTAGTAACTCGGCGCTCGCCGAACACCGCACTGCCCACGCGCACCAGCGTGGCCCCTTCGGCGATCGCGGCTTCCAGGTCCGCACTCATGCCGATCGACAGCGTGTCCAGCGCCAGGCCGTCGGCGACGAGCCGATCACGCAGGGCGCACAAGGCGCGGTGCGGCACACGCTGGGCCTCGAACTCGGCAGCCGGCTCGGGGATCGCCATCAGCCCGCGCAGCTTCAAGCGCGGCAGCGCGGCGACGGTGCGCGCCACCTCGGGCACATCGGCCGCCACCAGGCCACTCTTGCTGGGCTCGCCACTGATGTTGACCTGCAGGCACACATTCAACGGCGCTAGGTCCGCCGGTCGCTGATCCGACAGGCGCTGCGCGATCTTCAAGCGGTCCACCGTGTGCACCCAGTCGAAGGCCTCAGCGACGGCGCGTGTCTTGTTGCTCTGCAGCGGGCCGATCAGATGCCACTCCAGTGCGGGGCGCAGATCGGCCAGCACGGCCATCTTGTCGAGCGCCTCCTGGACGTAGTTCTCGCCAAAGGCGTGCTGCCCGGCGGCCACCGCGGCGCGCACCGCGACGGCTGGCTGGGTCTTGCTCACGGCAAGCAACGTGACACTTCGCACGTCCCGCCCAGCGCTTGAACAAGCGCTGCTTATGCGCCCCTTCACTTGTTGCAGCCGCTTGTCGATGCTCGCCATAATGGCCTGAGCTTATCGCCCGGGCCGCTTCAGCGCGCCACCCCATGGACATCACCCAACTGCTGGCCTTCTCGGTCAAGAACAAGGCCTCCGACCTGCATTTGTCGGCGGGGCTGCCGCCGATGATCCGGGTCCACGGCGACGTGCGGCGCATCAATGTCGAGGCGCTCGAGCACAAGCAGGTGCACGACATGGTGTACGACATCATGAACGACGCCCAGCGCAAGCACTACGAAGACACGCTGGAATGCGACTTCAGCTTCGAGATCCAGGGCCTGGCCCGTTTCCGCGTCAACGCCTTCAACCAGAACCGCGGCGCGGGCGCGGTGTTCCGCACCATCCCGAGCAAGATCCTGACACTCGAGCAGCTGAACACACCGAAGGTTTTTGCCGACTTGTCGTTGCGCCCGCGCGGCATCGTGCTCGTGACCGGGCCCACCGGTTCGGGCAAGAGCACGACGCTGGCTGCGATGGTGAACCACCTGAACGAAAACGAATACGGCCACGTGCTGACGGTCGAGGACCCGATCGAATTCGTGCACGAGAGCAAGAAGTGCCTGATCAACCAGCGCGAGGTCGGCCCGCACACGCTGAGCTTCAACAACGCGCTGCGTTCGGCACTGCGCGAAGACCCGGACGCGATCCTGGTCGGCGAAATGCGCGATCTGGAAACAATCCGCCTGGCGCTCACGGCGGCCGAAACCGGCCACCTCGTTTTCGGCACCCTGCACACCAGCTCAGCCGCGAAGACGATCGACCGCGTGGTCGACGTCTTCCCGGCGGCCGAGAAGGACATGGTGCGCGCGATGCTGTCGGAGTCGCTCGTCGCCGTCATCTCGCAGACGCTGTGCAAGCTGAAGGACGGCTCGGGGCGTGTGGCCGCGCACGAAATCATGATCGCGACGTCGGCGATCAAGAACCTGATCCGCGAGAACAAGATCGCGCAGATGTATTCGTCGATCCAGACCGGCCAGAGCCTGGGCATGCAGACGCTCGACCAGAACCTGACCGACCTGGTCCGGCGCAACGTCGTCTCGCCGGCCGAAGCGCGCGCCAAGGCCAAGATCCCCGAAAATTTCCCGGGCTAGCCCGGGAAACTTGACATCACTCATGTGGCGAAGCCACGTTAGTGATGGCAGAACTTTCCCCTGAGACCCAACCAGGACCCTTCATGGAACGCGACCAGGCCTCGAAATTCATCAACGACCTGCTGCGCCTGATGATCGGGCGCAACGGCTCCGACCTCTTCCTCACCGCCGAGTTCCCGCCCGCGATCAAGGTCGACGGCAAGATCACCAAGGTCAGCCCGCAGCCGCTGACCGGGCAGCACACGATGCAGCTCGCGCGCGCGGTGATGAACGACAAGCAGGCGGCCGAGTTCGAGCGCACGAAGGAATGCAACTTCGCGATCTCGCCCCAGGGCATCGGGCGCTTCCGTGTCAACGCCTTCATGCAGCAGGGCCAGGTCGGGCTCGTCTGCCGCACGATCCCGCAGACGCTGCCGACGATCGACTCGCTGAACTTGCCCAAGGTGCTGAAGGACATCGCGATGACCAAGCGCGGCTTGGTCATCTTCGTCGGCGCTACCGGCTCGGGCAAGAGCACCTCGCTCGCGGCGATGGTCGACTACCGCAACGAGAACTCCTTCGGCCACATCATCACGGTCGAGGATCCGGTCGAGTTCGTGCACCCGCACAAGAACTGCATCGTGACCCAGCGTGAACTCGGCATCGACACCGACAGCTGGGAGATGGCGCTGAAGAACACGCTGCGCCAAGCGCCGGACGTGATCCTGATGGGCGAGATCCGCGACCGCGAAACGATGGACCACGCCGTCGCCTTTGCCGAAACCGGGCACCTGTGCATGGCCACGCTGCACGCCAACAGCTCGAACCAGGCGCTCGATCGCATCATCAACTTCTTCCCCGAGGAACGGCGCGCGCAACTGCTGATGGACCTGTCGCTGAACCTGAAGTCACTCGTCTCGCAGCGCCTGCTGCCGCGCCAGGAAGGGCGCGGGCGTGTCGCTGCGGTCGAGATCCTGCTCAACACGCCGCTCATCGCCGACATGATCTTCAAGGGCGAGGTGAGCGAGATCAAGGAGCTGATGAAGCGCTCGCGCGAGCTCGGCATGCAGACCTTCGACCAGAGCCTGTTCGATCTCTACGAGGCCAACGCAGTCACCTACGAAGACGCGCTGCGCAACGCCGACTCGTTGAATGACCTGCGCCTGCAGATCAAGCTGCACAGCCAGCGTGCGCGCAACACCGACCTCGCGTCGGGCACCGAACACCTGACTATTGTTTGACCACCCCCGTAGCGCCTTCGGCGCCCGCTTGGAGGAAACAGCTCGCCGGGGCGGTTACTTCGGCGGCGGCTTCGGCTGCAGGCCGGCGAGTTCGGCCTCGGTCAGCAACTCGAACACCCGCACCACTTTCAGTACCCCCGCCTGGCCGCGCGCGATGTCGGCCGCACGCATCGCCTCGCGTTCGCTCACACGGCCCATCAGGTAGACCACGCCGCGTTCGGTGACTACCTTGATCGAGTTGGACTGCATGTCCTTCGCGTCGAGCAGCGCCGCCTTGATGCGCCCGGTGATGATCGAGTCGCTGGAGCGCGCGGTCATCGAGCTGTTGCCCATCACCGCGACCTCGTTGACGACCGAGCGCACGCCCTCGACGCGCATCACCGCCTGCTCGACGGCGACACGTTCGCCTTCGGTCGGCACCTCGCCGGTGGCCAGCACGACGCGGTTGTAGCTCGTCAGGTTGACGTGGGCGTTCTTGCCGATGGCGTCGCTTACCCGCGTGGGGGCTTTCAACTCGATCGACTGGTCTTCGACCTGGTTGCCGGTGGTCCGGCGGTCGGTGACCATCATGCCGCCGACCACGGCTCCGCCAACCACCAACGGCGCGCAGGCAGACAGGCCCGCCGCGGCGGCCAGCGCCAGCGCCAGCGCGGCGGGGCTTCGTTCTCGATTGAATTTCATGAAGGTTCCTGGTCGCCCATCAGTTGAAGATCCACCGCGTCGCACAGGCAGTGCAGCACCAGCAGGTGTGCTTCGGCCACGCGCGCGGCGCGTTCGTGCGGGACGGCGATCTGCACATCGGTTTCGGCGAGGTGCTCGCGCCAGGTGCCGCGGTCTGCACCGGTGAGCAGCACCACGGTCATGTCCTTGTCGTGCGCCGCCGCCGCAGCCTGCTGCAAGGGCTCCGGCGCGCCGCCGGAGTCCACCAGCAGGAGCAGGTCGCCGGGCTGGCCGAGTGCCACCACCTGCGGACCCATCGGGCCGTCACGCCGCAGCACCATCGCGGCCAGCGGCGGGCGTTGGCGCTCGAAGCGGCCGGTGAAGGCGCTCACGATCACCGGCGCCAGCGCCGCGCCGACATCGCTGCCCGCAACCATGATCTTGCCGCCCGCGGTGATGCAGCCCAGCAGCGCCTCCGCCGCGGCGGCGATCGGGCGCGAGAGCATTTCGGCCGCCTGGTTCTGCAAGTCCGCGCTCTCGAAGAATTGCTGCTGAATGCGCTGTTCAAGCATGTGCATGGATCATATGACACGCGCCTGCGGCGCCGGTTCCAGCCCCAGCAGCAGGGGGATCAGGCGGCGTCGAAGGCAGCGCGGATCCACTCGATCTGTCCGCCATCGACCGCCACGACGTCGAAGCGGCACGGTGGCAACGTGGCGAGCCGAAGCAGGTAGTGCTGGGCGGCGAAGACGATGCGCCGCTGCTTTTCGGAAGTCACACTCGACGCTGCACCACCGTAGCCGCGGCCCGAGCGCGCACGCACCTCGACGAAGACGAGCGTGCCCTCGTGGTCCCGCATCACCAGATCGACCTCGCCTGCACGCGCACTGGGGCCGCGTGCGACCCGATAATTGCGCTGCACGAGCGTGAGGCCTTGCTGCTGCAGGTGGCGCAGGGCACGCGCCTCGGCATCGTCACCCACCGCCTTGGTGGGAACCGCCCCCGCCTTTGCGCTGCTGCCGGAAGACCCTTTGACCATCGATGTTCCCACCCTGCTGCGTGCCGCGGCCGCAGCTGCCGGCGCGCAGCAGTATCCCGCAGGCGCCTTGTACCTGGTGGCGACGCCGATCGGCAACCTGGCCGACATGACGCTGCGCGCGATCCATGCACTGAGCCTGGTGGACACAGTGGCTTGCGAAGACACCCGCACGAGCGCCGTCCTGCTGCGCCACCTGGGCCTGGACAAGCCGCTGCTGGCACTGCACACGCACAACGAAACCCAGGCGTCGGAGCGTGTCGTGGCGCTGCTCGCCGCCGGCGGGCGAGTCGCTTATGTGAGCGACGCGGGAACGCCCGCGGTGTCGGACCCGGGCGCCACGCTCGTGGCTGCGGTCACGGCCGCGGGCTTGCGCGTGGTGCCGCTGCCGGGCGCCAGCAGCGCCATAGCCGCCCTCAGCGTGGCGGGCGACACGGTGGGCAGCGGCTTCGTCTTCAGCGGCTTCCTGCCGGCCAAGGGCGAAACGCGGCGGGGCGCGATCCAGGCCGCGCTGGCGAGCGGGGCGACGCAGGTGTTGTTCGAGGCGCCGCACCGGATCGAGTCGTTGCTGCAGGCGCTGGCTCTGGGTGCGCCGGCACGCCGCGTCACCTTGTGCCGTGAACTGACGAAGCAGTTCGAGACCATCGTCACGCGGCCCGCGGCCGAGCTGCCCGGCTGGCTGGCCGAAGACCCGAACCGGCTGCGCGGCGAGTTCGTGCTCGTGATGCACGCGCAGCCTACGCTGCGCCCGGCCGACGGCACCCTGCCGGAGGAGGCGGCGCACACGCTCGGCGTGCTCCTGCGCGAGCTGCCGCTGAAGCAGGCGGTCGCGCTCGCGGCCGAACTCAGCGGCGAGCCGCGCAACGCCCTCTACGCAGCGGCGCTGGCCTTGCAGCGCGAGACATGACCGCAGCCCTGCCGTTTCGGGGCCCGGCTCCTAGAATGACGCCCCACTGCAGGAAGCCCTCATGATCTCGCGCGAACCCACGATCGAACGCCTGGCCACCGCCGAGGCCTTGATGCTCGAGCCCTTCGGCCTGAGCGAGAGCACGCTGCAGAAGGCGCTGGCACTGATCGGCGAACACCGCATCGATGACGCCGACCTGTACTTCCAGACCACGCGCCACGAAGGCTGGAGCCTGGAGGAAGGCATCGTCAAGAGCGGCAGCTTCAGCATCGACCAGGGTGTGGGCGTGCGTGCGGTCGCGGGCGAGAAGACGGCGTTCGCCTATTCCGACGACCTGTCCGAGGCCTCGCTGCTCGACGCCGCACGCACGGTACGAACGATCGCCGCGGCGGGTCAGGATCGACGCGTCAAGGTCGGTGGCGCCAAGCCGCGCGTGGCCGGCGGCCGCACGCTCTACGCACCGACCGACCCGATCGGCACCCTCGACAGCGCACAGAAGGTCGCGTTGCTCGAAAAGGTGGAGAAGCTCGCGCGTGCGAAAGACCCGCGTGTGGTCCAGGTGATGGCCGGTGTGGCCGCCGAGTACGACGTGGTCATGGTGGCCCGCGCCGACGGCACCCGCGCGGCCGACGTGCGGCCGCTGGTGCGCTTGAACGTGACGGTGATCGCCGAGCAGACCGTCGGTGGCGTGCTGCGGCGCGAGGTCGGCAGCGGCGGCGGCGGCGGGCGCTTCGGTCTCGGCTACTTCCAGGACGCGGTGATCGAGAGTTATGTCGATCACGCCGTCAATGCGGCACTGACCAACCTCGACAGCCGCCCGGCCAAGGCGGGCGAGATGACGGTCGTGCTCGGCCCGGGCTGGCCCGGCGTGCTGCTGCACGAAGCCGTCGGCCACGGCCTGGAGGGCGACTTCAATCGCAAGGGCTCGAGCACCTTTGCCGGCCGGATCGGCCAACGTGTCGCGGCCAAGGGCGTCACGGTGCTCGACGACGGCACCATCCCCGACCGCCGCGGCTCGCTCAACATCGACGACGAAGGCTGCGCCACGCAGCGCAACGTGCTGATCGAAGACGGCATCCTCAGGGGCTACATCCAGGACAGCCTGAACGCGCGCCTGATGGGCGTCGAGGCCACCGGAAACGGGCGGCGCGAAAGTTACGCCCACGTGCCGATGCCGCGCATGACCAACACCTACATGCTCGCCGGCCAGCGCACGAAGGAAGAGATCCTGGCCAGCATCGATCGTGGCATCTACGCCACCAACTTCGGTGGCGGGCAGGTCGACATCACGAGCGGCAAGTTCGTGTTCTCGGCGAGCGAGGCCTTCTGGGTCGAGAAGGGCAAGATCCTCTACCCGGTGAAGGGTGCGACGATCATCGGCAACGGGCCCGAAGCGCTCAAGCGCGTGAGCATGATCGGCAACGACCTGCAGCTCGACACGGGCGTGGGTGTGTGCGGCAAGGAAGGCCAGAGCGTGCCGGTGGGCGTGGGCCAGCCGACGCTGCGGATCGAGCGCCTGACGGTGGGAGGCACGGCTTGAGGACGTGAAGGCGTGCCTGCCCACGGCTTCACACGGCAAGCCGGGCCGTAGATCTGCGAAGGGCAGCCTGAGGGCGTGTTACATTCGCGCCATGCGTTCCCCCGCGTTCTACTTTGCGACCTTTTGGTTCTCGCACCGCACGGCGGCTGGAGAGGCAAGCGCATAAGCCAGAACAAAGCGCAACGCACCCTTCAAACCGCCGGCAACCCCGGCGGTTTTTTGTTGCCCGCACGACTTTCAGACGACCCCTGAACCGAGGAGCCCACCATGCCCAGCCGACCCCCCCCCAGCACCCCCGAGGGTTGGTATGCGCTCAGCGAGAAGACGAGCCAGACCGACGACCAGCGGATCAAGGGCGTGACGCCGTTGCCGCCGCCGGAGCACCTGATCCAGTTCTTCCCGATCGCGGGCACGCCGATCGAGACGCTGGTGGGCGACACCCGCAACGCGGTGCGCGAGATCATGCAGGGCCGCGACGACCGGTTGCTCGTGATCATCGGCCCCTGTTCGATCCACGACCCCACGGCGGCGCTCGAATACGCGCGCAAGCTCAAGGTCGAACGCGAGAAGTACGCCGCCACGCTCGAAATCGTGATGCGGGTGTACTTCGAGAAGCCGCGCACCACCGTGGGCTGGAAGGGGCTCATCAACGACCCCTACCTGGACCAGAGCTACCGCATCCACGAAGGGCTGCGCATCGCACGCCAGCTGCTCGTGGAGATCAACCGCGCCGGCATGCCGGCGGCCGGCGAGTTCCTCGACGTGATCAGCCCGCAGTACCTGGCCGACCTGGTGAGCTGGGGCGCCATCGGCGCGCGCACGACCGAAAGCCAGGTCCACCGCGAACTGGCGTCGGGGCTGAGCGCGCCGGTGGGTTTCAAGAACGGCACCGACGGCAACATCCGCATCGCGATCGACGCGATCCAGGCCGCGGCACGGGCGCACCACTTCCTGTCGGTCCACAAGAACGGCCAGGTCGCGATCGTCGAGACCAAGGGCAACACCGATTGCCACGTCATCCTGCGCGGCGGCAAGACGCCCAACTACGATGCCGCGCACGTGGCCGCGGCATGCAAAGAGATCGAGGCGGCCCGGCTCGACTGCCGCTTGATGGTCGACTTCAGCCATGCCAACAGCAGCAAGGACCACACACGCCAGCTCGAGGTCGCGCGCGACGTGGCGGCCCAGGTGGCGGGCGGCAGCCGCTGCATCTTCGGCGCCATGGTCGAGAGCCACTTGCACGGCGGGGCGCAGAAGTTCACTCCCGGCAAGGACGACCCGGTCCAGCTCGAATACGGCAAGAGCATCACCGACGCCTGCCTCGGGTGGGGCGAATCTCTCCAGGTGCTGGAGGTTCTCAGCCAAGCCGTGAAGGACCGGCGCCGCTGAAGCGTTTTCCACCACCGGTCGGCACACCGCCGGCAGGTACAGTGCGCGCCCATGGTGAAGCGGGAAGTGCATCAGGATCAATTGCTGACACAGCAGTTGCAGGCTTTTTTTGGCGACCTCGACGCTGAGGTCATGGCCCAGTTGCGCGAACAGTTGCAATGGGTCGAACTCGTCGGCGGCCAGACGCTGATGGAGCAGGGCGACCCCGGAGACTCGATGTACCTGTCGGTGAGCGGCCGCCTGCGTGCCTACGTGCGCCAGGACGACGGCACGCAGCGGATGGTGCGCGAGATGGGACGCGGCCAGGTCATCGGCGAGATGAGCCTGTTCACCGACGAACCCCGCTCGGCCACCGTCGTGGCGATCCGCGATTCGGTGCTGGTCCGCCTGGACAAGTCGCAGTTCAAGGCGCTGCTCTCGCGCAGCGCGCAGGTGGCGGTGGCGCTCACGCGCCAGACGATCCACCGCCTGAAGACCGAGCACCAGACCGCACGTTTTGCGGCCCCGGTGACGATCGGCCTGATGCCGGTGTCGGACGGCGTGGACCCGCGCCGCTTCACCGACGACCTGGCGGCGCAACTGGGCAAACGCGCACGCGTGCGGGTCGTCGACTCGGCCGCGGTGGACGCTGAGCTCGGCCAGCCCGGCGCCGCCAACGGCAGCAGCGCCGACGTCGAACTGAACCGGCGCATCTCGCTGCTGCTGGACGAGATCGAGTCCGACCACGACTTCGTGCTGCTGCTGAGCGACACCACGCCGACACCGTGGACCCACCGCTGCAGCCGCCACTGCGACGAACTGCTGCTGCTGGCCGACGCGACGCAGCCGCCGCTGGTGCACGCGATCGAGGACGAGTGCCTCGTGCGCCGTCCGCCACGCACCGAAGCGGCCGAGATCCTGGTGCTGCTGCACGCGGCCGATGTGAAGTGCCCGCGCGGGACGGCGGCCTGGCTCGCGCGCAGGCCGGTGGCCGACCACTTCCACATCCGCCCCACGCTCGAACGCGACATGGCGCGGCTGGCCCGGCTGCAGAGCCGCACCGCGGTGGGCCTGGTGCTCGCCGGCGGCGGTGCGCGCGGATTTGCCCACCTGGGGGTGTGGCGTGCGCTGCGCGAAAGCGGCATCGAGATCGACTGCGTCGGCGGCACCAGCATGGGCGCGGTCATGGCCACGCTGGTGGCGTCGGACCAACCCTACGAACAGGTCATGGACCTGACGCGCAAGGCCTTCAAGCTCAACCCGACGGGCGACTTCAACTTCGTGCCGCTGATGTCGCTCATCAAGGGCCAGCGGCTGCGCAACGCGGTCCGGCGGTCGGTCGACACGCTGCTGGGCACGCAGGCGAACGGGCAGGTCGACATCGAGGACCTGTGGAAGAACTACTTCTGTATCGCGACCAACTACTCGCAGGCACGCGAACAGCCCCTGCGCCACGGCGACCTGGTGCGCAGCGTGATCGCGAGCACCGCCATCCCGGGCGCCCTGCCGCCGGTAGTGCTGGGCGGCGACCTGCTCTGCGACGGTGGTACCTTCAACAACTTCCCGGTCGACGTGATGCGCGCCCGGCGCGGCATCGGCACCGTGATCGGCGTCGACCTCAACTTCAAGAAGCCGCGAAGGATGGAGTTCGACGACGTGCCCGGCACCTGGGCCTTGCTGCGCGACCGCCTGCGCCCGCGTGCGCAGCAGCGCTATCGGCTGCCCACGCTGTCGGCCTACCTGTTGAACGTGACGATCCTGTACAGCATGTCGCGCCAGCGCGAGGCACGCGGCCAGACCGACATCTACTTCAACCCGCCGCTCGACCGCGTGGGCATGTTGCAGTGGAACCGTTTCGACCAGATCGTCGAGCAAGGCCACACCCACGCATTGCAGGTGCTGGCCGAGCCCGAGACGCAAAAGCGCCTGGCGCTGCGCTGAAGGCACACTCTGTGCATACTCGCGGCCGACCGCGCGTGGCGGCAAGAAAGGCAATTTCATGACGACGTTGGGATACGTGTTCGGCTTCATCGGAGCCGGACTGATGGTGGCGAGTTATCTGATGCACAGCATGCTGCCGCTGCGTGTGGTCGCCCTGGCAGCGAACGTCTTTCTGGTCTGCTATGCGATGCTGGCCCTGTCTTGGCCGACCCTGGTGCTGTACCTCGTGATGATTCCGATCAACCTGAAGAAGGTGATCCATATCCGACGCCTGATCCACGCCATCGAACACGCCAAGGCCGACTCGCCGGTGGGGGAATGGCTATTGCCGCACATGACCCGGCGCGAGGCCAAGGCGGGCGAGAAGCTGTGGGACAAGGGCGATGTGGCGACCGAGATGGTCTACGTCGAGAGCGGCCAGCTGCGCCTGGTCGAGCACGCAGACACGCTGGGGCCGGGAACGCTGGTGGGCGAGATCGGCCTCTTCGCGCCCGACAACCGGCGCACGCGCAGCATCGTCTGCGAGACCGATTGCACGCTGTACACCTTGTCGGCCGACGCGATGGCGCAGTTGTACTACCTGAACCCGAAGCTCGGTTTCCACGTCATGCGCCTGGTCGTGGCGCGGCTGATGCGCGACGTCGAGCGCGCGAAGACGGTGCCGGCTGCAGCGCCAGCGCCGGCATGACCGTCTGCATCCAGACGTCAGCAAATGGCAGCAAGGTGCATCGCGTGTAACAGGCGGCAATAAGGCTCGGTTTCGTGCGGCTGCCGCCTTGCAATGGGTGCCTGCCGACCCGGAGCCCAAGCCCATGAACGCCCCTCGACCATCCCGCGCCCTGCCTCTTCGACATGTCGCCACCGCGCTCGTGGCGCTGATGGCCGGTTACGGTGCGTGCACGCTGGCGTTCGCTGCGTCAGCCGATGCCGTGACAGCCGCCTTCAAGCGCGCGGACAGCAACGGCGACGGCAAGCTCTCCAAGGCCGAAGCCGCGATCTTCCCGGTGATCGCCGAGCGCTTCGACACGCTGGACAAGGACAACGACGGCTTTCTGACCCTGGGAGAATTCTCCGCAGCGGGTTGAGCGCTGCGCGTGTCAGTCGGCGTCGCGCTTCAGTCGCTCGCTGTGCCAATACACATCGTCGCCGCCCAGTCCGTCGAGGTTGGCGCGGTTGAGCACCCGCGCCAGCACGAACATCAGGTCGCTCAGGCGGTTGAGGTATTGGCGCGGTGCGTCGTGGACCGTGTCCTGTGCCGCCAGCGCGACCACCGCGCGCTCGGCGCGGCGCGCCACCGTGCGGCTCACGTGGGCCAGCGCCGCGCTGCGCGTACCGGCCGGCAGGATGAACTCCTTCAAGCGCGGCAACCCCGCGTTGAAGTGGGCGAGCGCTTCGTCCAGGCGCAGCACGGCGTCGATCTTGAGCAATTCGTAGCCAGGGATGGACAACTCGCCGCCCAGGTTGAAGAGTTCGTGCTGGATCGTCACCAGAAGCTCGCGCACGTCGCCCGGCAGGGGCTCGGCCAGCAGCACGCCGAGCCCGGAGTTCAACTCGTCGACGTCGCCCATCGCCTGTACGCGGAGGTGATCCTTCGCCACCCGCGTGCCGTCGCCAAGGCCGGTGCTGCCGTCGTCGCCGGTGCGGGTCGCGATCTGGGTCAGGCGATTGCTCATGGCCATCGATATTAGCGGGACGCCGGCTTCACCCCCCAAATCCCGCAGGCCGCCAAGGCTTCCCGAAGCAGCGAACCGGGGCGCGCGCCGCCCAGTTCACCAGGACCGCCTCATGAACACACCGCCACCTGCTCGCCTGGTCTTCGCGGCCGCTTCCGCCAGCGCCGCCCCGGTGCTCTGGTATTCGGTGCCACCGGTGGCACCGGTTTCCTAGAATGATGGACTCGCATCAGCGAAAGGAACCCCCATGAACGCCCCGCTGCCGAACCATGTGCTGCCCGCCGCGACGCAGCGGCTCGTCCCCGCAGCGATGCTGGCGGCGCTGCGCCATCGCTTCGGCGAGCGCTGCTCGACCGCGCAAGCGGTGCGCGACCAGCATGGGCGTGACGAGTCGCCCTTCCCGCTCACGCCGCCCGAAGTGGTGGTGTTCTGCGAGAGCACCGACGAGGTCTCCGCGGTGGTCACGCTGGCGAGCGAGCACGCGGTTCCCGTCATCGCCTACGGCACCGGCTCGTCGCTCGAAGGGCATCTGCTTGCGGTGCAAGGTGGAGTCAGCGTCGATGTGAGCCGCATGGACAAGATCGTGCGTGTGAACCCCGAAGACCTGACCGTGACGGTGCAGGCAGGCGTCACCCGCGAGCAGCTCAACCGAGAGATCCGCGACACCGGCCTCTTCTTCCCGATCGACCCCGGCGCCAACGCTTCGCTCGGCGGGATGGCGGCCACCCGCGCCAGCGGCACGAATGCGGTGCGTTACGGCACCATGCGCGAGAACGTGCTAGGCCTCACCGTCGTCACCGCCAGCGGCGAAGTCATCCGCACCGGCACCCGGGCCAAGAAGTCCAGCGCCGGCTACGACCTCACGCGCCTGTTTGTCGGCAGTGAAGGCACGTTGGGCGTGATGACCGAAGTGACGCTCAAGCTCTACCCGCTGCCCGAGGCGGTGAGCGCGGCGGTCTGTCACTTTCCGAGTGTGGACGCCGCGGTGCAGACCACGATCCAGCTGATCCAGATGGGCGTGCCGATCGCACGCTGCGAGCTGCTCGACGCCAACGCCGTGCGGGCGGTCAACAAACACGACAAGTTGAGCCTGCGCGAGACGCCGATGCTGCTGATGGAGTTCCACGGCAGTGAGGCCGGCGTCAAGGAGCAGGCCGAGATCGTGCAGGCGCTCGCGTCGGAGCAGGGCGGTGAAGGCTTCCAGTGGGCGACCACGCCCGAGGAGCGCACCAGGCTTTGGTCGGCGCGCCACCGCGCCTACTTCGCCGGCATGGCCGCCAGCCCGGGCTGCCGCACCGTCACGACCGACGCCTGTGTGCCGATCTCGCGGCTGGCCGAGTGCATCGGCCAGGCCGTGACGCAGGCCGACGAGGCCGCGCTGCCGTATTACATCGTCGGCCACGTCGGCGACGGCAACTTCCACGTCGCCTACCTGGTGAACCCCGATCAACCCGAACAGCGTGAAGCCGCCGAGCGCCTGAACCTGCAACTGGTGACCCACGCCATCGCGCTCGAAGGCACCTGCACCGGCGAGCATGGCATCGGCCTGCACAAGATGGGCTTCCTGGTCGACGAGGCCGGTGCCGGCGCAGTGGACGTGATGCGCCAGCTCAAGCGCGCGCTCGACCCGAAGAACATCATGAATCCGGGCAAGATCTTCGCACTGTAGAAGACCTCAGCTTGGTTGCCTGACTGGAGCCCCCTTCCGAAGGAACGGGGGGAGCTGTAAGCACAGCGCGCAGCGCCGACGGAGCCCGTCAGGCCTGCGTCGGCGCCGGCACGCTGAAGCGCTTGCTCACATCGCCTTTGGCATTGACGCTTTCGAGCTGCACGCCAAAGCCCCACAGGCGCGCGGCATGCTTCAGCACCTCCTGCCCGCTTTCGTGCAGCGGCCGGTCGTTGTGCTGGAAGTGACGCAGCGTCAATGAACGGTCGCCGCGCAGGTTGACGTTCCAGACCTGGATGTTGGGCTCGCGCGACCCCAGGTCGTACTGGCGCGACAGCGATTCGCGCACACGCTTGTAGCCGGCATCATCGTGGATCGCGGCGACCTCGAGCTCGGCTTCCTTCTCGTCGTCGTGGATGGCGAAGAGGCGCAGGTCGCGCATCAGCTTCGGGCTCAGGTACTGGCCGATGAAACTCTCGTCCTTGAAGTTGCGCATCGCCTGGTCCAGCGCCGGCAACCAAGGTGTGCCGGCGAGGTCGGGGAACCAGGCGCGGTCTTCGTCGGTCGGGTTGTCGCAGATGCGCTGGATGTCGGTGTACATCGCGAAGCCGAGCGCGTAGGGGTTGATCCCGCTGTAGGCCTTGTGGGTGACCGGCGGCTGGTAGATCACGTTGGTATGCGACTTGAGCCACTCGATCATCACGCCGTCGCACAGGTGGCCGTCGTCGTACATCGTGTTGAGCAGCTTGTGGTGCCAGAAGGTGGCCCAGCCCTCGTTCATCACCTGGGTCTGGCGTTGCGGGTAGAAGTACTGCGAGACCTTGCGGACGATACGCACGACTTCGCGCTGCCAGGGCTCGAGCAGTGGCGCGTTCTTCTCGATGAAGTACAGCAGGTTCTCCTGCGGCTCTTCAGGAAAACGCTTGCCCTCCGCGGCCGCACCGGTCTTTGCCGCCCGCCGCGGCAGCGTGCGCCAGAGGTCGTTGACCTGCTGCTGTGCGTGTGCTTCGCGGTCCTTGCGCTCGGTGAGCTCCTGCGCCAGTGTCTTGCGTGTCGGGCGGCGGTAGCGGTCGACACCGTGGTTGGCGAGCGCGTGGCAGCTGTCGAGGAAGGCTTCGACCGCGTCGAGGCCGTGTTTCTCTTCGCAGCCGGCAATGTAGTTCTTGGCGTAGACGAGGTAGTCGATGATCGACGCCGCGTCGGTCCACATGCGGAACAGGTAGTTGCCCTTGAAGAAGCTGTTGTGCCCGTATGCGGCGTGGGCGATCACCAGCGCCTGCATTGCCATCGTGTTCTCCTCCATCAGATAGCTGATGCAGGGGTTGGAGTTGATGACGATCTCATACGCCAGGCCCATGTGGCCGCGTTTGTAGTTCTTCTCGGTCGCAATGAACTCCTTGCCGTAGCTCCAGTGGCGGTAGTTCACCGGCATGCCCACGCTGGCGTAGGCGTCCATCATCTGCTCGGCGGTGATGATCTCGAGCTGGTTCGGGTAGGTGTCGAGGCGAAAGCGCTCGGCCGTCGCGCGGATCACGCGGTGGTACTGCTCGATGAGCTCGAAGGACCAGTCGCTCGGCCCGGGCAAGGGCGCGGCGGGGCGTTCCCCCGGCGGCTGCGGGCCTTCGGTCAAATGTTTCATGCCGCCTGCGCCCCCTCTTTCTTGAACAGGTCGCGGAACACGGGATAGATCTGCGCGTTCGACGTCGCCTTGCGCATCGCGAAGCGCGGCTGCGTCTCGGTGAGCGCCGCGTACTCTGTCCACAGATTCTGCTCTTCCTCGGCCACCTGCACATAGGCGTAATAGCGGCACAACGGCAGCAGCTTCTCGGCCAGCAGTTCGCGGCAGCGCCCACTGTCGTGGTGCCAGTTGTCACCGTCGCTCGCCTGGGCGCCATAGATGTTCCACTGCGCCGGGTCGTAGCGTGCACGGATGATTTCTTCCATCAGCACGAGTGCACTGCTCACCACCGTGCCGCCGGTTTCGCGTGCGTGGAAGAAGTTCTCTTCGTCCACCTCCTGCGCCTGGGTGTGGTGACGGATGAAGACGAGGTCGATCTTGTCGTAGTGGCGGGTGAGGAACATGTAGAGCAGGATGAAGAAGCGCTTGGACAGCTCCTTGCGTCCCTCGTCCATCGAGCCCGACACGTCCATCAGGCAGAACATCACCGCCTTGCTCGTCGGCACCGGCACCCGCACGCGGCTGCGAAAGCGCAGGTCGATCGGGTCCAGATAGGGGATGCGTCCGATCTTGGCACGCAGGATCACGAGTTCGGCCTCGATCTCGGCGATCTGGCGGTCCACGGCAGCGTCACCCGCGCGCAGCCTCAGTTCGTCCAGGCGTTCTTCGAGCTCCCGCACCTCGCCACGCGCGCCGGCGCCGATCGCGATGCGCCGGCCGATCGCGCCGCGCATCGAGCGCACGACGTGCAGGTTGTTGGGTGTGCCGTCGCTGGAAAAACCGGCGCGGTGGCTCTTCCACTCGGGCACTTCGGCGAGCTGGGTGCGCACCAGGTGCGGCAAGGCCAGGTCCTCGAAGAAGACCTGCATGAATTCTTCCTTGCTGAGCGTGAAGACGAAGTCGTCTTCGGCTTCACCGCTGTCGCTGGCCTGGCCCTGGCCGCTGCCACCCCCACCACCGCCCTTGGGCCGCTCGATGCGGTCGCCGCGCATGTAATCCTGGTTGCCGGGATGCACGGTTTCGCGCACGCCGCCTGTGCCGTGGCCGAACACGGGCTCGCCCAGATCGCGCCTGGGGATATGGATGTCCTCGCCGCGTTCGACCTCGCGGATGCTGCGGCCGTCGATCGCGCGCTTGACCGCCTCCTTCACCTGATCCTTGTAGCGGCGAAGAAAGCGCTCGCGGTTGCCGATCGACTTGTTCTTGCCCGAAAGGCGGCGGTCGATGATCTGTTGCAGCATCCGTGGGCCCTCAGCTGCTCTTGCGCACTCGCAGGTACCACTCGCACAGCAGGCGCACCTGCTTGGAGGTGTAGCCCTTGGCGACCATGCGGGTCACGAAGTCGTCGTGCTTTTTCGCCTCGTCGGCGCTCGCCTTGGCGTTGAAGCTGATCACCGGCAGCAGCTCTTCGGTGTTGGAGAACATCTTCTTCTCGATCACCGTGCGCAGCTTCTCGTAACTCGTCCAGACCGGGTTGTTGCCCTGGTTGTTGGCGCGCGCGCGCAGCACGAAGTTGACGATCTCGTTGCGGAAGTCCTTCGGGTTGGCGATGCCCGCGGGCTTCTCGATCTTCTCGAGTTCGGCGTTGAGCGAGCCGCGGTCGAAGACCTCGCCGGTGTCGGTGTCGCGGTACTCGTGGTCCTGGATCCAGTAGTCGGCGTAGGTGACGTAGCGGTCGAAGATGTTCTGCCCGTACTCGCTGTAGCTCTCCAGATAGGCGGTCTGGATTTCCTTGCCGATGAACTCGGCGTACTTGGTGCCCAGGTGCTCCTTGATGAAGCCGAGGTACTTCTGCTCCAACTCGGCCGGGAACTGCTCACGCTCGATCTGCTGCTCCAGCACGTACATCAGGTGCACCGGATTCGCCGCCACCTCGGTGGAGTCGAAGTTGAAGACCTTGCTGATGATCTTGAAGGCGAAACGCGTGCTGATGCCGCTCATGCCTTCGTCGACCCCGGCATAGTCGCGGTACTCCTGGTAGCTCTTGGCGCGCGGGTCCGTGTCCTTCAGGTTGTCACCGTCGTAGACCAGCATCTTGGAATACAGCGACGAGTTCTCGGGCTCCTTCAGGCGCGTTAGCACCGCGAACTGGCTCATCATCTTGAGTGTGCCGGGCGCGCAAGTGGCAGCGGCGAGTGACGAGCCGCGCAGCAGCTTTTCGTAGATGTGCACCTCTTCGCTCACACGCAAGCAGTAGGGGACCTTGACGATGTAGATGCGGTCGAGGAAGGCCTCGTTGTTCTTGTTGTTGCGAAAGGCCTTCCACTCGCTCTCGTTGCTGTGCGCCAGCACGACGCCGTCGAAGGGAATCGCTCCGAAACCTTCGGTGCCCTTGTAGTTGCCTTCCTGCGTCGCCGTGAGCAGCGGGTGCAGCACCTTGATCGGCGCCTTGAACATCTCGACAAATTCGAGCAGCCCCTGGTTGGCCAGGCACAGGCCGCCGGAATAGCTGTAGGCGTCGGGGTCGTCCTGGGCGTAGGTCTCGAGCTTGCGGATATCGACCTTGCCCACGAGCGAGCTGATGTCCTGGTTGTTTTCGTCGCCCGGTTCGGTCTTGGCAATGCCGACCTGCTTCAGGATGCTCGGGTGGCGTTTGACGACCTTGAACTGCCGGATGTCGCCGCCGAACTCTTCGAGCCGCTTCACCGCCCAGGGCGAGAGCACGCGGTTGAGGTAGCGGCGCGGGATGCCGTATTCCTTCTCGAGCAGATCGCCGTCCTCGGCCGGGTCGAACAGGCCCAGCGGCGATTCGTTAACCGGCGAGCCCTTGATGGCATAGAAGGGTACGTCCTGCATCAGCTGCTTCAGGCGCTCGGCGATCGAGCTCTTGCCGCCGCCCACCGGGCCCAGGAGGTAGAGGATCTGCTTCTTTTCTTCGAGTCCCTGCGCCGCGTGGCGGAAGTACGAGACGACCTGCTCGATCGAGTCTTCCATGCCGTAGAACTCGGCGAAGGCCGGGTAGACCTTGATCACCTTGTTGGCGAACAGGCGCGACAAGCGGGTGTCGCTGCGGGTGTCGATCTGCTGCGGCTCACCGATCGCCTTGAGCATGCGCTCGGCGGCAGTGGCATACGCCACCCGGTTGCGTTTGCACTCGGCGAGATAGTCCTCGAGGGACATCTCTTCTTCGCGCGTGCGCTCGTAGCGCGCCGCGAAATGGCTGATGACGCTCATGCTGACCTCCAATCGATCGGGGAGAGCACCAGGCGGGCCAGCGTGCCTGCCTGTGCCGGGAAGATCTGATGGAGTCCAATCCGCAGCGCATGCGCTTGGCCAGGCTCCATCAGAGCTTTCCTGAAATCAGCGTCGACTGAGGTTCAAGCGTCGTTCATTCGTCGATTCATGATGCGCCAAGAAGCGGCGCGAAAGTTGGGCACTTGGTGAGGTTGTCTCATCTTTGCAAAGACCGTGCCGAGGACCCCGAAGTTCCCTGCCCCGTGTGCCGGGGCTTTCCAGGATAAACGCGCGACCCTGGCTTGCCGGTTGACGAAAGCAACCAGATGCGATGATCAGGCATGAACCGGCACCTGTGGTTGCTGGCCTTGTGCCAAGGGCTGTTCCTGACCAACAACGTGACGTTCATCGCCATCAACGGGCTCGTCGGGCTGGCGCTTGCACCGGTGGGCTGGAGGCGACCTTGCCGGTCACGGGCTACGTTGTCGGCGGAGCGCTCAGCACGGCACTGGTCGCACGGTCGCAGGCGCGCTGGGGCCGCAAGCGTTCGTTCCAGGCCGGGCTGATCGTCGCCGCGGCATCCGCGGCCGTGTGTGCGCTCGCCGTCAGCGGCCGGTCGTTCTGGCTGCTCGTCGGCGCCACCGTGGTCGCGGGCTTCTACAACACCAACGCGGGGCTGTACCGTTTTGCGGGTCCCGAGCTGGCCGTACCCGAGTTCAAGGAGAAGGCGATCTCGCTCGTGCTCGCGGGCGGCATCCTCGGTGCCTTCGCAGGGCCGAACCTGGCGAGTGCGACACGCACGATGCTGGGCGTGGAGTTCGCCGGGGCTCACCTCGCGCTCGTGGCCGTGACGCTGCTGTCGCTGGTGGCAATGTCGTTCATCCGCTTCCCGGTGCACGTGGCGCCCACGTCCGGCGGCACCAGTGGCCGACCCTTGTGCGAGATCGCGCGCCAGCCGATCTTCATCGTCGCGGTGCTGGCGTCGGCGCTGGGTTATGGCGTGATGAACCTGCTCATGGCGTCGACACCGATCGCGATGCAGCAGTGCAAGCACCCCTTCGACAGCGCGGCGCTGGTGCGCGAGTGGCACGTGCTCGGCATGTTCGTGCCGAGCTTCTTCACCGGTCATCTGATCAAGCGCTTCGGCGCGCTGCCGGTGATGGGCGTCGGCGCCACGCTCAACTTCGTCTGTGTCGCGGTGGCGCTGTCCGGCGTGGACCTGATGCAGTTCCTGGTCGCGTTGTTTGTGCTCGGCGTGGGCTGGAACTTCCTCTTCGTCGGCGGCACAACGCAGTTCACGCAGGCCTACCGGCCGGAGGAAAAGAACAAGGCCCAGGGTGCGATGGACTTCTGCATCTTCTCCACCATGGCCGTGAGCTCGTTTGCGTCGGGCGCCCTCATCACGACCCAGGGCTGGGCCTGGTTGAACCTGGGGTCGCTGCTGCCGATGGCGGCGGTGGCGCTGGCCTTGCTGTGGCTGGCGCTGCGCGAGCGCTCGGTGGTCGCTGCATGAAACGCGCCGCGGTCACCGCCTGAGCGCACGCACGCCCCCGGCCTTCAGGGCTTGGCCGGCGGCGCCGTGAAGAGCTTGGCCGCGCGGCCCTTCAGCTCGAGCAGTTCGGTCGGTGTCACCGAGTAGGCACCGGTGAGCACGTTGACCTCGACCCGGAACTCGACTTCCTTCGTCCCGTTGGAAAGCATGCCGCTGGTGAACTCGTAGTCCTCGTTCTCGGCCGGCAGTCCCGTCGGTTCGGCGTCGGGATCCTCGCGCTTGACGTCGCGAATGTCGCCGCTGGCCAGATCGAGCATGCCCGTCGACTTGATGATCGTCTCGGTCAGTTCGTCGAAGATGGTGATGGGCAACTTCAGGTCCACGGTGTTCTCCAGGGGTTCGTTGTCGTTCGGCGCGGCGCGCCTCAGGCGTCGTCAGCACCGAGCTTTTCAAGCAGGCCGTTCAATTCTTCCAGCGAGCCGAAAGCGATCGCGATCTCGCCCTGCTCGCCGCGTTTGGTCTTGCGGTGGACACGGATGTCGACCGCGGCGGCGAGCCGGTCGGCGAGGTGTTCTTCGAGCCGCACCAGGTCGCGCGACTTTTCTTTCTTCATGCGCAGCAGCGGCGCCTGGCGGCCGGCGCTGAGCGTCTTGGTGACCAGCTTCTCGGCCTCGCGCACCGACAGCTTGCGTGCCGCCACGGTGCCCGCGGTGAGGATCTGCTGCGCCGGGTCGAGCGCCAGCAGCGCGCGAGCGTGGCCCATCGCCAGGTCACCCGCCATCAGCATCTGCTGCACCGGCGCGGCCAGGTTGAGCAGGCGCAGCAGGTTGCTCGCGGCGCTGCGCGAGCGGCCGACCGCCTGTGCCGCGGCGTCGTGGGTGAGCTTGAACTCGCTCACCAGGCGCTGAAGGCCTTGCGCTTCCTCGAGCGGGTTCAGGTCCTCGCGCTGCATGTTCTCTATCAGCGCCATCACCGCGGCGGCCTCGTCGGGCACTTCGCGTACCAGCACCGGCACCTCGTCCAGTCCGGCCAGCCGGGCCGCGCGGACGCGACGCTCGCCAGCGATGATTTCCCAGCGGTTGGCGCCCACCGGGCGCACCAGCACAGGCTGCATCACACCCTGCGACTTGATGCTTTCGGCCAGCTCGTAGAGCGAGCCTTCGTCCATGCGTGTGCGCGGCTGGTACTTGCCGGGCTGGAGCCGGTCGAGCTTCAGCGTCGTCGGCGGGCCCGGGGGACCTTCGGCGGCGGCGACGACCGTAGGGCCCAGCAGGGCTTCGAGGCCGAGGCCGAGGCCCTTGGGTTTCTTGGTGACCATGGTGCGGATTGTCTCCGACGCGTGCGCGGCGCCGCGCGCCCTTGCCTTATCCTCGGCGCTTTCCCCAACCCTGTGCGCGGAGTGGCACGCCATGACAGCGAAGGTCTTTGTTGACGGGCAGGACGGCACCACCGGTCTGCGCATCCACGAGGTGCTGGCGCAACGCAGCGACGTCGAGGTGCTGCGAATCGACCCCGAGCGGCGCAAGGACAGCGCCGAGCGCGCGCGCCTGCTGAATGCGGCCGACGTGGCCTTCCTGTGCCTGCCCGACAGCGCGGCGCGCGAGTCGGCGGCGCTCGTCACCAACCCCAACACCTGCCTCATCGACGCCAGCACGGCGCATCGCACGGCCGCGGGCTGGGCCTTCGGGCTGCCCGAACTGGCGCCCGGCCAACGCGACGCGATCCGTGCCGCCAAGCGCATCGCCAACCCTGGCTGCCACGCGAGTGCCTTCATCCTGCTGCTGCGCCCGCTCGTCGACGCGGGCGTCGTGCCGCCCGCTCTCGCGCTGGCGGCGACGTCCATCACCGGTTATTCGGGTGGCGGCAAGAAGATGATCGCGCAGTACGAAGCCGGCGGCGACACTCGCCTGGCCGCACCGCGGCCGTACGCGCTCACGCTGGCGCACAAACACATTCCCGAGATGCTGGCGCACACCGGCCTGAACGTAGCGCCGGTCTTCCAGCCCATCGTCGGCAACTTCTACAAGGGCCTGTCGGTGAGCGTGCCGCTGCACCTGGCGCAACTGGCGCCGGGCACCACCGGGGCGACGTTGCAGCGGGTGTTCGAAGACCGCTACGCGGGCGAACGCTTTGTGCGTGTGATGCCGATGTCGGACCCCGGCACGCTCGAGGATGGTTTCTTCGACGTGCAGGCCTGCAACGACACCAATCGCGTCGATGTCTTCGTCTTCGTGGGCGCGGGCCAGGCGATGCTGATGGCGCGGCTCGACAACCTGGGCAAGGGCGCCAGTGGCGCGGCGGTTCAGTCGATGAACGTGCATCTCGGGCGTGACGAAGGGCTCGGCCTCTGACGCAATCCGCTTGGCGGACTCGCGTATGAAGAGTTGCTAGTTAGCGCCCGCTTCTTCGCATCGATAGTGGTATCGATAGGTGTCAGCGAAGCCCAGCCGCCGGTACAGCGCTCGAGCGGCGCTGTTTGCCGCGTCGACCTGCAGATAGGCCACCCGCGCGCCGTCCGCGCGCGCCCGCGCAAGAAGATGTGCGCAGAGTGCCGCGGCCAGGCCCTGGCCCCGCGCAGCCGGTGCCGTGACCACGTCGTAGAGACCGACCAGATCACCCTCGCGCGCGAATTGCCCGCACGCCAGCACCTCGCCGTCACGGCGCCAGAGAACGCCCCGGTACGGCACCGGTGACAAGGCCACGCGCTGCGCCTGCGCGTCGATCTGCGCTGACGGCGACCCGCGCAACGAGCCAACCGCTCTCGCATAGTCGGCGGCGCCGACCCCGAGCGCCTCGACGCCGTCGGGCACAGCGCCCTCGACCATGGCATCGATCCGGTCGAGCACCATGACCCGGGTGTCGTCGACACTGCACCAGCCCCGCTGCGCGAGGGACCCGTCCAGACCCGCCGGCTGCGTAAAAGGCGTGACGCGCACGAACATCGGCAGCCCGGCTTCGCGGTAGAGCGCAGCGCACTCGGCCAGCTTGTCGTCGAGCGGGCGCACGCCCGACGCCACGGCATTGATGCAGCGCGCGCGCTTGGCCTTGCCCGGCGAGTAGCGCACGAGCCAGCCGTCGAGCCAGCGCTGTTGCGGCGGTGCGCTCGCGTTCAGCCCCGCGTCTTCGATCCGCGCCAGCAGCCCTTCGTTCACGCAGCAACGGCGCCCAGGCGCGCGACCATCTCGCGCGCGAACTCGACATACGCCAGCGCGCCTTTGCTCAAGGGGTCGAAGACGACCCCCGCCTGGCCGTAGCTCGGCGCCTCGGCGAGGCGCACGTTGCGCGGGATCACGGTGTTGAAGACCTTGTCGCCGAAGTGCGACTTGATCTGTTCGCTCACCTGCTGCTGCAAGGTGATGCGCGGGTCGAACATCACGCGCAGCAGGCCGACGACCTGGAGGTCGCGGTTCAGGTTGGCGTGCACCTGCTTGATCGTGTTGACCAGGTCCGACAACCCTTCGAGCGCGAAGTACTCACACTGCATCGGCACGACCACGCCGTGCGCGCTGCACAGGCCGTTCAGCGTAAGCAGGCTCAAGGACGGCGGACAGTCGATGAGCACGAAGTCGTACTCGCCGCGCACGGCGGCGAGCGCGCTGCGCAGCCGTTCGTTGCGGTGCTCCAACGCCACCAGCTCGACCTCGGCGCCCGCGAGCTCGCGGTTGGCACCGAGCACGTCGTAGCCGCCCTTGTCGCTGCGCTGGCGCGCCTCGGCGACGCTCGCGGATTCGAGCAGCACGTCGTAGACGCTCAGCTCGATCTTGCGCTTGTCGATCCCCGAGCCCATCGTCGCGTTGCCTTGCGGGTCGAGGTCGACCACCAGTACACGCTGCCCGATCCGCGCCAACGCGGCCGCGAGGTTGACGGTAGTGGTCGTCTTGCCGACGCCCCCTTTTTGATTCGCGATGCAGAAGATGCGGGTCATGCGCTGGCGAGCCTCAGGCCGAAGGC
Organism: Rubrivivax sp.; assembly: GCA_036523095.1. GTDB lineage: Bacteria > Pseudomonadota > Gammaproteobacteria > Burkholderiales > Burkholderiaceae_C > Rubrivivax. The sequence goes on from DATDER010000206.1 coordinate 40,108, forward strand.
GACGAGAAAGGCGCCGGCGGCGCGCTCAAGCCATCGCGCGATGCGTTGGTGAGCCTTCACTTTGTGAGCAACCGATTGAGCCAACGCACACAGCGTGAGGCAGTAGGCGGCGGTGATGGCGGCGATCGTGAGCGCCATCGCGCCAAAGGTGATCCAGCCCTGGTGCTGTGCCGGGTCGATGAAGAGCGGGAAGAAGGCCATGTAGAACATGATCGCCTTCGGATTCAGCAACGTGATCACCAAGGCCTGCCGCGCATAGTGGTGAGGTTCGATGCGCACCGGAGAAGCCGCACCCCCGCGCGCGAAGATCAGCCGAAGGCCTATCCAGGCCAGGTAGGCCGCGCCCAGGTACTGAACGGACTGGAACCAGGCCGGGTGCGCCGCCAGCAGCGCCGCGACACCGGCAACCGCGAGCCACAGCAACACCTGGTCGCCGGCAATGACCCCGGCGGTGGCGGCAGCACCGGCGCGCAGACCGCCCTTGCCGGTGGACGTCAGCAAGGCAAAGGTGCCCGGCCCGGGCAGGGCAAGGAAGAGCAGGATCGTGGCGCAGAATGCGCCGTAGTCGGCTATGCCGAACACCATGCCCGAGTCTCCCGAAGCGCCCGCCGCTCTCAGCGGACGGGGCCATGTGGCAATTGGTTGGAAGGTCGATCGGGGCCGATGAGGGCGTCTCGATCAGATTGGAGCGTATCGCAGTTCACCGGCGTTCTGCAGCGCCGGACGTCCGGCGCATCCAGACAATGCAACGCTGTGCGTCCAACCCGGGCACCTGCAGCGGTTCCACGTGAAACACCTCGATCTCCTCCGGTAGCGCCGCGATCTCTTCGTCAGGCCACTTGCCCTTCATCGCCATCCAGACGCCTGTGCTCGCCAGCAAGTGCTGCGTCAAGTCCGTGAAGTCGACCAACGAGGCAAAAGCCCGTGACGTCACGAAATCGAAGGGCAGGGTCTTCCATTCCTCGACACGGGCGTGCTGGGCCACCAGGTTCGTGATCGAAAGCTCCCCTGCGGCCTGGCGGATGAACCCTGCCTTTTTGGCCACCGCGTCGATACAGGTCACTTGCAGCGCCGGCCTCATGATCGCGAGCACGACACCGGGCAGCCCCGCGCCGCTGCCGACGTCGAGAAGGCGCGCGGCGCCAGCCGGTGTCGCGTCCGCACCCTTCGCCGCAAGGTGTCGATCGAGGGGCTCGATCACCGCCAGGCTGTCGAGCAGGTGCTGCGTCACCATCTCAAGCGGGTCGCGCAGCGCGGTCAGGTTGTGGACCCGGTTCCAGCGTTCGATCAACAACACATGATCGATCAAGCGCCGCTGCTGTTCCTCGCCGGCGGCCAGCTGCATGCCCACCAGCCCCCGCGCGAGGCCCGCCTCCAGTCTCGCCCGATCCGGTGCCGGGTTCATGCGGCGTCGCTGGCGCCGTCGTTCGCGGCCGGGGGGGCCGTGAAGCCGGGAGCCGCCTTCAAGCGGCCCTTCTTCAAGTGCACGAGCAGCAGCGATATCGCAGCCGGCGTGACACCGGACAAACGCGAGGCCTGGCCGACGGTGGTCGGCCGCTGACTGCTGAGCGTCTGCCTGACTTCAAAGGACAGCGCCTTCACCGCGTGGTAATCCATCTCGGCCGGGATCTTCATCCCCTCGTAGTGGGCCGCCCGTGCCACTTCGTCGTTCTGCTTGCCGATGTAGCCGGCATAGCGTGTCGCGATCTCGACTTGCTCGATCACCGCCGCGGCGAGTGACGCGCCCAGCTCGCTTACCAGCGTTTCACGTGAAACACCGGCCTCGGGCCGGGCAATCTCTGCCACCGCCTGCACGCTGTCAAAGCCAATCCCCGGCCGGCGCAACAGGTCGAGCAGGCTGTGCTCATGGTCGAGCGCCTTGCCGAGCAATCGCTCGGCATCGGCTGCGGGCAGGGTGCTGGGGTGCACCCACGTCGTGCTGAGCTTCTCGGTTTCACGTGAAACGGCGTCGCGTTTGCGGTTGAAGGCCTGCCAGCGATCGTTGCCGACGAGCCCCAGTGCACGGCCCGCTACCGTCAGCCGCATGTCGGCGTTGTCCTCGCGCAATTGGAGGCGGAACTCGGCGCGGCTCGTGAACATCCGGTAGGGCTCGGTCACGCCGCGGGTGATCAGGTCGTCGACCAGCACGCCGAGATACGCCTCGTCCCGGCGCGGAAGCCAAGGCGCACGGCCGAGCGCCTGCAACGCAGCGTTCGCGCCGGCAAAGAGCCCCTGCGCAGCCGCTTCCTCGTAGCCGGTGGTGCCGTTGATCTGCCCGGCGAAGAACAGCCCGTCGATCGAGCGGGTCTCGAAGTTCGGGCGCAGCGCACGCGGGTCGAAGTAGTCGTACTCGATGGCGTAGCCCGGCCGCAGGATGTGCGCCTGTTCAAGCCCGTCCATCGACCGCACCGCGGCCAGTTGCACGTCGAAGGGCAGCGAGGTCGAGATCCCGTTCGGGTAAACCTCGTGCGTGCTCAGCCCTTCGGGTTCGAGAAAGATCTGGTGACTTGTCTTGTCGGCAAAGCGATTGACCTTGTCCTCGATGCTCGGGCAGTAGCGGGGGCCTACGCCTTCGATCACCCCGGTGAACATCGGGCTGCGGTCGAAGCCGCCGCGTATGATCGCGTGAGTGCGCTCGTTGGTGTGCGTGATCCAGCACGGCACCTGGCGCGGGTGCTGGCCGGTGTTCCCCATGAAGCTGAAGACTGGCACCGGGTCGAGGTCACCCGGCTGTTCCTGCAAGCGTGTGTAGTCGATCGAGCGGCCGTCGATGCGCGGCGGCGTGCCGGTCTTCAACCGCCCCTGCGGCAGCTTAAGCTCCTTCAGCCGTGCCGACAGGGTGATCGCCGGTGGGTCGCCGGCACGCCCGGCACTGAAGTTCTGAAGCCCCATGTGGATGCGGCCGTCCAGAAAGGTACCTGCAGTGAGCACGACCGTGCGTGCATCGAAGCGCACCCCGGCCTGCGTCACCGCGCCCGTGACCCGCTCGCCCTGCACCAGCAGGTCGTCCACCGCAGCCTGGAACAGCCACAGGTTGGGCTGGTTCTCGAGCCGCGAGCGAATCGCCGCCTTGTAAAGCACCCGGTCGGCCTGCGCGCGCGTGGCGCGCACGGCTGGCCCTTTGGAGCCGTTCAGGATGCGGAACTGGATCCCCGCTTCGTCGGTTGCCGCAGCCATCGCGCCGCCCAGCGCATCGACTTCTTTCACCAGATGTCCCTTGCCGATGCCGCCGATCGACGGGTTGCAGCTCATCTGGCCCAACGTCTCGATGTTGTGGGTCAGCAGCAGCGTCTTGCTGCCCATGCGGGCGGCCGCCAGCGCGGCCTCGGTGCCGGCGTGGCCTCCGCCGACGACGATGAC
>DATDER010000207.1:0-4465 GCA_036523095.1 Rubrivivax sp.
AGATGCCACCCAGCAGCACGATCGGCATCGACAGCGGCAGCGCGCCGCGGAACAGGATGTCGGGCCACTCCTTCCACGGCACCTTGTCTTCGCGCGGCATGTTGCGCTTGGTGGCGATGATATGCACCACCAACATCATCAGAAGCGCCATCAGCACACCCGGCACCACGCCGCCGAGGAACAGCGCGCCGACCGACGCGCCCGAGACCAGGCCGTAGATCACCATCGGGATCGACGGCGGGATGATCGGCCCGAGCGTCGCACTCGCCACCACCACTGCGCCGGCAAAGCCGCGCGAGTATTCGGGCTTCTTGAGCATCTGCTTGATCGTCACCAGGCCGGGGCCGGCGGCGTCGGCGATCGCGCTGCCGCTCATGCCGGAGAAGATCACGCTCACCAGGATGTCCACCTGCGCCAGCCCGCCGCGCATGCGGCCGACGAGGATGCGGCAGAAGTCGAACAGGCGTTCGCTCACCGTGCCGGCGTTCATCAGGTTGGCCGCGAGCACGAACATCGGCACCGCGAGCAGCACGTAGCTGTTGAAGAGGCCGTTGCAGACCTGCTCGGCGACGAGGCCCAGGTCCTGCTGCTTGGCCACCAGGTAGGCGATGCCCGCCGCGATCATCGAAAAGCCGATCGGCATGCGCATCAGCATGCCGGCGAGCAGCACGCCGCCGAGGGCCCAGAGTGCGGTCGTCATTGGACTGCCCTCCGCGCTGCGCGCTCCCGGATGAGCGCTTTGGAGCGGCCATGCGCGCTCATGTCGTCGGTACCCCGGCTTCTTCGAGGTCGTGGCCGTGCCACGCCCGCCAGACGTTGACCGCGCTGCGCACCACGAGCGCGGCGAGCAGCAGCACGAAGGGCAGGAACACCCACATGAACGACACCCCGAGCACGGCGGTGCCTTCGCGCCCCATGAAGTGCACGTAGTCCCAGCAGGCCGGCAAGGCCCACGCGGCGAGGCCGCCGATCATCAGGTTGCCGGCGATGCGCATGAACCTGCGGCTGCGTACGCCGAGCGCGTTCCAGACCAGGTCGAACATCACGTGTTCACGCTCCGGCACGACGAAGGCTGCGGCCCACAGGATGACCCAGACGTAGAGCATCACCGCCGCCTCGTCCGTCCACGGCAGCGGGCGGTCGAAGCCGAAGCGGGCCACGATCTGGACCATGAACACGAGGAACAGGGCCGTGAACAGCCCGGCGCCGACGGCGTTAGCGCCGCCCTGGAACCAGCGGCGAATCATCTCGGGCCAGCGCCGGGCCGTTCCCAAGCGGCCCGAGCTCCCCTTGGGGGACGCGAGCGAAGCGAGCTGGGGGCTGTCATTTCGTGGCGTTGATGCGATCGAGCACGCCCGCCGGCCAGGCCTTGGCCATGTCCGACGCACCGTAAGCCGCCTGCACCGCCTTGCGGAAAGCCTCGACATCGGGTGTCGTTACCGTCAGCCCCTGCTGCTTGAAGAAGTCGACGATCTGCGCTTCTTCCTTGATCCGGTTGTCGTTGTTGTACGTGGCGGCGGCGTCGGCCGCGGCCTGCACCTTGCCGCGCTGCGCCGGTGTCATCGCCTTCCAGGCCTTGTCGGAGATGGCGATGAAGATGCCGTCCACCAAGTGGTTGGTGAGCACGATCTGCTTCGTCACTTCATAGAACTTGGCAGCGCGCACGCTGGGCAGCGGGTTGTCCTGGCCGTCGATGGTGCCGGTCTTGAGGCCGAGGTAGACCTCGCCGAAGGCCAGCGGCGTGGCGGTGGCGCCCAGCGCTTCACCGAGGAACAGCCACTCCTTGCTGCCCGGCATGCGCAGCTTGACGCCCTTCAGGTCGGCCGGGGTCCTGACGTTGCGCACTTCGCGCAGGTTGACCTGGCGTGTGCCGAGGTAGATAGGCGTCAGCAGCGTGACTTCCATCTTCTCGGTCGCGAGCTTGAACATCTCCTGCCCGACCGGGCCGGCGAAGACGGCTTTCTGATGCTGCGGGTCGCGGATCACATAACCCGCGGTGAAGATGGAGAACTCCGGCACCAGCTTGGCGATGTCGAAGGCCGAGATCGACGACAGCTCGAGGTTGCCGCGCGCCATCGCCGCAGGCTCGGTGCCCTGCTTGAAGAGGGTCGCGTTGAGGTTGATCTGGACGTCGAACTCGCCCGGCGCGCTCTTGTCGAGCGTCTCCTTGAAAGTCGTCCACATCTTGCCGTGCCAGTCGTCGGGCACGGCGGGGGTGGAGATGCGCAGCAGCACCTTGTTCTGCGCTTGTGCCGGTGCCGTGAATGCGGCCGTGAGGGCCAGCGCGCCGCCAGCGGCGATGAGGGTGCGGCGAAGTAGGGAAGCGGTCATCGTTGTCTCCTGGTCTCGGTGTCAGTCGGTGTGGGGATCGATGGGAAAGTTGTGCATCCAGTCCTGCAGCGCCCGGTAGCTTGCGGCGTCCAGCGCCACCAGCGGGGGGCGCACACGCAGCCAAGTGGTGTCCCCCGTCAGGTGAGCCATGATCCCTTTCAGGGCCGGCATCAGCGCGTAGCCACCGAGGTGCGCGAGCAGGCTGCGTACACGCTCCAGATCGTGGGCCGTGCGCGCCGAGTCGGGTTGCGTCACGAGCCCATGCACCACACGCGGCATGAAGTTGGCGAGGCCGCTGACGGCGCCGGTGCTGCCGCGGCGGCCCAGCGCCGGCAGGTCCAGCTCGTTGCCCACGTGCACGGTGATGCCGGGCATGAAGGCATCGGCCAGTGCCAGCGAATGGGCCTGGTCGCAGGCGCTGTCCTTGATGCCCACGATCGTGTCCGGGTACAGGCGCAGCAGCTCGGCGATCACCGTATGCGACAGGCCCACCGAGGTGACCTGGGGGATGTGGTACAGCATCAGGCGCAGCCGGCTGTCGGCGACGGTATCGATGACGTAGCGGTAGCAGTCGATGATGCCCTGGTCCGATACGCCCTTGAGGTAGAACGGCGGCAACATCAGGCTGCCCCAGGCGCCGATCGAGAGCGCGTGGCGTGTCAGGGCCACCGTCTCGGGCAACGCGGCGCAGCTGGTCGAGACCAGGATGCGCGGACCCGGCACACCGCCCTCGACCATCGCGTCCACGGCACGGCGGCGTTCGTCGAGCGAGAACGACGGCCCTTCACCGGTGGTGCCGAAGGGCGTGACACCGCCGCAGCCGGCGGCAACCAAAGCACGGGCGAGCGCGGCAAAGCGTGTGTGGTCGATGCTCAGGTCGGCGTTCAGGGGCGTGAGCAGCGCCGGCCAGATGCCGGGCAGCGGTGTCAGGGCAGGGGGACGTTCGGGCATCAGGACTCCAGGGGTTCGGGCAAGGGTGCGCGCGGCTGTCCCAGTACGCGGCGGTGGGCACTGGTGACATGGTGCGTGATGCGCCGCGCCACCTCGTTCGGATCACGGCGCTTGAGCGCCTCGATGAACCACAGGTGTTCTTCCATCGCCGGCACCAGGGCTTCGTCGGACAGCATCGAAGGCTCGAGCCGGATCAGCCGCACACGCAGGCTGTTGATGCGGTAGGCGTCGGAGATGAGCTCGTTGCCGAGCGCGTCGATCATCAACTCGTGCAGGCCCCAGTCGACGGTGGTGGCGTCGTTGAGCAAGGTGTCGTCGATCGGGCCGCGCCGAGCGCGCTCCACGATGCGGCGGTGGGCGTCTTCGATCGCCACCAGGTCGTCGTCCGACACCGTGCGGCAGAAGTGTGTGGCGGCCTCGCGCTCGAGCAGCAGGCGCAGCTGGAAGGCGTTGTTGATGAGCTTGAGGTTGACGTGCGCGATCTGCAGGCCACGCTGCGGCACCGTGTGCAGCAGGCCCTCGGCGGCCAAGCGCGGGATCAGCTCGCGCACCGCGCCGAGCGGCATGCCCAGCAGCTGCACCAGCTCGCGCTGCGAGATGAACTGCCCGGGGCGGATGTTGGCCTGCAGGATCTGCTGGCGAAAGCTCTCGTAAGCCCGAGCGCGCAGGCTCGTCGCGGCGTTTCGAACCTGACCGGACGATGCGGATGACACGGGTGAAGCCATCGTGGGCATCACGCGGCGGCCAGCACGCCCTTGCGCAGCAGCAGGTTGCCGTACCTGCGCCGCTCGCCGCTGCGCAGGATCACGAAGCTGGCCGCGGCACGTTCGTAAAAGGCGAAGCGTTCGATCGACGAGGCCGGGCGCTCACCCGCCGCGCCCAGCACGGCCTGGAATTCGGCGACGGGCGGCGGCACCGCGGCGGCGTCACCCACCACCTGCATCGTCCACGCCGCCTCGGGGCCGAAGTCGTCCAGCGGCATGACGCCGAGCACCGCGCGCAGCACCGCGGTCGTGTCGGCACCGGCGATCTGCACCAGCCGAGCGCCAAGGTTGGCCGCCACACGCGCGGCCGGGAAGTTGGCGTCGACGATCGCCAGCTCGTCGCCGTGACCCATGCTCGCCAGGGCGTGCAGGGCGTCGGGGGTGAGCAGCGGGGACACGTTCTTCAGCATGGCGCGGGG
>DATDER010000208.1:0-3136 GCA_036523095.1 Rubrivivax sp.
AAGAAGCCATGGCCAAGCAGGGCAATGTCATCAACGTGGCGCCGTCCGACAAGGCCATGCCCTTCTTCCGCAGCGAGATGGCCAAGTACGCACAGCTGGTGAAGAAGGCGGGTGTCGAGCTGCAGTGAGGGCAGTGAACGCATTCGGCCGGGTCCTGTTCCTTTGCGACGACCCGGCGCGGGTGCGCGAACAGCTTGCCGGCCGCGATTTCAGCCGCGAGCAGGCCGGGGCGCTGCGCGACGATGTCTCCACCGACGAGATCTCGCCGTTGGCGGCACTGGTGCACTTCGATGCCACGCTCGGCCGCTTCGCGCACACCGGCTTCAGCGCCGGCGGCGAGCTTCCGATCGGCCGCGATGCGCTGCGCAACGCGCGCATCGAGGTGCTGGTGGCCGGGCGTCGCTATGGCAAGGGCAGCTCGCGCGAGCACAGCCCGCTGGCCGAGCTGTCGGCGGGCGTGCGGCTGGTCATTGCCGAAAGCTTCGAGCGCATCTACAGGCAGAACGCCGACAACCTGGGCCTGCTGACCAGCACCGACTTCGGCCTGGTCGAGCGCCTGCAGCGCGGCGAGCCCATCGAACTGCAAGAACTGCTGGCGGGGCGCGACGCGCAGGCCGCGGCCATCCTGCGCGCTGGCGGGCTGCTGGCCTACGGCCTGGGCCCGGAAACCGCCGTGCAGCCGCCAGCTGGGGGCCCGAAGACCTTGTTCGAGAAGATCGTCGAACGCCATGCGCTGAGGCCCGGGTTCGTTCGTGCCGACCGGCGCTTCATCCACGAGTACTACACCGGCATGTGCGCGCACCTGTTGCACCAGCACTTCGGCGCCGGCTACGCGCTGCACGACCCGGCCAGCATCGTCTGCTTCGAAGACCACCTGTCCTATGTGCAGCACAGCCCGATGCACATCGCGCAGAACCTGGTCGGCGGTGTGCAACGACTGTCGCAGGCGCACCGCGACTTCGTGGCGCTGCACGACCTGATCGACCACGGCTACCTGAACGACAGCGAGGGCTCGCAAGGCATCTCGCATGCGCTGATGGCCGAGCGCTACGCGCTGCCGGGCGAGCTGATCGTCGGCACCGATTCGCACACGCCGCACAGCGGTGCACTGGGTTGTGTCGCCTTCGGCGTGGGCAGCACCGAGATGGCGAATGCCTTCATGACCGGCGCGGTGCGTTTTTCGCCGCCCGAAGTGCTGCGCATCGAAGTCGAGGGTTTGCTGCCGCCGGGGGTGGGCGCCAAGGACCTGGTGCTGCACCTGCTGGCGCTGCCGTCGATCCGTGCCGGCGCGGGCGTCGGTCGGGTCTTCGAGTTCGGTGGCGCGGCGGTGCGCGCGCTGCCAATCGACGATCGCGCGACCTTGACCAACATGACCGCCGAACTCGGCGGCTTCACCGGCATCGTCGAGCCCGACGAGCACACGGTGCGCTTCCTGCACGAGCGCCGCGGCGTCGACTTCGTGATCGAGCCCTGGATGCACAGCGACCCTGGCGCGCGTTACGCCGAACTGATCCGCATCGATGCCGCCGCGCTGTCGCCGATGGTCGCGCGCCCCGGTGACCCCGGCCGCGGGCTGCCGCTGTCCGAGCTGGCACAGCGGCCGCGTGTGGACATCGCCTACGGCGGCTCGTGCACCGCAGGCAAGCGCGAGGACTTCGAGCAGTACCACGCGGTGCTGGCCTGGGCGGCGCAGCGCGGCCTGCGCGTCGCGCCCACAGTCACGCTGTTCCTGCAGTTCGGCACCGTGGATGTACGCGAACACTGCGTGCGCCAGGGCTGGCTGGCGGCCTTCGAAGCGGTGGGCGCACAACTGTTGCAGCCCGCCTGTGGTGCCTGCGCCAACTGCGGGCCCGGGTCGTCGACCGCGTCGCAGCAGGTCACGGTGAGCGCCATCAACCGCAACTTCCCCGGCCGCTCCGGCCCGGGCCAGGTGTGGCTGGCGAGCCCGGCGACAGTGGCCGCCAGCGCCATTGCCGGGCAGCTGGTGTCGTTCGAAGAACTCATCGCACGCACGTCCTGAGCGCGCCCCGGGGCGTGCTTGCGCGGGTACATTTGCGGTCCGGCCTGGGACAGGGCCACGACAACATCTGGAGACTCGCATGACACTGAAGCATCAACTCTCGGCGCTGGCACTGGCCCTCGCTGCATCCGGCGCCTTCGCGCAGACCGTGGTCGGCGTGAGCTGGTCGAACTTCCAGGAAGAACGCTGGAAGACCGACGAGGCCGCGATCAAGGCGCAGCTTGAGAAATCCGGCGCCAAGTACATCAGCGCCGACGCCGGCGGCTCGCCGGAAAAACAGCTCGGCGACATCGACGGCCTGATCTCCAAGGGCGCCAAGGTGCTGATCGTGCTGGCCATGGACAAGGACGCGATCCTGCCGGCCGTCAACAAGGCCACCAAGCAGAAGATCCCGGTCATCGCCTACGACCGGCTGATCGAAGCGCCGGGGGTGTTCTACATCACCTTCGACAACAAGGAAGTCGGCCGCATGCAGGCCGCTGCCGTGCAGAAGGTGCAGCCCAAGGGCAACTACGTGATGATCAAGGGCTCGCCTACCGACCCGAATGCCAACTTCCTGCGCGAAGGCCAGGGCGAGGTGCTGGCCGCGGCGATCAAGAGCGGCGCCATCAAGATCGTCGGCGAGGAATACACCGACGGCTGGAAGCCTGAAGTCGCGCAGAAGAACATGGAGCAGATCCTCACCAAGAACGCCGGCAAGGTGGACGCGGTGGTGGCCAGCAACGACGGCACCGCCGGCGGCGTGGTCGCGGCGCTGACTGCCAAGGGGCTGAAGGGCGTGCCGGTGTCCGGCCAGGACGGCGACCATGCGGCGCTGAACCGCGTGGCACTGGGCACGCAGACGGTGTCGGTGTGGAAGGACGCACGCGACCTGGGCCGCGAGGCAGCCAATGCCGCGGTGGCGCTGGGTGCGGGCAAGAAGGTGCCGGGCGCGGTGGCGTGGAGCGGTGGCGAGAAGAAGATCGCGCTCGACTCGCAATTCCTGAAGCCGGTAGCCATCACCAAGGACAACCTCGACACGGTAGTCAAGGCCGGCTGGATCAAGAAGGACGACTTGTGCAAGGGCGTTGCCGCCGACAAGGCGCCGGCGTGTAAATGACCCCCCCCGAAGCGCCT
>DATDER010000209.1:0-6733 GCA_036523095.1 Rubrivivax sp.
CCCTTCGCTCGAGCCGACCCGCTCCGGCAAGTCTCACTGACCGCGAACCGGTGATGTCTGTCATCCGTCTCGCGGCCAGCGGGCCTCTCCTCCGACGGCGGCCCAGTTCCAACGTTAGGTCCCACACAACAAGAGCCGTGCAGCATGCTCGTACTGAATACCGAACGCCTCGAACTGCGCCACCTTCAGACAGCCGACCTGGACGCGCTGTACGCGTTGTATCGCGATCCGGAGATGCGGCGGTACTACCCCGACGGGACGAGGACTTACGAGGAAACCGAGCAGGAGCTCCAGTGGTTCCTCAACGGTCATCCCCGGAATCCTGATCTCGGCTTGTGGGCGACAGTGGAGCGCAGCACCGGAGAGTTCCTCGGTCGCTGTGGGCTTCTGCCTTGGCACATCGAAGGCAATGACGAAGTAGAGCTCGCCTTCATGATCAAGAAGCAACGCTGGAGAGAAGGGTTCGCGAGTGAGGCGGCAATGGGCATCGTGCGCTACGCACGCGAGGTCCTCGGTGTCCACCGCCTGATCTGCCTCATCACCCCGGGAAACGTCGCCTCGGCTGCGGTAGCCACGAAGGTCGGCATGTCATTCGAGCGCAAGTTCACTGACGACTTTGGGCCATGCGAGTTGTACGCAATCGCGCTGGCTGCGCAGTGAGGCCCAAGCCCTCGCTCAAGCTGGACCCCAACGGCGTGTCACCAAGCCCATGACCACTTCCGGATCGATCGCGCTCGCCGCCGGCGCCGCTCTCAGCACCGCTGCCGCCCTCGCACACGTGGCCTGTGTCGTGCTCGGCCCTGCGGCCTACCGTTTCATGGGCGCCGGGGAGAGGATGGCGCGCGCCGTCGAGGCCGGGAAGCTCCAGCCGATCATCGTCACATTGGCCATTTCCGCCACGCTCCTGGCTTGGGCAGCCTACGCCCTGTCTGGTGCCGGCCTTGTCGCCCGCCTCCCGTTCACGAAGGTGGCACTCCTTGCCATCACCGCTGCCTACCTCGGCCGCGCGCTCGCGTTTCCTCTTCTTCGCCCGGTCTTCCCGGAGAACTCGACCACCTTCTGGCTTGTCTCCTCCGGCCTCTGCCTTGTCATCGGCTTGGCGCACCTCTACGGCCTGGTCGCCCGCTGGCCCGCGCTGTGAAGCCTCCGGGCCAACCGCTGTCGTAACGGGTGCGCCGTCGATGCCCATGAAGAAGTCCGTTCCAGCGCAAAGCCCGGAGGCCTACATCGCCTCGCTGTCCGGCTGGCAAGGTCGCTACGCCCAGGCGCTTCGATCGGCCGTCCGGGAAGCCGGCGTGCTGCAGGAAGTCGTCAAGTGGGGTCACCTGGTCTACTTCTCGAACGGGCCTGTCCTTCTGATCCGGGCGGAAGAGGATCGTGTGCTGTTCGGGTTCTGGCGCGGCCAGCGTTTGTGCGCCATCGAGCCGCGGCTCAAGCCCGGCGGCAAGTACGAGATGGCGACCCTCGATCTGCGGCAGCACACGGCACTCGAGCGGGCGACCGTCGTCGCGCTGGTCGAGGCGGCGGTGGCACTCAACGCCGCGCTGGGAGACCCCAGCAAACCGTGATCGCGAGGTGCTTCTGCGAGCGGCACGGATTCAAGGCCGTGCGCCAGGACTTCGAGCTGGGTCCGCTACGAGCGTGCGGCATAGCCACGGCGTCGATTCAATGGACAGGCAGGACCTTTGGATACAGGTACTCGCGACCGACCAGCGCGCGGGCACCGAAGTACGCGGTCCGGAGCGACTCCGAAAGGGCGTCCAGATCGACGTGGCCGCACTCGTCGCAGGGCACGACGACGCCCCGGCCCGGGTGGTGGAACGAGGCGAACCGCAGCTCATGGGAGCAGGTCGGCGCGAACTTTCGGTTGTTCATGAGGTCCCCTTCTTGTCGTGACGCGTGATCTTTCGCCCGCAGCGTCGCGCTGCAATCACCAACCAAGGGGAAGAACCGTGCCGTGATCTCCATAGACGAATACATCGCTTCGATGCCCGAGGACGTTCGGCCGGTGCTGCAGGCCGTGCGCGCCACCGTGCGCAAGGCAGCGCCGCAGGCCGAGGAGCGAATCAGCTACCGCATGCCGGCCTTCTTCCAGGGCGGGGTGCTGGTCTACTTCGCCGCCTTCAAGCAGCACATCGGCCTCTATCCGCCGGTGCAGGACGCCTCGTTGAAGCCACTGTTGGCCAAGTACGCCGGGCCCAAGGGCAACCTGAAGTTCCCGCTCTCCGAGCCGATGCCGCACGCGCTCATTGGCAAGATCGTCAAGGCGCGGCTCAAGGAGAACCTCGGGCGCCGGTCCGCACGCCGCCCGGCACCGGATTGAAGCGATCGGCGGTCGCCCCTACCATGCAGGCCGGCCCACTTTCGACGGAGCACAGCCGCATGGCACGCGTCAGCCCCCACCGCCAGTTCCCCGGCCACCGCGATGGCCGGGCCTGAGGCCGTGCGCCCGACCGTCACGCTGCGCGAAGTCACGCGCCACAACATCCACGCGCTGATGAAGATGGACGCCGGCGACGGCGGCAAGCAGGTCGCGGGCAACGCCAAGTCGATGGCGCAGGCTGCGGTGTACGCCGAGGCCTGGCCGCGTGCGATCTATGCCGGCGACGAGCCGGTCGGCTTCGTGATGCTCAGCGACCCCAAGCTCGTGACCGAGCCCGAAGAGCCCGAGTACTTCCTCTGGCGCCTGATGATCGACAAGAACCATCACCGGCGCGGCTACGGCCACGCGGCGGTGCAGCTGCTGATCGAGCACGTGAAGACACGCCCGCACGACGGCGAGCTGCTGACCTCGATCGTCGAGCCGGCGCCGCAGCTGCTGGCTTTCTACGGCGGGCTCGGCTTCGTGCGCACCGAACGGGTGCTCGACGGCGAGCAAGTGCTGCGCCTGGCCTTGTGATGACGCTGCCGGCGCTGTTGGACGAGGGCGCTCGCTTCAACGCCGAGTACGGCGCCGGCCTGTCGAACCACCTGCCGATGGCGCTCGTGGCGCTGCGGCGGCTCGGCGCCGGCGATGCGCGGCTCGCGGCCTTCGCCGCGCGCTATGCACAGAAGCTCGCCCCCGCGCCCTCGGCGCAAGTCTGGCCTGCGGGCGACGCCTGGGCTGGGCGCCTCGGCGAGCGCGCGGCCTGGCCGGCCTACCGCAGCCTGTTTGCCGAGTGGCTGCTGCATGAAGGCGGCGAGAGTGTGCTGACCCAGGTGCTGCCTGCGCTGATGCCGGGCTGCGGCGCGGCGGCTTTCCACGGCCTCATCCGCGTCGCCTATGCGGTGCAGGCCGGCCACGAAGGCGAGCTTGCCGATGCGCTGGCCTACTGGGCCTGCCGCTGGTTGCCGCTGGGCCAGGCGCCGACCCGACCGCAGCGTGAAGCCGACCCGCGTGTCCTGCTCGGCGCGCTGCAGGCGGCGCTGCCCGGCTGGAAATCGGACAAGGGCCTCATCTTCGAGCGCATGCACGAAGCGGCTGCGCTGCCGGCTTTCGGTCCGGTCGTGGCGCAGCTGAAAGTCCATGCCGGAACCCTGCGCGCGCTGGCGCACTGCGCCGCGGGGGTGTACGCCCGCAGCGGCAACTTCACCGCGCTGCACCTGGTGACGAGCGCGCACGCGCTGCGCGTGCTGCTGCCCTTCTTCGACGATGCCGATGCCGCGGTGGGCGACTACTGGCGCGCCTTTGCCGCCGGCTTCATCGCCAGCGGCGCGCAACCGGGCCCGGTGCGGCCGGCGCTGCCCTGGGCCGTGCTCGCCGCGGCGGCCGTCGCGTCCGACGACGACCACCTGATCAAGCTCGTCGACAGCTGCCGCGAAGAGCAGCGTTGTTACGGAAGCGACGACTGGCGCATCGCGGCGACGCGGGCGGTGCTTCAGTCCCGCGGTTGAGCCGGGCAGGGTTGATGCAGGTGGGCCAGTCGCCTGCCAGCAACGGCCGTTCTGCCGAGCCGACCGCGGACGGGCGAGAATCGCTCGTGGCGAACTGAGGCCCTGCATGCACCGAACTGCCCCGCTGGCATCTGAGCGGGCCCTGCCCGGCCCGCGCCGGCCGCATGCGCGTTCGCTGGGCTGGTTTGTGGCCGCTCTGCTCGGGTTCTCCTCCACCTGTATGGGTGCCCATTCCGAGCCGCCGGCGGTGCGACTGGCCACGCCGGCGGTTCCGGCACCGGCTGCGCCTGCGCCGGTGCCGATGCGGGAGGTGGAAGAGCGGGCGCTGGACGACCCGCGTGCCGCGCTCGCCTTCGGCGCCCAGCGCGTCGCCGAGAGCCGCGCAACGCGCGACACGAAGACCGAGTTCTGGCTCCTGCTCGGCCTGGCTTCGGTGCAGGTGCAGGTGGACAATTTGGCACAGGCGACGCGTGAAATCGCCGCCGCTGCCGCTCTGGTGCCCGCCGGACCCGAAGGCCAGCGCGAGCGGTTGTGGGTCGACCTGTACGCAGCGCTGGCGTCCACCAGCCCGCCCGACCTGCCGGCTTTCCAGCATCGGCAGGCTGAACGCCGCAACGCCGCGCGCGCGCTCAACGACGAGACCTTGCTGTGCCGGGTGGCGACGCTGGACGCCGTCGTCTACGCCGACCAGCTGGCTGCCGACGAGGCCTGGGTCGCGCTCGAAGGGGCCGAAAGTTGCGGCCGCCAGCTCGGCGACGCCAGCATCCAGGCTTACGCGCTCGGTGCGATGGGGCTGCTGGCGTCGCGTGTCAGCGGCCAGCAGCTGCCCGAGACCTATCTCGACCGCGCCGCGCGGGTGCTGGGCGAGCGCCCGTCGCGTTTCCAGCGCGCCTGGTTGCTCGACGACGTGGGCTGGGCGCGGCTCAACCGCGGTGAACTGGCGCAGGCGCGCACGGCCTTCGAGCAGTCGCTCGCGCTGAGCAGCGAGCTTGCCGATGCGTCGAGTCAGAAGCGCGGCCACGAGGGGCTGGCTGAAGTGATGCTCAAGCAGGGCCAGGCGGCGGCCGCGCTGCGCCATGCCCGCGAGTCGCTGCGTCTGGCTGCACGCGACGGCCTGGCCTTCCGGCGCATCACGGCCCAGACCCAGGTCGTCGAGGCGATGGTGGCGCTGCGCGCGCCCGAACTGCCGGCCGAGATCCAGAGCCTGCG
This sequence comes from Rubrivivax sp., assembly GCA_036523095.1. Lineage (GTDB taxonomy): Bacteria > Pseudomonadota > Gammaproteobacteria > Burkholderiales > Burkholderiaceae_C > Rubrivivax. The sequence goes on from DATDER010000209.1 coordinate 5,083, forward strand.
CGAGATGGCGGCGCAGGACGCGTCGCCGCGCGCCGGCGCGCTCATCGCGGCCAGCGCTGCGCGCGGCTTGCGCGCGCTGGGCCAGCACGAGCAGGCCTACGCCGAACTCGATCGTTACCTCGAGCTGATGCGCATCGACGAAAGGATCCGGCGCGACAACCTGGCGCAGCACCTGCAGGCGCGTTACGAAGTCGTGCGCCGCGACGCCGAGGTCAACGAACTGCGCCACCGGGCCGAGGCGGCGCGGCTCGAGCTGGAGGCGCGTGGCGAACGCCAGCGCGCGCTCTGGATCGCCGTGCTGGCGCTGCTCGTGGCCTTGGCCGGCGGCGGCTGGTTCTTCGCGCGCGCGCTGCAGCGCCGGCGCCGCCTGGCCGATCTGGCGCTGCGCGACGAACTCACCGGCCTGCCGAACAGGCGTGCCGTGCTGGCCTTTGCGCACGAGCAGTTCAACCTCGCGCGCCGGGTGTCGATCCCGCTCGCGGTCGCCTTCATCGACCTCGACCGCTTCAAGCAGGTCAACGACACCTACGGCCACGTCTGCGGCGACCGAGTGTTGCAGGCCTTCGCCACCGCGGTGGCGTCGGTGCTGCGCGGGCACGACCGGGTCGGACGCTACGGCGGCGAGGAATGGCTGGTCGTGATGCCCGGCACCCAGTGCGACGAACTGGCGCCGATGTTCGACCGCCTGCGCGTGCGCCTGGCCGAGCAACCCATCGAGGGCCTGCCGCACCCGCACGGGGTGTCGTTCTCGATGGGCGGCGCGCAGCTCGGGCCCGGCATCGACAGCCTGGACGCGCTCATCGCCGAGGCCGATGCCCAGCTCTACCGCGCCAAGGCGAGCGGGCGCGACGCCATGTTCAGCGCGTCGGTCGCGGTCCAGCGCGACAGCGTGCTGCAGCTGGCGGCACTGAGCACCTGAATGCACCCATGGCCCTGTTGTCACTGAGCAATGCCCACCTCGCCTACGGCCACGTCCCCCTGCTCGACGGCGCCGCGCTGTCGCTCGAAGGCGAGGAACGGGTCGCGCTGATCGGACGCAACGGCACCGGCAAGTCGTCGCTGCTCAAGGTGCTGGCCGGGCACGAAAAACTGGACGAGGGCCTGCTCCAGCTGCAGCAGGCGCTGCGCCGTGTCTACGTCGCGCAGGAGCCGGTCTTCGCGCCCGGCGTGACGGTGTTCGACGCGGTCTCCGAAGGCGTGGCCGAGGCGCGCGCGCTGCGCGAGCGCTACGAAGCGCATGCCGACGGCGACGACCTCGACGCGATGCAGACCCGCATCGAGGCGCTCGACGGCTGGACCTGGGAGCAACGGGTGACCGAGTCGCTGCAGCGGCTGCACCTCGACGCCGAGGCGCGCGTCGAGGCCCTGTCCGGCGGCACCAAGAAGCGGGTGGCGCTGGCGCAGGCGCTCGTCGCCGCGCCCGACGTGCTGCTGCTCGACGAGCCGACGAACCACCTCGACATCGACGCTATCGAGTGGCTGCAGGATCTGTTGAAGGGCTGGCGCGGCGCGCTGCTGCTCGTCTCGCACGACCGTGCCTTCATCGACGCCGTGGCCACGCGCATCGTCGAGCTCGACCGCGGCCAGCTGCGCAGCTACCCGGGCAACTTCGCCGCCTTCGAAGCGGCCAAGGAGCGCGAGCTCGAAGCCG
>DATDER010000210.1:0-8126 GCA_036523095.1 Rubrivivax sp.
ATCAGGTCGAGGAACTGCAGGCCGCGGTTGGTGTACTTCTTGGCGATCGAGATCACCAGGCGCAGGTTGGCCTCGATCATCTCCTTCTTGGCGTCGCGCGACGACCGTTCGCCCTCGTTCATGCGCTTGTTGATGAGCTTGAGGTCGTCCAGCGGGACGACGGCGCGCGACTGCAGATCGGCGAGCTTGCCCTGCAACTCCTGCACCGCAGGCAGGTTGCGCGCGAGCACCGGGCTGTAGGGCTTGCCAGCGGCGATTTCCTTCTCGGCCCAGCGCTGGTTCATCACGTTGGGCGGGAAGGTGCGCACGAAGTGTTCTTGCGGCATGCCGCACTTGTCGACCACGATCTTGCGGATCTCGCGCTCGTGGCGGCGCACGTCGTCGACCTGCGAACGCAGGATGTGGCACAGCTTCTCGATCGTCTTGACCGTGAAGCGGATCGTCATCAGGTCTTCGCTGATCGCGTGCTGCGCCCGGTTGTAGGGGGCGGACTTGTAGCCGTCCTTCTCGTAGGCCCTGCGCATCTTGTCGAAGTGCGTGCGCAGCGCGTCGAACTTGATCAGCGCCTGCGCCTTCAGCTCCTCGAGCTTCTTGGTCAGGGCCCTGCTGCCGCCCTGGCCGTCGTCATCGTCTTCTTCGTCGAATTCGTCGAAGTCCTCTTCGGCAACGTAGTCGTCGGCCTCGTTGGTGGAGACGAAGCCGTCGACGCACTCGGAGATGGCCATGCCGCCGGCAGCGAGCTTGTCGGCCATCACGAGGATCTCGGCGATCGTCGTCGGCGACGCGCTGATCGCCTGCATCATCGCCTGCAGGCCGCCTTCGATGCGCTTGGCGATCTCGATCTCGCCCTCGCGTGTGAGCAGTTCAACCGTACCCATCTCGCGCATGTACATGCGCACCGGGTCGGTGGTGCGGCCGAACTCGGAATCCACCGTGGACAGCGCGGCCTCGGCCGCTTCTTCGGCCTCTTCTTCGGTCGCGGTCGACGCGCCGCCGCCGGCGATGAGCAGCGTGGCCGCGTCGGGCGCCTGTTCGTAGACCGCGATGCCCATGTCGTTGAGCATCGAGATGATGGCGTCGAGGATCTCCTCGTTGATCAGCTTCTCGGGCAGGTGGTCGTTGATCTCCTGGTGCGTCAGGAAACCCCGTGTCTTGCCCATCTTGATGAGCGTCTTGAGTTCGAGCCGGCGCTTGGCGACTTCTTCTTCGGTCAGCGTCGCTTCCTCGAGCCCGAACTCGCGCATCAGCGCGCGCTCCTTCGCGCGCGACACCTTCATGCGCAGCGGTTTGGCCTTCGACTTGCTGTCGCTATCGTCGGGGGTGTCGACGGCCTCCGCTTCGTCGGTGGCGTCGAACTCGGCTTCGGCTTCGACGAGATCCTCGTCGGCCACTTCGGTCTTGCGCTGGGGCGGATCGGACACCGGCTTGCGGGCGGCCGGGGCCTTGGCAAGGGCCACTGTCGGCACCTGCTTCGACGCGGGTGTTGTTGCGGCCGCTTTGGGCTTGCTTGCGGGCTTCGTGGCGGTCATTCAATTCCTCGATTGACGGTGTTTTCGCGCAGCCCGCGGACACGGCAACAAGGCCTAAATTATATCGTCGCGACCTGCGCGGCAATTTCGCCCGGCGTGCCCTCAGCCGCGTCCGAGGACGCGGGCGTGTTCGCGTGCGTCGAGTGAGCGGGCGAGCTGCTCCAGTGCCGATCGCAGCTCGTCGAGTGAAGGCTCCACCATCAGTTCGGCGCCATCGACGAGCTGTCGCGCCGCCTCGCCCCAGGGCTCGGCGCCGATGTCGTCACGCAAGCCCGGCCAGGCCCGCGGGCCGTGTTCGGTGAGGTCGCGTTCGAGCCATCGGAACAGCTCACCGTGCCAAGAGCCCAGACCGGTCAGCAGTTCATGGTCGGCCGGGCTGATCGCGTGCCACCAGTCGCCGCGCAGCAGCAGGCGCCGCGCGGCGTGATCCTGGGGCAGCAGGGCGGCAAGCCGGGGGCCGGCTCGCCGCAACGGTGCGGGCCCTTTGGCGATGCTGGCGGCAGGCGCCGCCCGAGCCTGTCCCCACAGTCGTGCCAGCTCGTCGAGAGCCAGGCGGCCGGCCTGGGCCAGATCGGCCAGGATCTGCGAACGCAGCGCACCCGAAGGCAGCGCGCTCCAGAGCGGTCGCGCCTGGGCCAGCATGCGTGCCCGCCCTTCGGCGGATGCCAGGTCGGCACCTTCGGCGGCCCGCTCGACCAGCTGCTGCGAGAGCGGGATCGCGGCGGCGACAACGGATTCGAAGCCCGCAGCGCCGTGCTCGCGAACGTAGGAGTCGGGGTCGTGCTCCGCCGGCAGGAACAGGAAGCGGAAGCTGCGCAGGTCGCTCACGTGCGGCAGCGCGGCTTCCAGCGCGCGGCCGGCGGCGCGCCGGCCTGCGGCGTCGCCGTCGAAGCTGAACACCACCTGGTCGGTGAAGCGCAGCAGCTTCTGGACATGGTCGGGAGTGCACGCCGTGCCGAGCGTGGCCACCGCATTCCCGAATCCCGACTGCGCCAGTGCGACCACGTCCATGTAGCCTTCGACGACGAGCGCGTAGCCGCGTTCGCGGATCGCCTGGCGCGCTTCGAACAGCCCGTAAAGCTCGCGCCCCTTGACGAACACCGGCGTCTCGGGCGAATTCAGGTACTTGGGCTCGCCGCTGTCGATGACCCGACCGCCGAAGCCGATCAGCTCGCCCTTCACCGAACGGATCGGGAACATGATGCGGTCGCGGAAGCGGTCGTAACGTTTCTGTTCCGGCCCGTCGTCTCCCTGCACAACGACAAGACCGGCCTCCACCAGCTGCGGGTCGTCGTAGCGCGCGAAGGCGCTCGCCAGGTTGCGCCAGCCGTCGGGGGCGTATCCGAGCCCGAAGTCGCGCGCGATTTCTCCGGTCAGCCCGCGACGCTTGAGATAGTCGACCGCACGTGCGTTGTCTTTCAGGCGCGCGGCGTAATGCGCCGCGGCACGTTCGAGCAGGTCGCTCAGGCTGGCGTTGCGTGCCCGGGCCTCGGCAGCGCGAGCGCGTTCCTCGGGGTCGCCCTCAGCTTCCGGGACCTTGAGCCCGGCCTGTTGCGCCAGGTCCCGCACGGTGTCGACAAAACCCGCGCCGGTGTGTTCCATCAGGAATCGGATCGCGTCGCCGTGCACGCCGCAGCCGAAGCAGTGATAGAACTGCTTGGACGGGCTGACCGTGAAGCTGGGTGACTTCTCGCCGTGAAAGGGGCAAAGGCCGAGCAGGTTGGCGCCGCCCTTCTTCAGCTGGACGTAACGCCCGACGATGTCGACGATGTCGACCCGCGCCAGCACCTCCTGGATGAAGCTTTCGGGAATCTGGCCGCGGGGGTTCACGCGGCAAGTCTAGCCGCGGGGCCGGGCAGAATCAGACCGCGAAGTCGGCCAGCGTCTTGCCGCGCGCGAGGGCAGCCTTGAGCCACTTGGGTTGCAGCCCGCGCCCGCTCCAGGCATCGCCGGTGGCGGCATCGCGGTACTTGGCGGGCACCTTGGCGCCGGTCTTGGCGCCACTGCGGGACGGTGTGCTCACCCGGCTGCTGAGGTCGGCGGCGCTCAACCCATGCTGGGCCATCAGCGCCCGCACTTGGGCGATGGCGCCGGCGCGTTCTTCACGCTGTGCATCGGCGATTTGTTTCTCGAGGGCGGCCTTCTGGGACAGTAGTTCGGCGACGGTCGGCATTCAGGGATCTCCGGTGGATATCAACACTTGGAGATTACCTCAGTGAATGCGATCCGGTAAGACCGACAAACCCCATCACTTATAACCTACCCGGTCCAGCATCTGCTGCACGGGCACCTGGTTCATGCCGATTCTGGAAAGAGGCACAGCCTCGCGCTTGAAATTGCCGAAGGTGTCGAGCGCCGGATTCGCCACGCGCGTACCAGTGACGGACGGCCATTCGTTGTTGCCGTTCGCGAAATATCCTTGGGCTTCAGCGCTCGAAAGGTATTCGAGGAACTGCACTGCCTCGACCCGGTGCGGGGCATTCTTTGCAACCGCACCGCCCGAGATGTTGATGTGGGTACCGAAGCTGGACTGGTTCGGAAATACGACCGCGACCTTTTCCATGGTCGCCTTGTCCTCGGGTTTGTTGGAGCGCAGCAGTCGTGCGACGTAGTAGGTGTTGGTCACCGCGATGCCGCACTCGCCGGTTCCGACGGCATTGATCTGGTCGGTGTCGCCACCTTTGGGGGTGCGTGCCATGTTCGCGACCACGCCCCTGAGCCAGGTTTCGGTCTGCGCCTGACCCCATTCCTCCATCAGCGCGCCGAACAGCGACAGGTTGTAGGGGTGGGAACCCGAACGGGTACAGACCTTGCCTTTGTTTTTCGGGTCGGCGAGTTCCTCGTAGGTATCCGCGTCTTCGCGCTTGACGCTGAGCCGGTCGATCACGAATACCCGGGCCCGGGTCGAGAACGCAAACCACTGCGAACCTTGGCCGTCATCCTTGCTGCGCAACGTGGCTGGAATGCGTTGCTCCAGAACCGTGCTCTTGACGGGTTGGAACAGGCCCTCTATTTCCCCGCGCCAGAGACGCGCCGCGTCGACGAGCAGAATCACGTCGGCGGGGCTCGAGGCACCCTCTGTTTTCAGTCGGGCGATCAGCCCGGCATCGTCGGAATCGATCCGGTTGATGCGAACCCCGGTCGCCTTGGTGAAATTCTCGTAGAGCGCCTCGTCGGTCTGGTAGTGCCGCGCCGAGTACAGGTTTAGGACCCTCTGCTGGGCCTGGGCGGCGGCGCCGATCAGCGTCAAGGTTGCAGCCAGCAGGGCGGGCGCGGCGCGGTGGAGTTTCATGAGGCGTCCCCGGTTTCGTGGAGGCGCAACTATAACTGAGAACGCGAATGGTTCTCAGTCGCTATCTCTACGCCGTGGGGGGCACGTAGCCTTGTGGCTGATCGCCGCCGTCACCGAAGAAGTACTGCTCCATCTGGCGCGCCAGGTACTGGCGCGCACGTGCGTCGGCAAGATTGAGGCGGTTCTCGTTGACGAGCATCGTCTGGTGCTTCTTCCAGAGCTCGAAAGCCTCCTTCGAGACGTTGTCGTAGATGCGCTTGCCGAGCTCGCCCGGGTAGGGCGGGAAGGCCAGGCCCTCGGCTTCCTTCTTGAGGTGGATGCATTGAACCGTGCGGGTCATGTCGTGTCTCCAGGATTCACTTGAGGGTCTTGACCAGCACCTGCGAGCGCCGGTCCCAGTTGTACTTGCGCTTGCGCGCATCGGGCAGCCAATCGGGGTCGACCTGCACGAAGCCGCGTTTGATGAACCAGTGCATCGTGCGCGTGGTCAGCACGAAGATGCTGTCCAGGCCCATCGCCCTGGCGCGCTGCTCGACGCGCTTGAGGATGCGCTCGCCATCGCCCTGGCTCTGCACCAGCGGGCTCACGGTCAGTGCCGCCATCTCGGCGGTGCGGGCCTCGGGGTAGGGGTAGAGCGCGGCGCAGCCGAAGATCACGCCATCGTGTTCGATCACGGTGTAGTTGCCGATGTCGCGCTCGATCTCGGTGCGCTCCCGCCGCACCAGCGTGCCGTCGCGCTCGAAGGGCTCGATCAGCTGCAGGATGCCGCCGACGTCGTCCGAGCCGGCCTCGCGCAGGCTCTCGAGCTTCTCGTCGACGACCATGGTGCCGATGCCATCGTGGGTGTAGACCTCCATCAGCAGTGCGCCGTCGCTGGCGAAGGGCAGGATGTGCGAGCGCTCGACACCGCCGCGGCACGCCCGCACGCAGTGCTGGAGATAGAACGCCGGGTCGCTCGGCTGGGTCGGCCTGGGCAACTGGGCGAGCAGGCGTTCGGCTTCGGCCAGCGCAAGCTCGGTGTCGATCGCGCTGTCGGGGTCGGAAGGGTCCTCCCGTATGCCGGGCACCTCGGTCAGGAACAGCAGCTTGTCGGCTCCCAGCGCGATGGCGGTGGACGTGGCGACGTCTTCCATCGTCAGGTTGAACGCCTCGCCCGTGGGCGAAAAGCCGAAGGGGCTCAGCAACACCACGGCGCCGATGTCGATCGCGCCGCGGATCGCCGACGCGTCGACCTTGCGCACGAGCCCGCTCTGCTGGAAGTCGACGCCGTCGACGATGCCCACCGGCCGCGCGGTCAGGAAGTTGCCGGAGAACACCCGCACCGTCGCGTTCGCCATCGGCGTGTTGGGCAGGCCCTGCGAAAACGCGGCTTCGATCTCGAAACGCAGCTGGCCTGCGGCTTCCTGCGCGCAGTCGAGCGCCACCGGGTCGGTGATGCGCAGTCCCTGGCTGAAGCGTTCGGGGTGGCCCTTGGCGCGCAGCTGTTCGCTCACCTGCGGCCGAAAGCCGTGCACCAGCACGATCTTGATCCCCATCGCGTGCAGGATCGCCAGGTCCTGCACGAAGGCGCTGAGCTTGCCGGCAGCGACCAGTTCACCGGCCATCGCCACGACGAAGGTCTTGCCGCGGTAGGCGTGGATGTACGGCGCGACGGCACGGAACCAGGGCACGAAGGTGTGCGGGAAGACGAGGCTGGTGGGGAAGTTCATCGCCGGGCGATTGTGCCGCAGCGTGTTGACCCGCCCGCCGGTGCGATGCACGATTTGCGGTCCTTCAACCACACTGGAGATCCGCCATGGACCCGTTCAAGACCGTCGGCGCCTTCAGCTGGGCCGAACTGACGACGCCGAATCCGGCGGCAGCCACCGAGTTCTACGGCAAGCTCTTCGGCTGGACCTTCCAGAACATGGACATGGGCAGCGGGCCCTACCACGTGATCAAGATCGGCGACGACGCCCTGGGCGGTGTGATGTCGCCACCGCCCGGCGCTCCGCCGATGCCGCCGCATTGGGGTTCCTACGTGACGGTGGCGAAGTGCGACGACACGGTGGCCTTGTGCAGCTCGCTCGGCGGCAAGGTACTCGTGCCGCCGATGGACATTCCCGATGTCGGCCGCATGGCGGTGCTCCAGGACCCGCAAGGCGCGGTCATCAACGTCATCAGCTATCTCGCGGGCCCGAAGTAGTTCGACAACCGGGACGGGCGGCGCGCAGATAATCCGCGCCCCGTGAAGCCACCCGTCGCCAACCCCGTCCCACCGATCACTTACCCCGAATCGCTGCCGGTTTCTGCCCGGCGCCGAGAGATCGCGCGTGCGATCCGCGAGCACCCGGTGGTCATCGTCTGCGGCGAGACCGGCTCGGGCAAGACGACACAGCTGCCCAAGATCGTGCTCGAACTCGGGCGGGGCCTGGGCATGGGCGGCAAGGGATGGATCGGTCACACGCAACCGCGGCGGATTGCGGCGTCGAGCGTGGCCAAGCGCATCGCCGAAGAGCTGAACTCGCCGCTTGGCGAAGTGGTGGGCTTCAAGGTGCGTTTCCAGGACCGCCTGCAGCGCGGCGCTTCGGTCAAGCTGATGACCGACGGCATCCTGCTCGCCGAGACGCAGAACGATCCGATGCTCACCGCCTACGACACGCTGATCATCGACGAGGCGCACGAGCGCAGCCTGAACATCGACTTCCTGCTCGGCCACCTGCGCCAGATCCTGCCGCGCCGGCCGGACCTGAAGATCGTGGTCACCTCGGCGACGATCGACGCCGACCGCTTTGCGCAGCACTTTGCGTCGGCTCGCGGGCCGGCGCCGGTGATCATGGTGTCGGGCCGGCTGTTCCCGGTCGAGCAACGCTGGCGGCCCTTTGAAGAATCACGCGAACACGACCTGAACGATGCGATCTCGGACGCGGTGGACGAACTGTGGCGTGGCGCCGGTGCGGGCGACATCCTCGTCTTCCTGCCCGGCGAACGCGAGATCCGCGAAGCCGCCGAGCACCTGCGCAAGCACCTCGCCCTTCATCGTGAAGGCCAGCAGCGTGGCGGCCCGCCAGCCGACATCCTGCCGCTCTTTGCCCGCCTGTCGCAGGCCGAGCAGGACGCCGTGTTCCACGCCGGCAATGGCCGGCGCATCGTGCTGGCGACCAATGTCGCCGAGACCTCGCTCACGGTGCCGGGGATCCGCTACGTCATCGACGCGGGCCTGGCGCGGGTCAAGCGTTACAGCTACCGCAACAAGGTCGAGCAACTGCTGGTCGAGCCGATCAGCCAGGCGGCGGCGAACCAGCGCGCCGGCCGCTGCGGTCGTG
>DATDER010000211.1:0-2656 GCA_036523095.1 Rubrivivax sp.
CACCTCGACCATCCAGCCGGGGGGCCGCCCGCCCGCGCCCACGGCAACCAGGCAGCCCATGATGTTGCGCACCATGTGGTGCAGGAAGGCGCTGGCGTCGAAGTCGAATCGCCAGTAGGCCCCGCGGCGGTGGATGTCGATGCGGCGCATCGACTTCACGGGCGTTCGCGCCTGGCACTGCGCCGACCGGAAGGAGCTGAAGTCGTGCTCGCCGACGAGGTGTTGCGCCGCCTGGTGCATCGCATCACCGTTGAGCGCGGAGAAGGTCCAGCCGCAGCGCCCCTGCTCCAGGCCGGGCCGCACCGGCGACTCGAGCAGCAGGTAGCGGTAACGCCGCCCGAGCGCGCTGAAACGTGCGTGGAAATCGTCGCCGACGACACGGCACCACTGCACCGCGATGTCGGGGTCGAGGAAGCGGTTCGTCCCGCGCACCCAGGAAAACGTTTCGCGCTCGACCGGCGCGTCGAAGTGGATCACCTGGTTGAAGGCGTGCACCCCGGCGTCGGTGCGGCCGGCGCACGTCGTCGTCACGGGTTGCGCCGCAAAGCTCGACAGCGCCGCCTCGACCCGATCCTGCACCGTCAGCCCACCGGGCTGTGACTGCCAGCCCTGGTAGCGCTGGCCGGCGTAACTCAGGCCGAGCGCAATGCGGCGGCCGCTGGCCGCCGCCGCCACATCAGGCAAGGCTCGCGAGCATGTTCTGCGCCTTCGTCTTCAGCGCGCCGTCGGCTTGCGCGATGACCTCTTCGAGCAGGTCGCGTGCGCCTTCCATGTCGCCGATCTGGCGGAACTCGTCCGCGAGGTCGAGCTTGCGGGCGAGCGGGTCGCCATCGTCGACGGTGCCCATGTCGGGTCCCTCAGGGAGATCGAAGTCAGCGAACGATGAATCAACCTTGGGCATGGCAGACGGCGCGGGCGCCGCATCGAGATTGAAGGCGCTGCTGCCGAAGTCGAAGTCCAGCGTGCGGGGCTCCGGCGCGGGCGCGTCCATCATGGGCGGCATCGTCGGTGGGCCGAGATCGTAATCGTCGGGCATCGCGGCGGCAGTGGAGAAGGGACGGGTCGACTCGCGCATCGCGGCCACACGGGCCGGCGCTTGTGCCGGCGGGTTGTCGAGGTCGATGTCGACGTCCAGGTTCGAGTCCGCGGCGTCGAGCGACAGGTCGTCGATCGGCTCGTCGACGCTCGCGGCAAAGTTCGACGGCGAGGGCATGATCGACTGGGGCATCGTGCTGGCGCCGAGCGGCTCGACCAGTCGGCCGTCCTTGCGCACCAGCGACTCGGGCTGGCCGCCCGCACGGTAGAGCGGGTTGTCGGGGTCGATCGTGCGGCCGATCTCCTGCGCCTTGACCCAATCCTCGCCCGTCCCGCTGGTGAATGCGTAGAGCTGGGTCGCGAGCAACTCGAATCCCTTGGTGTCGCGCCGCTTGGCATAGACCTCGAGCAGCTTGGTGCGGATCGCCACCCGGTCGGGCGTCGCGCGCAGCGCCTCTTTCAGGATTTCCTCCGCCTGCAGGTCGCGGCCGTAGGCGAGGTAGACGTCGGCCTCGGCCACCGGGTCGACGTCGCCGATGGCGTCGAGCTGGCTCAGCGAATAGCTCATCGTCGACGACGCGGTGGATGAACTCGTGGACTGCGGCGCGTCGTGCGTATCGATGCGCTGGCCACCGCTGGCGCCGAAGAAGGAGTCGGGCTGGGCGCGGCTCTCGAGGAAGGAGGTCTCGCCTGCAGCCCGGCGCATGCGCCCGCGCATCCGGTACAAGCCGTAGCCGCCAAGCAGCAGCGCGAGCAGCCCCGCCCCCGGCAGCAGCAGCGGGTTGTCGCTCAGCGTGTCGAGGAAGCTGGCACTTTCGGCCGGCGCCGGAACGGCAGCGGGCACGGGCGGCTTGATCGCGGGCGCCGTTGCGGTCACCGGCGCGGGAGCGACGGCCGGCGGCGCAGTCACGGCAGGTGCCGGTGCGGGCGCGGGTGCCGCGGGTGCCGCGGGTGCCGCGGGTGCCGCGGGTGTCGCGGGCGTGGGCGTCGATGCAGGAGCCGGCATGGGCGCCGCGGCCGGCACCGGCGCCGGCGCAGCGGCCACGGTGGCGCCCGGGGCTGCGGTGGCCGTACTGCCTTGCAACTTCTTCAACTCGTCCACGTTGCGCGACAACTCGGCGACCCGGGTCGATGACTCCTTCGCGGCCGCCTCCTTGGAAGCCTTCGCCGCGTCGCCCGAGGCCTGCACGGCGCCTTGTGACAGCTTCAACTTGTCCGGTGCAGCCGCCGTCGCCTGCTTGCGGTCATCGACCGCAGCCTGCACCTTGCCGCTGGCTTTTTGGGCCGAGCCTTCGGTGGCCGGCGATACGCCGGACGCCAGCCGTTCGCGGTAGGCCCCGAAATCGGCGCTCTGGGCCTGGATCAGCTCGCGCGCTTCGGCGGGGGGGACCTGCCCCGCGGCGTCGGCGCTGGGAACGTTGAGCAGGGCACCAGCCTTGAGCCGGTTCATGTTGTCGGCGATGAAGGCCTGCGGGTTGGTTCGGAACAGGGCCACCAGCATTTGGTCGAGCGAGACGCCGCTCGGCTGCGTACGCGTTGCGATGCGGCTCAAGGTGTCGCCGGGCTGGACCCGGTAGTCCGATGCGGCGCTCGCGCGTGCCGACGCGGGCGACGCCGGCGC
>DATDER010000212.1:0-2028 GCA_036523095.1 Rubrivivax sp.
TGACAGTGGCCGAGAACCTGGCGCTCGCGGGCCGCGACCTGAAGGCCGTCATCGACTGGAAGGCCGAGCGTGCGCGGCTGGCCGAGTTCATGATCAACGCGCCCTTCCCCTTGCGCCTGGACGCGCGCGTGGCCGAACTCGCCGCGGGCGAGAAGCAGAAGCTCGAGATCCTGAAGGCACTGTACACCCGCCGCCGCTTCCTCGTGCTCGACGAGCCGACCTCGGTGCTGACACCGCTCGAGGCCGACGAGGTGCTGGGGCAGATGAAGGCGATGTGCCGCGCTGGCGCGCTGTCGGTTCTCATCATCACGCACAAGTTCCGCGAGGTCTTCGGTTTCTGCGACGACGTGACGGTGCTGCGCCGCGGTCGCCGCACCGGTGGTGCCAAGACCACCGAGACCTCGCGCGACGAACTCGCGGGCTGGATGATGGGTGTCTCCACCGACGAGGCCACCGTCGTGGCGACCCCGGTCGTGCCCACGGTGGCGGCCACGCCCGGCACGCCGCGCCTGCGCATCCAGTCGTTGAGGGTGGCTGGCCACGAAGGCCGCTCCGCCGTGCAGGGCCTGAGCCTGGACGTGCAGCCGGGTGAGATCGTCGGCGTCGCCGGTGTTTCGGGCAACGGTCAGCGCGAGCTCGTCGCCGCGCTCACCGGCGCGCTGCCGATCACCGGCGGCCACGTCTTCGTCGACGGCACACCCTACGTGCCGAACCGCAAATCGATGACGGCCCTGCAGGTGCGCAGCCTGCCCGAGGAGCCGCTGCACAACGCCTGCGTGGGCAAGTTGAGCGTGGGCGAGAACCTGGCGCTGCGCAACTTCGACCGCGCGCCGCTGGCCCGCGGGCCGTGGTTGTCCGGCGCGGCGATGAAGGCGCAGGCGCTGTCGGCGATCGCCGCTTTCAAGGTCAAGACGCCGGGGCCGATGGCGCCGATCGAGACGCTCTCCGGTGGCAACGTGCAACGCGCGGTGCTGGCACGCGAGCTCACCGAGAGCCCTCGCCTGCTGATCGTCGCCAACCCGTGTTTTGGCCTCGACTTCCAGGCCACGGCCGAGATCCACGCCCGCCTGCGCGCCGCACGCGACGGCGGCGCCGGTGTGTTGCTGGTGAGCGAGGACCTCGACGAGTTGCTTGCGCTCGCGTCACGCCTGGTCGTGCTGTCGCACGGCCACGTCGCGCTCGAATGCCCGACCGCGAATGCCGACATCAGCGCCATCGGCCGCGCGATGGCGGGCGACACGCATGCGGGTGCGCCTCCGGTTCGGGAGGCCGCATGAAGACCGTCGCGGCGCGCCCCTACCCCTACGCCTTCGACCCGAAGTACACCGCGGTCGTGCTGATCGACATGCAGCGCGACTTTCTCGAGCCCGGTGGCTTCGGCGCGATGCTGGGCAACGACGTGACGCTGCTGCAAAGCATCGTGCCGGCATGCCAGGCGCTGCTCCAGCTGGCGCGTGAACAAGGCGTGCACATCGTGCACACACAGGAGGCGCACGATCCCCAACTCAACGATTGCCCGCCGTCGAAGAAGGCGCGTGGCGGCTTGGAGTGCGGCATCGGCGACGTGGGCCCGCTCGGGCGGGTGCTGGTCGCCGGCGAGCCGGGGGCGTGGTTCGTGCCGGCGTTGCAGCCCGCGATGGGCGACACCGTGCTGCGCAAGCCGGGCAAGGGGGCCTTCTGCGCGACCCGGCTCGACGCGATCCTGCGCTCGCGCGGCATCACGCACCTGCTGATCGGCGGCGTCACGACCGAAGTGTGTGTGCAGACGACGATGCGCGAAGCCAACGACCGCGGCTACGAGTGCCTGCTGGTGACCGACTGTGCGGCGAGCTACTTCCCGCAGTTCCACGAAGCGGTGATCGAGATGGTGGTGGCGCAGGGCGGGATCGTCGGTTGGGCGGCGCCCTTGGCTGCGGTGCGGGCGGGGTTTGAAGATGTTTGACGCTCGTCGAGTTGCGCGTGCGAAGCCGAGGGTGCCCTGGCCGGTGGGGGCTGAAGCCGCGGTCTTCGGCTGCCCTGCGCGACGCA
>DATDER010000213.1:0-10556 GCA_036523095.1 Rubrivivax sp.
GACGCCGCCACGCCGTGACGCGCCCGCGCCGGACGAGCCCGCGGCGGCGGCGCCGGATCAGGTCGAGGTAGATCGCCCGCAGCGCCGGGTCGGCCTGGACCCGGGCGTGGAAACGTGCGAACAGCGCCTCTTCGTATTCGCCCGGATCCTCCACCAGTGCCGGTTGCGACGGCAGGCCGAGCGCACGCAGGATCTCCAGCGGCGCGGCCGCGAGCAGCTGCGCAAACCAGGCATGAAAGGAGCGGATCGCGACCCGCCGCCCCGACTGCAGCAAGCGGCCGTGCAGGCCTGCGAGGGCCGGTGCCAGCGCCTGGGCGCGCGCCGGGTCGAGCCCGCGCTGCTCGAGCGCGATCGCCAATTCTCCCAGACGCCCCTCCCCCGGTCCGTCGGGGCAGGAGAAGTCGAACAGCCACTGCGCGAGCCGCGCCCGCATCTCGCCCGCGGCCTTGCGCGTGAAAGTCAGCGCCAGGATCTCGTTCGGCTCGGCGCCGTCGAGCAGCGCGCGCAGGATGCGCGAGACGAGCATCCAGGTCTTGCCCGCGCCGGCGCAGGCCTCGACGACGATGCTGCGCTGCGGGTCGCAGGCGGCGGCGTAGAAGGCCTGCGACGACACACGCTGGCCGTCGATGCGGTAGGCCGGATCGCTCAAACCTGCACTCCGGCGTCGGCCCAGTGGTCCCGCCGGCACAGCCCCCGCGCCTCGCAGAAGTCGCAGGTACGGCCCTCGCCCAGCGCAGGCAAGCCCGCACCCGAGCGCAGGCGGCGCAGGTCGTCGGCCATGCCGCGCAGCAGCGCACGCGCCGAGTCGGCGACTTCGGCGTGGAGCACCGGCAGCGGGGCGTCCTTGGCATCGAGCGCGAGGTAGCCCGCGCTGACGGACCCGGGTTCGGCGAGATCGGCGTCGAGCAGCAGCGCGTAGAAGGCCAGCTGGGTGTCTTCGAGCGGATCACGCACCTGGTCGCGCAGTCTCTGCACGCTGCCGGTCTTGTAGTCGATCAGCTCCAGCGTGGCGCCCTGGATGTCGATGCGGTCGATGCGACCCTGCAACCGCACACCGTCGAGCTCGGGCGGTGCGCGTTCGGCCGCACGTTCGCCGTCGAGCCAGCGCAGGCCGCGTGCATCGCGCCCCTGCAGCCAGACGATGTAGGGAGCGATCAGGTGCTCGAAGCTGGCGCGATAAGGCAGCAGCCGCTCGGGGGCGATGCCCATCTCGGCCTCGACCGCATCGGCGACCGCATTCAGCGCCGCGCGGTCGTCGCCCGCGTCGGCGCCGCGCTGCGCGCGCTCGCCATGAAAGCGGTGCAGCACCGCGTGCAGCCAGGTGCCGTAGTCGCGTTTGCCGAGCGGCTGGTCGAGCTCGTCGGCCTCGCGCAGCCCGAGCACCGAACGCGAGAAGAACTGATACGGGCAGGCACGCAGGCTCTCGACCGCGCTCGCGCTCAGGCGCTGCGGCAGCGCGCCGATGGCGACGGGCGCCGGCCGCAGTACGGGCGACGGGCTCAGCACACGCTGCGTCAGCGAAGGCGCCGCGTCCTCGATCGGCGGTTCGCCGGCATTTCGCCGCGCCAGCTTCATGGCGTCCAGCGCCGGGCTGGCGCCAACGGGCTCGTCGCCCTCGAGCCGCCGGTGCAGGAACACCGTGTCGGGAACACGCAGCAGTTGGGCTAGTGAGAGTTGCTCGCGCTGCAGCGCGCTCGTGGGTGTGTCGATCCCGAGCGCGGCAGCGACCGTGTCGGGCAACAGGCCCGGGCTCGAGCCCACGGCACCGAGGTGGCGTTCGTCGGCGCCGGCCACGACCACCGCGCTGAAAGGCCGCAGCACCGCACGCGCCAGCGGCGTGAGCGCGACCTCGGCGCCGGCGGTGGCGGGCGGCACGAAGTTCTCCGCTTCGAGCGTGCGGTCGACCCAGTCGGCAAAGCCGGTGCTGTCGAGCAACTCGCCTTGCAATGCAGCGGCCCAGGCGACGTCGTCGCGCCACTCGGGCGCGATGCGCAGCGCGGCGACTAACTGTGCGCCAGCGGCATCGGCACGCAGCGCCGCGGCGGCGCCGGTGCGTTCCAGCACGATCGACAAAGCCTGCAGCCAGGCCGCCAAGGTCAATCGGCCGGACGGCCGCAATGGCGCGAGCGTGGCCGCGGCTTCGGCCCACAGTGCCGCCGCAGCGCTGTCGCCCGCGGTGGCCGGGTCGCGCCCCGCGCGCAAGTGCCGTTCCAGGCGTTGCAGCGGCAGTGGCTGGGCGAGCGCCGACTCCCCGCCCTTGAGCCACTCGAGCCGCTCGTCGGCCGTCGCCTCATGGCGTGCCGCGCGCAGCAGCGCCATCACCCGTGCCGCCGCGCGTGTGGTCGAGAGCGTCCAGCCGGTCTCGTCGACCAGCGCCACATGCTGGCGTTCGAGCAAGGCGCGCACACGGCGCGAGAGCACACGGTCGAGCGCGATCAGCGCAACGGGCGCCAGGCCCGCGTTGAGCGCGGCGATGACTTCAGCCGCCGTGGCACGCGCCTCGCCTTCCAGGCCGTCGGCCACGACCAGGCGCGGAGGCGGCTTTGCAGCGACGGCGGCGAACGGGTCCTCGCTCGAGACATCGGAGTCGATCACCAGCGACGGGCATTCAGCCGCGACGAGCAGGTTGTCGACCAGCGGATCGACACCGCCCGCCTGGACCGACACCCACGCCGCGGGGCGGGCGCCGAACAACGCGTCGCTCGCGGGCGCAGGCGCGTCGCGCGCCCACTCGAATGCGACCCGGCACAACGCCGACTCGAGCGCGCCAGGCCCGGCCGCTTCGACCAGGTGACGCTCCGCAGCAGCCCACCACGCAGGACGCTGGAGGGGCGTCTGGCACGCGGCGGCACGGGCCAGCTCGTGCGCCGTGCGCACGCTTGCCTGGACGAGCTGCGAGAACAAGCGTGGCTCGCGCCGATCCCAGCCGGCCAAGGGCACCAGGCCCCGCAGCATCTGCGCCAGCGTCAGGGCATCGAGCACCGGTGAACCCGACAGCTGCCCCGCCCCGGGCGACCCAGGCGGCGCCAGCGCCGATGCCAGCGTCGCCGTGGTCTCGATTCGCGGTTGCCAGCCGCCCCGCGTGGCAAAAGCCCGGCGCGCGGGTTCGATCAGTTGCACGAAAGGCACCAGCAGCAACACGTCGCGCAACGGGATCGCCGACCGGGCCACCCAATCGGCGGTGATCTCCGCCACGCGGGCCCAGACCTGCGTCGGCGCAAGGCTGGCGTCGATACGGGTCGTATGTGTGGGCGCCATGGGTCTCGCGGATTGCGGCCCGACGGGTACGGTGCCGATGTGTCAAAATCATTGTGCCTCGGCGCCTTGCAGTCCGAGCGCCACGGAGAAACCCCCATGAGCAGCGAATCGATCAAGCACACCACCGATGCATCCTTCGACGCCGATGTGCTGAAGTCCGAGAAACTGGTTCTGGTGGACTACTGGGCCGAATGGTGCGGCCCGTGCAAGATGATTGCCCCGATCCTGGACGATCTGTCGCATGACTACGACGGCCGGCTCGAGATCGCAAAGATGAATGTCGACGAGAACCAGGCCATTCCGGCAAAGTTCGGTATCCGCGGTATTCCTACACTGATGCTGTTCAAGGGTGGCGAACTGGTCGCTACCAAAGTCGGCGCACTGCCGAAAGCGCAGTTGACGGCGTTCATCGACGCTCACCTATAATCCGGGCAAAGCGAGGGATCGAGCAGGCCAAAAGCCCGCCGCCCCGACAGCACGCCGGGCCACCAAGCGCAAGCGCGACCGCCCGGTGCGGTTCGAAGTACCGGCTGGCGCCGGACCGTCCCTCCCCAAGAAATAGCGAAGACCACGGCGTCAGCCCGTGACCGACCGGTCATGGCGACTGCACGCCGCAGCAACCGCGCCGCGACCTCCGCCGGCGCAGCCCCGAGGGTGCAAACAAATGCATTTGTCCGAACTGAAGGCCCAGCACGTCTCCGAGCTCATCACGATGGGCGAGGCGCTTGAGATTGAAAACGTCAGCCGCTTGCGCAAGCAGGAACTGATGTTCGCGATCATGAAGAAGCGCGCCAAGGGCGGCGAGCAGGTCTTCGGCGACGGCGTGCTCGAGGTGCTGCCCGACGGCTTCGGCTTCCTGCGCTCGCCCGACTCGAGCTACATGGCGTCGACCGACGATATCTACCTGAGCCCGAGCCAGGTGCGCCGCTTCAACCTGCACACCGGCGACATGATCGAAGGCGAAGTGCGGGTGCCGAAGGACGGTGAACGTTACTTCGCGCTCGTCAAGGTCGACCGCGTGAACGGCCTCACGCCCGAGGAGAACAAACACAAGATCATGTTCGAGAATCTGACCCCGCTGTTCCCGAAGGAACAGTGGAAGCTCGAACGCGACATCAAGGGCGAAGAGAACATCACGAGCCGCATCATCGACCTCGTGGCGCCGATCGGCAAAGGCCAGCGCGCGCTGCTGGTGGCGCAGCCGAAGACCGGCAAGACGATCATGATGCAGCACATCGCGCATGCACTCGTCGCCAACCACCCCGACGCGCACCTGATGGTCCTGCTGGTCGACGAACGGCCCGAAGAAGTCACCGAGATGCAGCGCACCGTGCGCGGCGAGGTCATCAGTTCCACCTTCGACGAGCCCGCGGCGCGCCACGTGCAGGTGGCCGAGATGGTGATCGAACGCGCCAAGCGCCTGGTCGAGCTGAAGAAGGACGTTGTCATCCTGCTCGACAGCATCACGCGCCTGGCCCGGGCCTACAACAACGTACTGCCGTCGTCGGGCAAGGTGCTCACCGGCGGTGTTGACGCCAACGCGCTGCAACGCCCGAAGCGATTTTTCGGCGCCGCACGCAACGTCGAAGAAGGTGGCTCGCTGACGATCATCGGCACCGCGCTGATCGACACCGGCAGCCGCATGGACGAGGTCATCTACGAAGAGTTCAAGGGCACCGGCAACTGCGAGATCCACCTCGACCGCCGGATGGCCGAGAAACGTGTCTACCCGTCGATCCTGATCAACAAGTCGGGCACGCGCCGCGAAGAACTGCTGCTCAAGCCCGAGATCCTGCAGAAGACCTGGATCCTGCGCAAGCTGCTCTATCCGATGGATGAGATCGAGTCGATGGAGTTCATGCTCGAAAAAATGAAGGCCAGCAAGAACAACCTCGACTTCTTCGACATGATGAGGCGTGGCGGTTGAGCGGGCTATAATCAGAGGTTAAACGCATTTGGCAAGTGCGCTGTAGCTCACAGCGTGGCTCCCGACACACCAGCGAGGTTCTCCCCATGAAAGAAGGCATTCACCCGGCCTACCGCGACGTCTGCTTCGTCGACCTGTCGAACGGCTTCAAGTTCGTCACACGTTCGTGCCTGCAGACCAAGGAGACCGTCAAGATGGACGACGGCCGCGAGCTGCCGCTGATGAAGCTGGAAAGCACCAGCGAGTCGCACCCGTTCTACACCGGCACGCAGAAGAGCGTGGACAGCCTGGGCGGACGCGTCGAGAAGTTCCGCAACAAGTTCGCACGCGTCGGCCTCAAGAAGTGAGCCCGGCGTGCGCCGAACCAAGGGCAGCTCAGGCTGCCCTTTTTCATGCTTGCGGCTGATCGCGGCATGATGGCGGCATGAGCGCCCCGAACCCGGCTCTGGTCACGCAACGCGCCGCAGAGCGCTTGCCGCGAGTGGCGCTGCTGCTGTTCTGCGCCGCCTGGGTCGTGCCGGGGGTGTTCGGTCGCGACCCCTGGCGCAATGCCGACGTCACGGCCTTCGGAATCATGCGTGCGCTCGCCGAGGGTCGCACCTCGTGGCTCGCACCGACGCTCGGCGGCGTGCCGGTCGACGCTCCGGTGCTGCCCCATGCGCTGGGCGCCCTTTTCATCATGCTGTTGTCGCCGCTGATGGACCCGGCGCTGGCGGCGCGAATGCCCTTCGCGATCCTGCTCGCGCTGACACTCGCCTGCACCTGGTACACCACCTTCCACCTCGCACGCACCGACGCGGCGCTGCCGGTAGCGTTCGCCTTTGGCGGCGTGGCTGCGCCGATCGACTATGCACGCGCGATCGCCGACGCCGCGGTGCTGGCCCTGATCGCGACGCTGGGGGTGCTGCAACTCGGGCACGAAACGACGCCGGAGCTGGTGCAGCTCTTCGCGACCAGCCTGTTCCTGTGGTCACTCGCGGCAGCGCCTTACCGCCTTGCACGCGCCAGGCTCGCGGTGGTGGTATCGCTGCTGATCCTGGCCTCCAGCGGCGCGCCGACGCTGGCGCTCGTGTTCGGCGCCATCGGCACCTTGATCTGCGCCCGCTCCACCTACGCACAGGCGCGCGCCTTCTCCTGGTGGGTCGGCGCCGCAACGCTGGTCGCCGGCCTGCTCGCGAGCGCCCTTGGCGCATGGGACTGGCGCTTCGAGTTCGTACCGACGGCAGCCCAGGCGGTGCAGATCGCACGCCAGTGGATCTGGTTCATGTGGCCCACGGGCCCGCTCGCGCTCTGGACGGTCTGGCGCTGGAGGCGCCAGTTGCTGAACCGGCATGTCTCGGTGCCCTTGGCAACCGTGGTCGCCGCGATGGCCGCCAACGTCTGGATGGGTGGCAACGACCGCGCGCTCCTGCTCGCCCTGCCCGGCCTGGCGGTGCTGGCGGCATTTGCACTGCCCACGCTGCGGCGCAGCGCGTCGGCGCTGATCGACTGGTTCTCGATGTGTTTCTTCACCCTGTGCGCGCTGACGATCTGGGTCATCTACGCCGCCATGCACACCGGGATCCCGGCAAGACCGGCGGCCAACGTCGCCAAGCTGGCACCGGGATTCGACGCGCCCTTTTCCGCCTTTGCCCTGTTGACGGCCGTCGTCGGGACGGTGCTGTGGCTCGCATTGCTGCGCTGGCGCACCGGCCGCTACCGCCACGCGCTGTGGAAGAGCCTGGTCCTGCCCGCCGGTGGGGTGGCCCTGTGCTGGCTCTTGCTGATGACCTTGTGGCTGCCCCTGCTCGACTACGCACGCAGCGCGCGGCCGATGGTCGACCGCCTGGCGCGCCACACCGCCGGCGCGTCGTGCGTGGCGACTCCGGGCATGAACCCGGCGCTGGTGGCGTCGCTGGAAGTCTTTGGCCGCGTGCGTGTGGAGGCACGCCCCACCGCGGCGGCGGCCAAGTGCCCGGTGCTGCTGCTGGTCTCGCGCGGCACACGTGCGAAGCCGCCACCGGGCTGGCGGCTCGTGGCTTCGGAGCGGCGTACCACCGACCGCAGCGAACTCGTCTCAGTCTACCGTCGCACCGACACCCGCTGAACGCGCCGAGCCGGCGCCGCCCGCCCTGTCAGCGGCGAAGGGCGCGCTCCGGCGCACACGTGCGGCCGGAAACACGAGTCGAAAGCGCGAGCCCTTGCCGAGTTCGCTCTGGATGTCGATTTCACCGCCGTGGCGCTGCACCACATGCTTGACGATCGCCAGGCCGAGTCCGGTGCCGCCGGTATCGCGCGAGCGGCTGCCGTCGACGCGGTAGAAGCGCTCGGTCAGACGTGGCAGGTGCTCACGCGCCACGCCCACGCCGCTGTCCTCGACCTCCAGTTCGCCGCCGCCATCGGCACGCCAGCGCCAACGCACATCGATACGGCCTTCGTCCGGCGTGTAGCGCACCGCGTTCGTGACCAGGTTGCCGAGCGCACTGTGCAGTTCGCTCAAGATGCCGGCGATCTCGGCGTCGTCGCCGCCCTCGAAGCCAAAATGGTGCCGACCCGCCGACAGCGGCAACGCTGCGGCCTGCGCCTGCTGCATCAAGGCCCGCACCGGCACCCAGCGGTCGCCCCCCGGCCGCGGGCTGCCTTCCAGCTGCGCCAGCGTGAGCAGGTCCGACACGAGCGCCTGCATGCGCCCGGTCTGCTGCTCCATCAAGGCCAGCACGCGGTTGCGTTCGACCTCGGTCAGCGGCAGCGCGGCCAGCGTCTCGACGAAGCCGGCGAGCACCGTGAGCGGGGTGCGGATCTCGTGCGAGACGTTGGCGACGAAGTCGCGCCGCATCGCGTCGGCACGTTCACGCTCGGTGATGTCCTGCGACAGGACCAGCTTCATGCCCGCGCCGTACGGCTGCACCAGCACCGACAAGGTGCCCTGCCCGCCCGGGCCACTGAAAGTCACCGGTTCGTCGAAGGCTTCTTCCTGCAGGTGGCTCACGAAAGCCGGTGCGCGCACGAGGTTGGTGACACGCTGCTGAAGGTCACGCTCGGGGTCGAGCCCGAAGTGGTCTGCAGCGACCGAGTTGCACCAGGCGATCTGGTCCGCGGCGCCGAGCAGCAGGACCCCGTTGGGCGAGGCCTCGATCGCGGCCAGGAACTGCTGCAGTTGGCTGCGCTCGTGTTCAACCTGGCGCTCGCGCAGGCGCAGCGCGCGTTCGGCACGGTAGCCGACTTCGCCCCAGAAACCCGCGCCGCGCGGTGCCGCGTCGTCTTGCGCACCGCGCAGCCAGTTCATCAAGCGGTAGCCACGCAGGCGGTCGACGAAGGCCGACACCGTGGCACCCAGGGCAGCGCCGATCACCGTCAGGGGCCAGGCCGCATCAAAGGCCCAACCGGCCAACGCGCCGAGCGCGGCACCCACCAGCGTGGCGGCGGCCGCAGCAGCAAGTCGGGGCAGCAGCCAGTCCATCTGCGGGTGGTGGCCGATCAGGTGGCCATCGTGGGGCTGCGCTGCGTGAGACGGTAGCCCGCGCCTCGAACGGTTTCGACCAGCGCCGCGGCATGCACCGGCGTGAGCGCTTCGCGCAGGCGCTTCACGTGCACGTCGACCGTTCGTTCTTCGATGAAGACGTGGTCGCCCCAGACGCGGTCCAGCAACTGGGCGCGGCTGTGCACCCGCTCGGGGTGCGTCATCAGGAAATGCAGCAGGCGGAATTCGGTCGGGCCGATCTTCACTTCGCGCAGCGTGCCCTCGACCGTCTTCGTGACGCGGCGTGTCGCCGGGTCCAGCGTGATGCCGCCCGCCTCGACCGCGTCTTCGAGCGCCTGCGGCGCGCGCCGCCGCAAGACCGCGCGGATGCGCGCCAGCAGTTCTTTCGGCGAGAACGGTTTTGTCAGATAGTCGTCGGCGCCGGCTTCCAGGCCCGTCACCATGTCGGCCTCGTCGGCCCGCGCCGTGAGCATGATCACAGGGAGGTCGCGTGTGCGTGCATCGGCACGCCAGCGCCGCGCCAGCGCCACGCCGCTCTGGCCGGGCAGCATCCAGTCGAGCAGCACCAGGCTCGGCAGGGCCCGGTCGACTTCGCGCTGGGCATCTTCCGCGGTTGGCGCGACCGCCACCGTGAAACCCGCATGGCGCAGGTTGATCGCGACCAGCTCGGCGATCGCGGATTCGTCTTCGACAACGAGGATTCGGCTCATGTCCGTGCCACCGTTTCAGCGCACCGCATTCTCGACCGCTTCCATCGGCGAGTGCCGTACGTCGGTACCCTTGACGACGTAGATGATCGCCTCGGCCAGGTTCTTGGCATGGTCACCCACCCGCTCGATCGCCTTGGCGACGAAGACGAGGTCGATGCTGGCCGAGATGGTGCGCGGATCTTCCATCATGTAGGTGATGAGCTTGCGCAGCAGGCCGTCGAACTCCTGGTCGATCTGGTCGTCCTGCTTCAGCACTTCCAGCGCACGCGCCGTGTCCAGGCGTGCAAAGGCGTCGAGCGCCTTGCGCAACAGCGCGATCGCCAGATCGGCCTCGAACTGCAGGTCGGCCACCGGCAGCCGCATGCGGCTCGAGATGCCGGTGTTGATGAGTCGCTGCACCGTGCGCGCCACACGAGCCGCCTCGTCGCCGACACGCTCGAGGTTGGCGATCGTCTTGCTCACCGCGATCAGCAGGCGCAGGTCGCGTGCCGTCGGCTGGCGCCGCGCGATGATGCCGGAGAGGTCGCGGTCAATGTCGACTTCCATCTGGTTCACACGTTCTTCTTCGCGCAGGACCTCGCTCGCGCCCTCGCCGTCGAACGTCGCCAGCGCGGCCATCGCGCGTGAGAGCTGGCTCTCCACGAGCCCGCCCATTTCCAGCACGCGGGTGGAGATGGCGCTGAGCTCGCTGTCGAACTGCGTCGAGAGATGTTTGTCCGTCATGTTGCTGCCTTCAACCAAAGCGTCCGGTGATGTAGTCCTCGGTGTCCTTCTTCTTCGGTTTCATGAAGAGCTCCGAAGTCGGCCCGAATTCGACCAGATCACCCAGGTACATGTAGGCGGTGTAGTCGGAGCAGCGCGCTGCCTGCTGCATGTTGTGCGTCACGATGACGACCGTGTAGTCGCTCTTCAGTTCGTGGATCAGTTCTTCGATCTTGCCGGTAGAGATCGGGTCGAGTGCCGAGCAGGGCTCGTCGAGCAGCAGCACCTCGGGCTTGATCGCGATGCCGCGTGCGATGCACAGCCGCTGCTGCTGGCCGCCCGAGAGGCTGGAGCCACTCTGGTTGAGCTTGTCCTTGGCTTCGTTCCAGAGCGCGGCCTTCTTCAGCGCCCATTCGACGCGCTCGTCCATCTCGACCCGCGGCAGCGACTCGAACAGCCGCACGCCGAACGCGATGTTCTCGTAGATCGACATCGGGAA
>DATDER010000214.1:0-4032 GCA_036523095.1 Rubrivivax sp.
GAACACCACGCCGTAGCTCCATGGGAAGGCGAGCGAACCCTTCGCACGACCGTCGCTGGCAACGAGTTGCTTGTCGCGCGACAAGGCATCGACCACCTGGTGCGCGTAGTGACGTGCCTGCTCGACCGGGTTGATCACGTTCTTCGGCTGGCCACCGGGGATGATTTCCCAAGTCTGGCGATTGGCTTGGCGGATCGTGTCGAGCCGCCAGTCCTTCACCTCGAGGATCAACAGGCCGCGGCGGGGATGCAGGACAACGAAGTCGGGGTGCGCCTGCTTTGGGCCGATCGGTACGTCGTACCAGACCAGATAGTCAGCATCGAGTTTCTGTTCCAGTCGTTCGGCGAGCCTGCGTTCGCCTTGCGTCATGCGCGAGACGCAGGTGCTGATTGAGGGAATGAGCGTTGCCATCGTCGGGAGCCGCGCGCGCCAGTGCCGTGCGGTTTGTCTGCTCTCTGAAGGCTACCGTGGGCAAGCGTGGAGTGCGAGTGACTTTGCGGGCTTTTTGCACTGAAGGGCCAGCGGCGTTTCAGTCCAGCCCGACCAGCACGCGCCCGCCTTCGACCTTGACCGGGAACACCCCCAAACCCTCGGTCGCGGGAAGGCACAGCGCGCGCCCATCGCGCACGTCGAAGCGGCCCTGGTGCAGCGGACATTCGATCTCGTGGCCTTCCAGGAAGCCGTCGCACAGGCGGGCCTGGCCGTGGGTGCAGATGTTGGACGTGGCGAAGACCACGCCTTCTACGCTGTACAGCGCGACGTCCACGCCCGCTGCATCGAAGCCGGTCACGTCGTCCGGCGTGAGGGCGGACATGGCCACCACGTCGATCCAGTTCGGGGTGTTCATGACGGCCGCTCCACGTTTCAGATCGGGTAGATGATCGAGTTCGGAATCAGTTCGCTGTCGTAGACCGCCAGGCGTTGCTTGAACTTCAGGCCCGCCGCGGTGCGCACCACGGTGTCGAGGTAACGACCGACGTTGAACACGATGCTCGGCTCCGACAGT
Organism: Rubrivivax sp.; assembly: GCA_036523095.1. GTDB lineage: Bacteria > Pseudomonadota > Gammaproteobacteria > Burkholderiales > Burkholderiaceae_C > Rubrivivax. The sequence continues at coordinate 1,007 of DATDER010000214.1, forward strand.
TTGGTACGGAACACCGCGTAGTTCGCCTCGCAGTCGAAGCCGTGCTGATGCAATGCGCGCACGATCGGCGTGCCGACGACGTGGCGCTGGTAGTACGGGTCGTGGAACAGCGTCTCGCGGATCGCGTAGACACGGTCGCGCAACATCGCCTTGCTCTCGAACGACAGCGTGGCGAGCGGGAAACCGCGCTCGTGGTTTTCACGCGGCTGCAGGCGGTAGACGGCGTCGTCGGTGAAGAACTCGGGCCACAGATCCCACTGGCCCGAATCGACGGCGCTGGCGTAGTCGGCGTACAGCCGCAGCAGGGCCTGGAAGTCGCCGAAGTCGAGTGGAGCGGCGCTCATTCCTCACGCTCCATCACCTCGCGCCAGTAGCGGTACATGCCGCGGATCAGCGTTTCGGTGACCATGTGGTCGGTGTCTTCGACCGTGTGGCCACCGAGTTCGGCCAGCGTACGGTGCTGCGGCTTGCTCTCGAAGGACTGCTGCGAAAACTCGATCACCTCGCCGTCGTCGGCCGATACGAAGCCCGCGGGGCCGAAGAGGTTGGCCTGGCGCAGACGGCGCTGCGTCATCTCTGGGCTGTCGTCGTCGAAGCCGAAGTGGGTCCAGACGAAGTCGAAGGCGCCCGGGCCCACGGGCTGGATGTGGCGCATCGACACGCTGTTGACCTGCTGCTGCACGATCACGCTCGGGAAGATCGTCGTCATCACCGCGGTCGGGCCGCCCCACCACGGCTCGGGCACGATGTCGAGGAAACGCGGGTCTTCGAGTTTCAGGCTGTCCTTGAAGCTGGCAACCTGCGTCACTTGTGCCGCCTGGCCGGCAGCGCCGCGCGTCGAGATCATCGCCGCGTGGCGGTGGTGCGTGTCCATGTGGAGCGCCGACTTGTTGTCAGCGCGCCAGAGCCCGAAGGTGACGAACCAGGTGTGCAGCAGGCCGGGGTGGTACGGGTCCTTGATGTTCTCCTGCATCAGCTTCCAGTTGCCCGGGATGCGCTGGCGGTTGTAGCCCAGCACCTTCAGCGCGCGGCCGTCGAAGACACGGTCGAAGTAAGGCAGGATCGTCGGGCCGAGGTAGTCCTCGAAGGACTCGACATCGGGATCGAACGAGGCGAAGACAACCCCGCCCCGCCGCGCGACCCGGAGTTTGGTGAGGCCGTGGTCCTGGGTCTTGAAGTCGGCCGGCATGCCGCCGTTGACTTTGCCGTCCTGCTTGACGCCGCGCCGGAAGGGCACGCCCTGCAGGTCGCCTTGCAGCGTGTAGCTCCACTGGTGATAAGGGCAGACGAACTCGGCCCGGTTGCCGTGGCGCTCGCGGCAGAAGCGCATGCCGCGGTGCGCGCAGACGTTCTCGACGACGTTGATTGCGCCGTCGCTACTGCGCACCATGATTACCGAGCGTTCACCAATCGCCGTGCGAGTGAAGTCGCCCGGGTTGGGCACCTCGGCCTCCAGGCCCACGTAGCACCAATGCCCGCGGTAGAAAAAGCGCTCGAGCTCGCGGCGGTGGATCTGCTCGCTGGTGTAGGCCTGGAACGGGATGCGGTGCGTACCCTGTCCTTCGGTCCCGGAGTCAGGCCAGCGCAGCCCGGCCACCGCGGCGCCAGCGTCGTCGCGCATGGGGGATTCCGTCGCCTTCACAGCCGCTCCTCGCGCCAGAGCCCGAGCGCTCGCTGCACCGGGCGGTCGGAGTAGCTGAATAGCACCGTCTCAGCACTCGCTTGCAGCTGCAGCACTTGCCACGACGGGACGACGAAGACGTCGTTCTCGGCAAAGCTGAATTCCGCCTCGCCGATGCGCGCGACGCCGTCGCCTTCGAGGCAGACGTAGACGCTGCCGTCGGTGCAGCGGTACGGCGCGGTCTCGAAGCCTTTGGGAAGCTGCTGCGCAAAGGCGCCGATGGTCGGCATCGGCGACGCGCCGGTGGCCGGGTTGACGAAGCGCATCTTCAGGCCGAGGTGCCGGTCCGGCACGCCGCCGGCCATCGCCTTGAGCGAACGCCGCGTGGTCTGGTAGGGGTAGACGAAGGAACGGGTCGGTTCGGCGGGGGCAGGGTGGTAGTCCACCGGCACCATGTTCGCGCCGTAACGCGCCAGCGCGTCGCCTTCGGGGCGGATCTCGACCTGCGTGGCGGGACCGCCACCGCCCTCACTCTTCTCGGCAAAGCCGGCTTCGAAAAAGCGCACGAGCGGAATGTCCAGGCCGTCGAGCCATACCACCGGCTCCTTCCCCAGGTTGCCGTGGTCGTGCCATGTCCACGACGGCGTGATGATGAAGTCGCCGCGGCGCATCGTCGTGCGTTCGCCGTCCACCGCGGTGTAGGCCCCTTCGCCGTCGAGCACCAGGCGCAGCGCCGACTGCGTGTGCCGGTGCGCGGGCGCCACCTCGCCCGGCATGATGAGCTGCAGCCCGGCGTAGAGCGACGGCGTGATGCACGACTGCCCGCGCAGCCCGGGGTTCTCCAGGATCAGCACGCGGCGCTCGGCCTCGGCCGCACTGATGAGCGAGCCCGCCTCCATCACCTGCGCACGCACCTCGGCGTAGTGCCAGCAGGCCGGCACGGCGGCCGACGCCGGCTGCGGCGGCACCAGCGCGCCGAGCACCTCCCACAGCGGCGTCATGTGATGCCGTGCAATGCGTTCGTAGTAGGCCTGGCGCGCCGGAATGGTCTGTGGGGCAGGGTTCATGGCCGCAGGATGACATGGAATCGCATCCTGGGACAGCCGTCGGTTGCGCCGTCTGCGGAGGCAGAATCACGAGTCCGATGAACAAAGCCTTCACCCGCGAAACCGACGCCGACGAGGAAGAAGACGGCGCGCCGCTGCCGGCGTTGCCCGCGGGTGTGCGCAACTACATGACGCCGGCAGGGTGGCGCCGCCTGCGCACCGAGCTGATGACGCTGCTCGACGTCGAGCGGCCGAAGGTGGTGGAGACGGTGTCCTGGGCGGCCAAGAACGGCGACCGCTCGGAAAACGGCGACTACCTCTACGGCAAGAAGCGGCTGCGCGAGATCGACCGCCGGATC
>DATDER010000215.1:0-3942 GCA_036523095.1 Rubrivivax sp.
GAACGAATGCCGTCGGCGACATCGGCAATCATCGCTTTCAGGTCGATCGGCACGTCCTCGGCGACCGACAGGCGTACGGCGGCGCTGTCCGCGAGGCCGAGCTTGCGCACGACCCCCGGCTGAAATCTGCCATCGCGCAGGTCCCGCACCGCGTTGAAAACGCCTGTCCCCACGTCGGCGATCGCCGAACCGACGAAGACCTTGGGGTCGAGCGCCACCCAGTCGATCACATTACCGATCTGGCGCGTGCCCTTGTCGCGGCACGCTTCGGTGACACCATTGCGGCCCGCGTTGAGCATCGTGAAGACGACGTCGGCACCCGCACCGATCTGGGCCAGGGCCACGCGCCTGGACAAGGTGTTGTCGTCCTGGTTGCCGGAGAAATTGGTGAGCAGCCTGACTCTCGGGTCCGTCGCCCGCAAGCCTGCGGCGTAGGCTGCACGCCCCTTCAGGCCCGGCCGCACGCGAATCCCCGACATGTGCCCGACCACGCCGGTGCGCGTGAACTTCGCGGCCAGCACGCCGGCGAGGTAGGCGGACTCTTCCTGCAGGACATCGTAGCTCGACAGGTTGGCTGCCGTGACGTCACCCTGCGTGACGACGAACTTCAAACGAGGAAACTGCCGGGCCACTTCGCTCGCCGCCTCGTTGTTCTGCCCCCCGTGCGCTACGACGAGTTCGACGCCCGACTCGGCCAGCCGCGTCAGCGCGGCGACGAGCAACTCCTTCTGCGGCAGGACGTTGTCGATGTAACTGGTCGTCGCGCCGAGTTCGACACGCGCACGTTCCAGACCGCGCCATCCGGCTTCCATGAAGCCGCGGTCGTCTACCTTGCCGGCGAAGAGCGCACCCACACTTGCGGTGGCGGCCGCGGGCTGGCCAAAGACTGGTGCGCCAACGCCGAGCACGACAGCGGCGCCAGCGGCCGTCTCCAAGAAGCGGCGGCGCGAAGTGGCCGGGATCAAGTGTGTCATCGAATCCTCCTGGGGCAGCCGGGACTTTGACCGGGGTCCGCCACGCGGCCCGTCGGCTCGGGTGAACTCAAGGCACCGACGCGCCGGCTTTGAACCAGCGCGCGACGAGCGCACGCTCGGCCTCGGTGATCTGGGTCGCGTTGTTCATCGGCATCAGCTTCAGCACGCTCACCTGCTGGTAGATTTGCTGCGCATGGGCGGCGATCTCTTGCGGCGAATCCAGGCGCACGTTCTTGCTCGCCAGCTGGGCGTTGTGGCACATCAGGCAGCGCTGCGTGATGACGTTGTTGACCTGCTGCCACTGCGTGAGCGGCTTGCCGTCGGGCGCCGTGGTCGACGCTGCGGAAGGCGGCGGCAGCTGGCTGAACCTCGGCGCCACGAACATCATCAGCGCGACGATCAGGCCGGCGATGGCAAACACGATCTCCCAGCGCGCCGGGCCCTTGTGGCGCAGCACGAAGAACAGCCGCACCAGCGCACCGAGCAGCATCAGGCCGATCAGCACGAGCCAGTTGTATTCGTGCTGCCACAGCATGCCGTAGTGGTTGCTGAGCATCGCGATCAGCACCGGCAGCGTGAAGTAGGTGTTGTGCACGCTGCGCTGCTTGCCGCGCTGGCCGTGTATCGGGTCCGGCCGGCGCCCGGCGTGCAGGTCGGCCACCACGATGCGCTGGCCCGGGATGATCCAGAAGAAGACGTTCGCGCTCATGATCGTGGCGATCATTCCGCCCGTCATCACGAAGGCCGCACGGCCCGAAAACAGGTGGCAGGCGATCCAGGTCGCGATGCACACATAGAGGAAGATCAACACGCCCACCCGCGCGTCGCCGCCGATCGAGCCGTCCTTGTTGCGGCCGAAGAGGCGGCAGATCAGGTCGTAGACGACCCAGCCCGCGCCCAAGTAGACCAGTGCCGCCGCGCTCGCGGTGTAAGGCGACTCCCAGGCGAAGACCTTGCGGTCGATGAGAAAGGCGTCGGCGTTGAAGAGGTAGAGCGACACCAGCAGCGCAAAGCCCGACATCCAGGTCCAGTAGCTCTCCCAGTAAAACCAGTGCAGGTGGCCGGCGGGTCCGGTCGGCATCGTCTTGGGGCCGACCGCGTACTTCTGCGGGTTGTAGAAGCCGCCGCCGTGCACGGCCCACAACTCGCCGGTGACGCCGAGTTCCTTCAGGCGCGCGTCTTCGGGTGGCACCAGGCTGTTGTCGAGCAGCACGAAGTAGAACGACGAGCCAATCCAGGCGATCGCCACGACGACATGCAGCCAGCGCAGCAGCAGGTTGGCCCAATCGAGGAGGTAGACGTCCATGTACTTGTCGTTGTGTCGGCCGCGGCGCGGCGGGAAAAGCGGGGCTCAGGGTTTTACGTCGGCGGCCTTGATCGCGGGTGCCCAGTCGGTCACCTGCTTCGCGATGAAACCGCCGAACTCGGGCGAGCTCATCTTCACGGTCGTGATGCCGAGCTCTTCAAAGCGCTTGACGATGGCCGGGTCGGACTCGATGGCCGCCAGTGCCTTGGCCAGCTTGTCGACGACGTCGGCAGGCAGGCCCGCCGGACCGGAGACGCCGAAGTAGTTTTCGGCCACCAACTGCGGCAGACCCAGTTCGACCACGCTGGGCACATCGGGCAGCAGCGGCGAGCGCGTGCGGGTGGTGACGGCCAGCGCCTTGATCTGGCCCGACCTGACCATCGGCACGAAGGCGGTGATGACGTCGATACCGACCGGGATGGTGCCCGCGATCAGGTCGGTGGTCATCGGCGCGCCGCCGCGGTAAGGCACGTGAGTCATGTCGATCTTCATCGCGCCCTTGGCCATTTCGCCGACGATGTGGCCGATCGAGCCCGGCCCGCCGCTGCCGAAGCTGTAGCCCGGCGCGGCCGCGGCCTTGGGCAGGTCTTTCAGCGACGCCGGCCCCGTCTTGGGGTTGGCCATGATGAGGACCGGTGCCACGCCCAGCATCGCCACATGGGTGAATTGCTTGACGGGGTCGTAAGGCTGCTTGGGCACCGTGAACGGGCCGATCGAGGTCGGCGTCGAGTTGGACAGCATCAGCGTGTAGCCGTCGGGCGCCGACCGCGCCACCTCGAGCCCGCCGATGGTGCCGCCGGCACCGGGCTTGTTGTCGACGATCACCGGCTGACCCAGCGCCTTGGCCAGCGGCTCGGCGACCACGCGCGCGACGATGTCGCTCGCCCCGCCGGCAGCAAAGGTGACGACGATGCGCACCGGCTTCTCGGGCCAGGCCGCGTGGACGTTGCTGCAGAGTGCAAAGCCCGCCAGGAACAGGGCGGCGTTGAGGGAACGGCGGTGCAAGGCCATGGTGTCTCCTGCTGGTTTCGACAAAGGTGCGGCGTGGCGAGCAATCGCCATGCCCGTTTCAACTGCCGCGGTAGGTGCTGTAGCTCCACGGGCTCACGAGCAAGGGCACGTGGTAGTGCCCGCTGGCGCTGGCGATGCCGAAGTCGAGTTGCACCGTGTCGATGAAAGGCGGGTCGTCGAGCGCCGCACCGCGGCCGCGAAAGTACGGCGCCACCTCGAAGAGCAGGCGGTAGCGGCCGACCGCCATCGCCGCTGCGTCGAGCAAGGGGCCCTCGGCGCGGCCGTCGGCGTTGAGCACGATCGACTTGAGCGTGGCCGGCCCACCCGGCTCCAGGCGCTGCAGCGTGACCTGCATGCCGGCCGCAGGGCAGCCGTTGGCGGTATCGAGCACGTGGGTGCTGAGGTGTCCCATCGGGGATCTCCTGGGATCAGGGCAGGTTGCAAGGCCGCTCAAAGTGTATACACTTCAGCACACACGTCAACCACGAACGAACCCGAAGCGCCTTTCATGGCCCGCAGCCGCGTCAACCTGAAGATGATCGTCCCGGCCGCGGCGCCGCGCGCGCGGCGGGCGGCGGTGGCGCCCGAGCCGCTCGCAGGTGCGGCCGCTGCCCACACCACGCCGCGCATCGGCGACTCGCTCACCTCGGC
>DATDER010000216.1:0-20647 GCA_036523095.1 Rubrivivax sp.
AGCGCTGCTGTCGCTGCTCGACACCCGCACCGCCATCACCGTGATCGAGACCCACGAAGAGCGGCGCGTGGCCGCGCTCTTCGAGGCCGTGTCCAAACGCACGCAACGCGAAGTCTGGACCTGGTCGGTCAGCCGCGGCCTGCGGGTGGCGCACGGCCTGAAGCTGAAGCTGCTCGACTTCGCGCCCGAAGCCCCTGCCGACGCCAACACGACCAAGGAGCTGCCGGCGGCACTGGAGCAGGTCGGCCGGATGCAGGAGCCAGCGCTGGTCGTGTTCCTCGACGTCCACCCGTACCTGAGCAACCCGGCGGTCACGCGCGCTTTCAAGGAGATCGCGCTGCAGTGCGAGACGCTGTCGCGCCAGCTCGTCCTCGTCGGCCACGACATCGAGTTGCCTGATGAACTGGTGCCGCACGCGAGCCGCTTCGAGATCGAGCCGATGACGATCGAGCGCGTGAAGGCGCTCTTCGGTGACGAGCTCAAGCGCCAGCGCAGCCGCTCGGGCAAGGACGTGGCAGGGGCGCGCAGCACGGTCGACTCGCTGTTGCGCCACATGCTGGGCATGCCCGAGTCGGCGGTGCGCCACCTGGTGCGGCTGACGCTCGGCGACGGCCAGATCACCGCGGCCGACCTGGCGCGGGTGCTGTCGGCCAAGCAGGCGTCGCTCGGTGTCGCGGAACTGCTGGTCTTCGAGCAGGACCTGCCGCCGTTGGAAGACGTGGCGGGCATGGCCGCGCTCAAGCGCTGGCTCGCGCTGCGCCGCGCGCCGTTCCTGGAGCCGGGGGCATCCGGCCTGCCAACACCGCGCGGCGTGCTGCTGCTTGGCGTGCAGGGCGCGGGCAAGAGTCTGGCGGCGAAGGCCATCGCCGCGTCGTGGCAGGTGCCGCTCTTCCGGATGGACTTCGGCGCGCTCTTCGACAAGTACCAGGGCGAGAGCGAACGCAAGCTGCGCGAGGCGCTGAAGGTCGCCGAGGCGATGCAGCCCTGCGTGCTTTGGATGGACGAGATCGAAAAGGGCCTCGCCGGCGGTTCGGGCGACGGTGACACCGGCGCCGGCAAGCGCATGCTCGGCACGCTGCTGACGTGGATGCAGGAGCGCCGTTCGAGCGTGTTCCTGGTCGCGACCGCGAACGACATCGAGAGCCTGCCGCCCGAGCTGATGCGCAAGGGCCGCTTCGACGAGATCTTCTTCGTCGATTTGCCGACGGCCGCCACGCGCGAAGGCATCCTGCGCATCCATCTCGGGCGCCACCGCGTGGCCTTCGATGCGGCGGCGCTGCAACGCCTGGTGGAAGGGAGCGAAGGCTACTCGGGCGCCGAGATCGAGGCCGCGGTCGTCGCCGCGCGTTACGAAGCCCATGCATTGTCGAAGCCGGCCGACGCCGCTTTGGTCGCGGCCGAGATCGCGCGCACACGTCCGCTGTCGGTGACGCGGGCTGAAGCGGTGCGCGCCTTGCGCGACTGGGCCGCGGGGCGTACCGTCAGCGCAGACTGAACGGGCGCTCCGGCGAGCTCTAAAGCGCGCGCGCCTCAAGGCGGGGGAGGGCGCCGTTGGCGGCACTGATCACGCACTTGGCGCGCTATGCGGCAGGCTTACCGTCGGCCCGGTGTTCGTCCAGAATCACCCTGCGCTGCCCTACCCGGCGGCTCGAGGAGACGCACCATGCCTGGCGCCACCATGCCGCTCCAACTGCACGTGCCCGAGCCCACCGGCCGGCCGGGGCAGGCGACCGACTTCTCCTTCCTGCGCCTGTCGGCGGCCGGCGAGGTGGCGCGCCCGGCCATCGACATCAAGCCGGCGCATACCGGCACGATGGCGTGGAAGCTGATCCGCGTGCTCGACGCCGAAGGGAACGCGGTCGGGCCGTGGGCGCCCCAGGTCGACGTGGCGGACCTGAAACGCGGCCTGGTCGCGATGCTGCGCACACGTGCCTTCGACGCGCGCATGCTGATCGCGCAGCGGCAGAAGAGGATCTCGTTCTACATGCAGGCGCTGGGCGAGGAAGCGATCGCGGTCGCGCACGCGCAGGCGCTGCAGGCGGGCGACATGAACTTCCCCACCTACCGCCAGCAGGGCCTGCTGCTGTGCCGCGACGACGTCGACGTCGTCGAGCTGATGTGCCAGCTTCTCAGCAACGGGCGCGACCCGCTGCGCGGCCGCCAGCTGCCGGTGATGTACTCGTACAAGCGGGCCGGCTTCTTCTCGATCTCGGGCAATCTGGCGACGCAGTTCGTGCAAGCGGTGGGCTGGGCCATGGCCTCGGCGATCAAGGGTGACACCAGGATCGCCTCGGGCTGGATCGGCGACGGCTCCACCGCCGAGGCCGACTTCCACAATGCCCTGACCTTCGCCCACGTCTACCGCGCGCCGGTGATCCTGAACGTGGTCAACAACCAGTGGGCAATCTCCACCTTCCAGGCCATCGCCGGCGGCGAGGGCACCACCTTCGCCGCGCGTGGCGTGGGCGCGGGCATCGCCTCGCTGCGTGTTGACGGCAACGACTTCCTGGCCGTGCTCTCGGCCTCGCGCTGGGCCGCCGAACGCGCGCGGCGCAACCTGGGGCCGACACTGATCGAATGGGTGACGTACCGCGCCGGCGCGCATTCCACCTCCGACGACCCCTCGCGTTACCGGCCGGCCGACGACTGGGCGCACTTCCCGCTCGGCGATCCGGTCGCGCGCCTGAAGCAGCACCTGGTCGGCCTCGGAGCCTGGTCGGACGACGAGCACACGCGCACGCAGAAGGCGCTCGACGAGGAGATGGCGACAGCGCTGAAGGAAGCCTCGAAAAGCGGCTCGCTGCAGGACGGCTTGATCCCGCCGCTGGCGACCATGTTCGAGGACGTGTACGAGCTCATGCCGCCGCACCTGCACGAGCAGATGCGGCAGGCTGCCGAGCACAAGGTGGCATGACCATGGCCACGATGACCATGATCCAGGCGCTGCGTTCCGCGATGGACGTGATGCTCGCGCGCGACGACAACGTCGTCGTCTTCGGCGAGGACGTGGGCTACTTCGGCGGCGTGTTCCGCTGCACCGAGGGCCTTCAGGCCAAGTACGGCAAGCACCGTGTGTTCGATGCGCCGATCGCCGAAGGTGGCATCGTCGGCACCGCGGTCGGCATGGCCGCCTATGGCCTGAAGCCGGTGGTGGAGATCCAGTTCGCCGACTACTTCTACCCCGCGTCGGACCAGATCGTTTCCGAGGCCGCGCGGCTGCGCTACCGCTCTGCCGGCGACTTCACCGCGCCAGTGGTGATCCGCATGCCCTGCGGCGGCGGCATCTACGGCGGGCAGACGCACAGCCAGAGCCCGGAGGCGCTGTTCACGCATGTCTGCGGGCTGCGCACGCTGATGCCGAGCAACCCCTACGACGCCAAGGGGCTGCTGATCGCGGCCGTCGAGTGCGGCGACCCGGTGATCTTCCTGGAGCCTAAGCGGATCTACAACGGGCCCTTCGACGGCCACCACGACCAGCCGGTGGTGCCGTGGTCGCAGCACCCGAAGAGCGAGGTGCCCGAGGGCCACTACACGGTGCCGCTGGAGTCGGCGGTGGTGGTACGGCCCGGCGACGATCTCACCGTGCTGACCTACGGCACCATGGTCTACGTCGCCGAGGCCGCCGCGCGCGCGACCGGCATCGACGCCGAGGTGATCGACCTGCGCAGCCTGTGGCCGCTGGACCTGCCGACGATGGTGGCGTCGGTGAAGAAGACCGGCCGCTGCGTCGTGCTGCACGAGGCCACGCGCACCAGCGGCTTCGGCGCCGAGCTGACCGCGCTGGTGCAGGAGCACTGTTTCTTCCACCTGGAAGCGCCGATCGAGCGCGTGACCGGCTGGGACACGCCGTATCCGCATGCGCTGGAGTGGGCGTACTTTCCCGGGCCCGAACGCGTGGGCGAGGCTTATCGCAAGGTGATGGGATCATGAGCATTCACACCATCCGCATGCCGGACATCGGCGAAGGCATCGCCGAGGTCGAGATCGTCGAGTGGCGCGTCGAGGTGGGCGACAGCGTCGCCGAGGACCAGACGCTGTGCGACGTGATGACCGACAAGGCCGCGGTCGAAGTGCCCTCGCCGGTGACAGGCCGTGTGGTCGAGCTCGGCGGCGCGGTCGGGCAGGTGATGGCGGTGGGGTCGGTGCTGATCCGCATCGACGACGGCAGCGAGGCGGCCGAGAAAGCGGCTGCGCAGGCGCCGTCAGCGCAGGTCGCTGCCGTGCCGCCACCCTCGGCGCCAGTCGCGGCACCGCCGCCCTCGCCCGACCTGCCGACACCGCCGCCGCCTGCGGCAAGCAAACCGCCGACGCCGGGCCGCGTGCCTCCACCGCCGCCGGCCGCTGCGCGGACACCCGCGGCATCGCCTTCGACTGCGCCGCGGGCGCTGGCCGCGCCGGCCGTGCGCGACCGCGCCCGCGCCCTCGGCATTGACCTCGCCCGCCTGAAGGGCAGTGGCGCCGACGGCCGCATCGTGCACGCCGACCTCGACGCGGCGCGTGCCACCGGCACGCACACCGTACCCGCCGCACCCACCGACGGCACGCGCGAGGTCAAGCTCATCGGCCTGCGCCGGGCGATCGCGCAGAAGATGCTGCTGTCCAAGCGCTCGATCCCGCACTTCACCTACGTCGAGGAAGTCGACGTGACCGAGATGGTGGCGCTGCGCGAGGAACTGAACCGCCAGTACGCGGTGCAGCGCGGTGAGCTTTCGCCGCTGGCGCTGGTCATCCGCGCGATCGTGCGCGCGGTGGCCGGCTTCCCGCAGGTCAACGCCCGCTTCGACGACGACGCCGGCGTGCTGACGCTGCACGACGCGGTGCATCTGGGCGTGGCGACGCAGACCGACGGCGGCCTGATGGTGCCGGTGCTGCGCCAGGCGCAAACGTTGAACCTGTGGGACTGCTCCGAAGCGATCGCGCAACTGGCCGCCAAGGCGCGCACCGGCAAGGCCACACGCGACGAGCTCTCGGGCTCCACGCTCACCGTCACCAGCCTGGGCAAGCTCGGTGGCATCGTCTCGACGCCGGTGATCAACCACCCCGAGGTCGCGATCGTCGGCATCAACCGCATCGTCGCGCGGCCCATGGTTCGAGATCTGCGCGACGGCACGGTGCAGATCCGGCAGATGATGAACCTGTCGTCGTCTTTCGATCACCGGGTGGTGGACGGGGCGGTGGCGGCAGCGTACATCCAACGGGTAAGGCAGCTGCTGGAGTCGCCGGCGACGTTGTTCATCGAGTAGGCCAGACGCTGCCGAGTGCCAGCTGCTGACATAGGAGTGTTTGCGAGGGCCTTGCGCATCCGGCGATGAGTCGTCGGCAACGATGCGCCGACAATCGGCGAAACCAACAGGGTGAAGACCCATGCAGAACCGACTTGCGCGTGCAGACGTTCCCGTTGCACTGACGTGGAACCTGGATGATCTGTTTGCCTCCGTCGCGGATTGGGGGGCGGAGGCTGAAGCGCTCGACGCCGCACGCGCCGAGGTGCACCCCTACCAGGGGCGCCTCGGCGAAAGTGCCGCCACCCTGCTGGCGTGCTTGAACAAGTTGGAGACGTTGGAGAAGCGCCTGACGCGCGTCGATACCTTTGCCTACCTGCTCAACGCGCAGGACGGCACCAACCCGCTATACCAGGCCGTGATGGCTCGCGTCAATGCGCTGGAGGCCCGGTGCCTCGCAAGCACGGCGTTCGTCGACGCCGAGATTCTGGAACTGGCCGACGGCACGGTGGAACGGTTCCTGGCGCAAGAGAGTGGCCTGGCCGCGCACCGGGTGCACCTGCAAGACCTCCTGGACACTAAGCCGCACCGGCTGAGCGCCGACACGGAAAGGGTGCTGGCGTCGCTGGGCCAGTTGCTCGACGCGCCGTGGACGATCTACCAGCGCTCCAAGGCCAGCGACTTGCAGTTCGAGCCCTTCACCGATGCGCAGGGCGCCGTCCGCGCCAACTCGGTCAACCTGTACGAATGGACGTACGAGACCCACCCCGATGTGAGCGTTCGCCGCGCCGCCTGGACGTCGTTCAGCGCCGGGCTCAAGGCCTACAACCACACCTGGGCCGCCACGCTGGCCACCGAGATCAACAAGAACGTGGTGATGGCGCGCCTGCGCAACTACCCCAGCACCGAGGAATACCTGCTGCAGGCACACAAGGTGCCACTGGCGTTCTACGCCAACATCCTGCAGACCATCCAGGCCGAAGTGGCGCCGCACATGCGGCGCTACGCGCGCCTGCGGAAACGTGTGCTGGGACTCGACAAACTGCTGTTCTGCGACATCAAGGCGCCGCTCGATCCCGAGTTCGAGCCGAAGATCGGCTTCGACGACGCGGGCACGCTGATCCTCGATTCGCTGGCGTGCATGGGGCCCGAGTACGTGCAGTTCGTGCGCACGGTGCTCGAGCAGCGCTGGGTAGACCGGGCGGACAACATCGGCAAGTCTTCAGGCGCGTTCTGCGCAACGCCCTACGGCGTGCATCCGTACATCCTGATGACCTGGGCCGACACCACGCGCAACGTCTTCGTGCTGACGCACGAACTGGGGCACGGCGCGCACTTTGGCCTGGCGATGAAGCACCAGCGCTTCGTCAACACGCGACCGGCGATGCCCTTCGTGGAAGCGCCGTCGATCATGCACGAGATGCTGCTGGCACGGCACATCCTGGCCCAAAGCAGCGATGTGCGCCTGCGCCGCTCCGTCATCATGCAGGTGCTGGGCACCTACCACCACAATTTCGTGACCCACCTGCTGGAGGCCGAACTGCAGCACCGGGTGTACGCCCAGGCCGAGGCGGGGCAGGCCGTGACCGCGCAACTGTTGAACCAATGCAAGGGCGACATCCTGGCCGGCTTCTGGGGCGACGCGGTGGAGATCGACGACGGCGCGCGCATGACCTGGATGCGCCAGCCCCACTACTACATGGGGCTGTACCCGTACACCTATTCGGTCGGCCTGGTGGCCGCCACCGCGCTGGCCGGCCGGGTGGCCGACGAGGGCGCGCCTGCCGTTCAGCGCTGGCTGCAGGCGCTGAAGGCCGGCGGGACGCTGAAGCCGCTGGAGTTGTTGCAACTGGCGGGCCTGGACCTGAAATCGCCCGCGCCGATCCGCGATGCGGTGGCGTATGTGGGCTCGCTGGTCGATGAGTTGGAGCGCGCCTTTCCGGCGTAAAGCTGGGGGCCAGCAGCCCAGCGGGTACCGGATGGCGCCGCGGTCCGAGGTCAAACGCCGCGATCGGCCCCAGCGCGACGAAATTGCTCTCGAAGGACCTTCCGGCGGCGACTCCTACAAGGTGCCGCCACGCACCTTCAGCCCGGCACGGCCACCAGCCCCACCGCCACCCCCGACAACACCGCGTTGCCCGACAGCGGGTCGCGCAGCCGGTCGTCGAGTACGGCGTTGAGGTTGGCGCCTGGCCGTTCGGCGGCGAGACTCATCCGGCTGCCAGGCAGCCCGTGGCCCCAGCCGTGCGGCAGGCTCACGACGCCGGGCATCAGGTCGTCGCTCAGCTCGACCGTCACCGCCACGTTGCCGGCAGGGCCGTCCAATCGCGCACGCTGGCCCGCGGCCAGGCCGCGCCGGGCGGCGTCTGCCGGGTGGACCAGCAGCGTGCAACGTTCCGGTCCCTTGGCCAGTGTCGGCAGGTTGTGCATCCAGCTGTTGTTGCTGCGCACATCGCGGCGGCCGATCACGACCAGCGGCGCGGGCGCTTCATCCAGCGCGGCGAGCGCGTGTGGCAGATCGGCGAGCAGCAGCGCGGGCGCGAGTTCGACCCGGCCGCTCGGCGTGCGCAGCATCTCGGGGATGCGGGGCTGCAGCGGGCCGAGGTCGACGCCGCCTGGTGCGGCGCGCACTTGGGCCAGCGTCAGGCCGTCGGGTTTGAGGCCGAAGCGGTCGCCGTACGGCCCGCTGCGCAGCGCCAGTTCGAGCAGCCGGTCGGGACCCGTCAACGGCGCCATCGCGGTCATCACCGCCGCCGTGTGTCCGCCCGCGACCTTGCGCACATCGGCCTCGACCAGTTCGTCGTCGAGCGCCTGCACGTCGGCCTGCGCGCCGCGGCCGAGCGCGATCGCGGCCAGCCGCAGCAGGTTCTGCCACTCGGGCGGGTGACCCGCTGGCGCGTCGAACACCGGGTCGCTGTAACGCGCGTGGTTGCGGAACGAGAGCTGCGGGAAGGCGACGTCGTAGTGGCTCTCGTGCAGCGGACTCCAGCCGGGCAGGATCACGTGCGCGTGGCGCGTGGTCTCGTTGAGGTAGATGTCGAGGCTGACGATGAACTCCAGGCGCTCCAGTGCCGCGGCCAGGCGTGCGCCGCCGGGCGACGACAGGACGGGGTTGCTCGCCACCGTGATCAGCGCCTTGACCTGGCCCGGCCCAGGGGTCTCGATCTCTTCGGCCAGGCAGGTCATCGGCAGCTCGCCGAAGACCTCGGGCGCGCCGCTGACGCGGCTAGCCCAGCGCCCGGTCGTGATGCCGCGGCCGCTGCCTGGTCGGCCGGCGGTGTTGTGGGCGAAGGCGGCGGCTTTGGGGAACATCGCGCCGCCGGGCTCGTCGAGCCGGCCGGTCAACACATTGAGCACGTCGACAAGCCATGACGACAAGGTGCCGAAACGCTGCGTGCAGGTGCCCAGGCGGCCGTAGACACAAGCGGTTTTCGCCGCCTCCAGTTCGCGCGCCAGGCTGCGGATGGTGCCGGCGTCGATGCCACAGCGCTGCGCCACCCGTTCGGGTGCAAAGGGCATCACGGCCTCGCGCACGGCTTCCAAGCCGGCCAGGTGCGGCTCGATCCGGCTCAAGTGCACGAGTCCTTCGTCGAACAGCGTGTGCGCCATCGCGGCCAGCAGGTACACATCGGCGCCGGGGCGGATGAAGTGGTGCGCGTCGGCCAGCGCCGCGGTCTCGGTGCGGCGCGGGTCGATCACGACGATGCGCCCGCCGCGCGCGCGCAGCGCCTTCGCCTTGGCGCGGAAGTCGGGCACCGTCCACAGGCTGCCGTTGCTCACCGCCGGATTGGCGCCCAGGATCAGCAGGTGTTCGCAGCGCTCGATGTCGGGCACCGGCACGCTGAGCCAGTGGCCGAACAGCAGCCCGCTGCTCAGCTGCTTGGGCATCTGGTCGAGCGTCGAGGCCGAGAACACGTTCCTCGTCCCGAGGGCTTTCGCGACGCGGCTGAAGTACAGCAGCAAGCCCATCTTGTGCGCCGAAGGGTTGCCCACCGACACCGCGACCGCGTCGCGCCCGTGCGCCTCCAGCAACGGGGTGAGCCGGCGTTCGACCTCGGCGAAGGCTTCGTCCCAGCTCGCTTCGACGAGCCGCCCGTCGCGCCGGACGAGCGGCGTGCGAAGGCGTTCGGGGTCCTCGTGCAGGTCTTTCAGCGCATAACCCTTGGGGCAGATGTAGCCGTGGCTGAAGACGTCGTTCTGGGTGCCGCGGATGCCCACGACCCGGTCGTCCTGGGTGCGGACTTCGAGCCCGCAGCAGGCTTCGCACAGCGGGCAGATGCGGTAGTGGGTTGTCTCGTCGCTCATGGCTGCCTTTCGCGCGCGTGCCAGCGCGGACTTTAGGGCAGCCGCAGCGGTATGCGAACTACCCGCCGCCTGCCAGCACGACCGGCAGCTTGCGCGTCTTGCCGCCGCGCCAGACCGCCAGCGTCACGGTCTCGCCCGGCCGGCGACGCTCGAGCAGCGTGAGCATGTCGTCGAGGTCGTCGACCGTGTCGTCGTTGACGGCGGTGATCACGTCGCCGCCCAGCACCTCGCCGTTGGCGCCACGGCGGAAAGGCACGAGTCCCGCGCGCGCCGCCGGACTGTTCGGCGCCACCTGGACCAGCGCCACGCCCTTGGGCAACTTGAGCGCCCGCTGCACCTGTGCGCTCGCGGCGGTGACGCCGATCGAAGGCCGCAACACACGCCCGTCGCGGATGAGCTGCGGCACGATCCGGTTCACCTCGTCGACGGGGATCGCGAAACCGATCCCGGCGCTGGCGCCGCTGGGGCTGAAGATCGCGGTATTGACGCCGATGATGCGACCCGCGGAATCGAGCAGTGGCCCGCCCGAGTTGCCCGGGTTGATCGCGGCGTCGGTCTGGATCACGCCCCGGATGCTGCGCTGGTTGACCGAGTCGATCTCGCGGTTGAGCGCGCTCACGATGCCGGTGGTAAGCGTCTGGTCGAGGCCGAAGGGGTTGCCGATGGCGTAGACCTTCTGCCCCACGACGAGGTCCTTGCTGCTGCCGATGGCGAGCGGCGGCAGGCGTTCCTTCGGCACCTCGATCTTCAGCACCGCGAGGTCGCGGTCGGGGAAGGCGCCCACCAGGGTTGCCTGATGCACGCTCTGGTCGGCGAGTGTCACCCGCGCCGCATTCGCGCCCTGGATGACGTGGAAGTTGGTGACGATGTGGCCGTGTTCATCCCAGACGAAGCCGGTGCCGGTGCCGCGCGGCACCTGCTGCACGTTCATCGAGAACATGTCGCGCTGAGCCGCCAGCGTCGTGATGTGCACGACCGACGGGCTCGACCTGCGGAAGACGTCGATGTTGGTCACCTCGTCGGCGCTGAGCGCGCCGCGCGGTGCCACGGCACGGGGTGCGGCATCGCTGCGGCTCTCGACAGGGCGCGGCGCGGCGAACAACGCCGCACCGGCCGCGAGCATGAATGCGAGCCCCGCGGCCAGCGCCGCGCGCAGGCGGGTAGAGCGGCGACGCGCGAGTGCAGGCATGGCGAGAGTCCGTTCAGGGGTGACGAAAGATCGTAGCTGGGGTCTGTTGCCACATTGTCAAGCGGCCGGCGCGGGGTGCGCCATGGCGCGTGAGTCCCGCGACGTGATCACCCGGCCGCATTGCGTTAGAGTCCGGCGCCATGGGGTGGTCGCATCGAAAATGGTGGGTCTGGCTGCTGCTGGCGATGCTGCCATTGCAGGGCCTGGCCGCGGCCACGATGGCGCTGTGTGACCCTGCGCACCATGCACACGTTGCCGCGGCGGCGTCGGGTCACGCTGACGGCGGCGCCCACCACGCACATGACCACGCCGGCGAGATGCCCTCGGGCGATGCCGGCACGACCGTGCCTGCGGCCACAGGGGACGCACACAAGTGCAGTGCCTGTGCCTCGTGCTGCGGGGCGGCGGTGTTGCACGCGCTGCCCTTGTTCGAGTCGGCCGAGCCGGCCCCGGCCACCTTCGCGATGCTGGCGGCGAAGGTCGAACCTTTCGCAGCGCCGGTCGCCGAGCGGCCGCCTCGACGTTTTCCCGCGTAGGGCGGCGGCTGAGCCGCGTGCGCTGGCACGCGCTCGGCGGCCGTGCCCGCCGTTCCCCATGCCACCGCGGCAACGGGGAACTCCTGACATCGACGCGAGGACATCATGATCGACTCTTCCATGCGCTGGCTCGTGCCGGCCGCCTGCCTTGGGGCTGCACTCACGGCGCAGGCGCAGACCGCCCCACCGCCGACGCGGCCCGACCCGTTCGACCCCCAGGCCAACGTGCCCGCGCTGGTGTTCGAGTCGCCCTTCGCCCGTTACCGGCGCCTGGCTGAAGCCGCACCCATCGCCTGGCGCGAAGCCAACGACACGGTGGCCCGCATCGGCGGCTGGCGGGTGTATCTGCGCGAGGCGCAGCAGCCCACGGCCCCGCCTTCCAAGCCGGTCCCATGAGCGCGCCGCCGCTCCCAATCGCTCACCCCGCAGCACGCTGTGCAGAGGGTCGTCCAGTGAACGCTCCCAGACGACACTTCGGCCCAAGCCTGCTCGCCTGGGCCGTGGCCGCGATGCTCGGCGGTTGCGCCTCGTTCAGCCCGGACGCCGGATTCGGCGTAGTCGAGCAGACCGCGCAGGCCCGGCTCGGCAAGGAGCTTCGCTGGTCCAGGTCACCTGCCGACCAGGAGCACATCGACCAGCGTGTGGCGGCGCTGCTGGCGCAGCCCCTGGCGATGGACGCTGCGCTGCAGGTGGCGCTGCTCAACAACCGCGGCCTGCAGGCCCGCTTGCAGGATCTGGGCATCGGCGAAGCCGAACGTGTGCAGGCCGGGCGCCTGCCCAACCCCGGCTTCAGCTTCAGCCGCCTGACCCGCGGCAGCGAAATCGAGCTCGAATCCGGCCTGCACTTCAACCTTGCGCGCCTGCTCGCGATGCCGCTGATCGGCGAGGTCGAAGCGCGGCGTTTTGCGCAGACCCAAGGCGCCGTGGCGATGCAGGTGCTGTCGCTCGCGGCCGACACCCGCAAGGCCTGGGTCGGCGCCGTCGCGGCCAAAGAGAACGTCCGTTACGCACGGCAGGTTCAACAGGCCGCCGACGCCAGCGCCGAACTGGCGCGGCGCATGGAGCAGGTCGGCAACTTCAACAAGCTGCAGCGCGCGCGCGAGCAGGTTTTTTACGCCGACGCGGCGCTGAACCTGGCGCACGCCGAGCAGGCGCAGCGCGCGGCGCGTGAACGCCTGACCCGGCTGCTCGGTCTGTGGGGGCCGCAGGCAGGGTTCAAGCTGCCCGAGCGGCTGCCCGACCTGCCCCCGGCGCCTATCGATCTGCCCGACGCCGAGAGCCTGGCGATGGCGCAGCGGTTCGACGTGCAGGGCGCGCGGCTCGCCGCGGAAGAGACGGCGAAGAATCTCGGCCTGACCAGCAGCACGCGCTTCATCAACGTGCTCGAACTCGGCGTGGTGCAGAACCGGTCCAACGAGGAGCCGACCCAGCGTGGCTGGGAGATCGGCCTCGAGCTGCCGTTGTTCGACTGGGGTGACGCCCGCGTGGCACGTGCCGAAGGCCTGTACATGCAGGCGCTGCACCGGGCGGCCGAGACCGCGATCAACGCACGCTCCGAAGTGCGCGAGGCCTACACCGCCTACCGCTCGGCCTACGAGATCGCGCGCCACCACACGGACGAGATCGTGCCGCTGCGAAAGCAGATCGCCGACGAGAACCTGCTGCGATACAACGGCATGTTGATCGGCGTCTTCGAACTGCTGGCCGACGCGCGCGCGCAGATCGCCAGCGTCAACGCCGCGATCCAGGCCCGGCGCGACTACTGGGTCGCGCAAGCCGACCTCGAGATGGCGCTCATAGGCAAGCCCAGCCTGGCGTCGGCCGCGATCGCTGCCGGCAGCGCGATCGCAGCCGAGTCCGCCAGCGCGGGGCACTGAACATGAAGGACTCCCCGATGTTGTCCCGACGCAAGCTGCTGGGCGGTGCCGGTGCGATCACGGCCGCCGCCAGCGCCGCCGCCGTGAGCAAGGTGGCGCTGGCCGCGCTGCCCGAGCCGGTGATCCAGACCCGGCCCGACACGATGCCGCCGCTGGTGCCCGGCACCGGCCGGCCCTACAACCCCGTGGTCACGCTCAATGGCTGGACGCTGCCTTGGCGCATGAACAACGGTGTCAAGGAATTCCATCTCGTCGCCGAACCCGTGGTGCGCGAGATGACCCCCGGCTTCAAGGCCCACCTGTGGGGTTACAACGGCCAGAGCCCGGGCCCGACGATCGAGGTTGTCGAAGGCGACCGCGTGCGCATCTTCGTCACGAACCGGCTCGGTGAGCTGACGAGTATCCACTGGCACGGCCAGCGCCTGCCCAACGGCATGGACGGCGTGACCGGCCTGACCCAGCCGGGCATCGCACCGGGCAAGACCTTCGTCTACGAATTCGTCGCGCTCCGCCCCGGCACCTTCATGTACCACCCGCATGCCGACGAGATGGTGCAGATGGCGATGGGGATGATGGGATTCTGGGTCACGCACCCCGCAGTGGGCAAAGGCGCGAAGCACCCGCTGATCGACGAGGTCGACCGCGACTTCGTGTTCCTGCTCGGCGCCTACGACATCGAGCCCGGCAGCGCCACGCCGAAGATCATGACGATGCTCGACTTCAACCTGTGGAGCTGGAACAGCCGCATCTTCCCCGGCATCGACCCGCTCGTGGTGCGGAAGAATGACAAGGTGCGCATCCGCATCGGCAACCTGACGATGACGAACCACCCGATCCACCTGCACGGGCACGAGTTCCTCGTCACCGGCACCGACGGCGGGCCGACGCCGAAGAGCACGCGCCAATACGAGGTCACGACCGACGTCGCGGTGGGGCAGATGCGGCAGGTCGAGTTCCTCGCCGACGAAGAGGGCGACTGGGCCTTCCACTGCCACAAGAGCCACCACACGATGAACGCGATGGGGCACGACGTGCCGACGATGATCGGCGTCGACCACCGCGGTGTCGCACGGCAGATCACGCAGCTGATCCCCGACTACATGGTGATGGCCGAACGGGGCATGAAGGACATGACCGAGATGGAGATGCCGCTGCCCGACAACACGGCGGCGATGATGACCGGCACCGGGCCCTTCGGCGCCGTCGGCATGGGCGGCATGTTCAGCGTCCTCAAGGTCCGCAAGGACCAGAAGGCGGGCGACTACAGCGACCCCGGCTGGTACGCACACCCGCCGGGCACGGTGGCCTACGAGTGGACCGGCACCTTGCCCGACCCGGCGCGTTTCAAGGCCGAGGGAACCGGCGCGATGCCGGCGCTCGGCAAGCCCGCCACCGCCACCGAAGTCAAGGTGCGCAAGCCCGGTGCCCACGGCGGCCACTGAATTCAACCAAAGGAGATTTGATGCAACGCAGGAAGAGAGCCCTGATCCTCGGCGCTGCCGCCACCGTACTCGCCCGCGTCGGCCCCGTCTGGGCGCATGACGAGAAGCCGCGGTCCGGCAAGGGCGTGACGGTCAAGAAGGAACAGAAACCCTGGGGCATCGCCGGCGATGCCAAGTCGGCACGCCGGACAGTCGAAGTCCGCATGCTCGACACCATGCGCTTCGTGCCCGAGCGCCTGCAGGTGCGTACCGGCGAGACGATCCGCTTCATCGTGCGCAACACGGGCCAGGTCCTGCACGAGTTCGTGATCGGGACAAAGGAGGAGAACAAAGCGCACGCGGCGCTGATGATCAAGTTCCCGACCATGGAGCACGACGAGCCCTACATGGCGCATGTGCCCGCGGGCAAGTCGGGCGAGATCGTCTGGACCTTCAACCGCGCGGGCGAGTTCGAGTTTGCGTGCCTGATTGCCGGCCACTACCAGGCCGGCATGGCCGGCCAACTGATCGTGGCATCCGCCTGAAGGAGACTTGCCCATGAACACCCGGATCAAGACACTGCTTGTGGCTGCCGCCCTGTTCTTGCTGACACCGTGGGCCGCGGCGGCAGACGCCGACAGGACCGACGGTGAGGTGCGCAAGATCGACGTCGAAGCCGGCAAGCTCACGCTCAGGCACGCCGAGATCAAGAGCCTGGACATGCCACCGATGACGATGGTCTTCGTCGTCAAGGACAAGTCGCTGCTCGACAAGCTGAAGACCGGCGACAAGGTCAGGTTCAAGGCGATCAACGACGCCGGCAAGTACACGGTGACCGAGATCGAGCCGGTGCGCTGAACATGACAACCCACACCACACCCCACCGAACGCACCAATTCGACGCAGCACTGGCGCTGGCACTTGCAGCGGCTGTCACCGGCGCGCGCGCCGAGATCGTCGACATCCGCTGGGACACCAGCGGGCGGTTCGAGCGCAGCCTGGGCGTCGTGCCAGGCAAGTTCGCTGAAGTCTGCGGCAAGCTGCCGGCCGGCATCAACGTGGCTTGGAGTTTCGAAGCCAGCGCGCCGCTGGATTTCAACCTGCATTACCACGTCGGCAAGGACGTCGTGTACCCGGCGAAGCTCGGCGCGGTGGCGATCGCGAAGGACACCCTGGCAACGAAGATCGATCAGGACTACTGCTGGATGTGGAGCAACAAGTCGACCACGCCCGCCACCCTGCAGCTCAGGCTGCAGCGCTGAGCCCCCCGCCTCACGGCGCCGGGCGGTGCCCCGCGGCCAAGTCCTCGAGGATCGGGCAATCGGGCCGCGTGTCGCCGTGGCAGCAGCTTGCCAGTTGCTGCAGCGCGGTGCGCATCGCGGCCATCTCGGCCATGCGCACCTCCAGCTCGGCGACATGGTGCAAGGCGATGCGTTTGACGTCGGCGCTGGCGCGGCGCCGGTTCTGCCACAGCTTGAGCAGCTCGGCGATCTCGGCCATGCTGAAACCCAGGTCGCGCCCGCGCCGGATGAAACGCAGCGTGTGCACTTCCTTGTCGCCGTAACGCCGGTAGCCGGCGTCGGTGCGGGCGACCGTCGGCAGCAGGCCGAGCGACTCGTAGTGCCGCACCATCTTGGCCGAGACACCCGAGCGTGCCGCGGCCTCGCCGATGTTGAATGCGCCGTCGTCGATCATTTCGTTATTCCCTTCCAGCGCCGCAGCAGCAGCGCGTTGCCGACCACGCTGACGCTGCTGAGCGCCATCGCCGCCCCCGCGATCACCGGGCTCAACAACCCGAATGCGGCGAGCGGGATCCCGACCAGGTTGTAGACGAAGGCCCAGAACAGGTTCTGGCGGATCTTGGCGTAGGTGCGGCGCGAGATGTCGATCGCATCGGCGACGAGCCCGGGGTCGCCGCGCATCAGCGTGATGCCCGCCGTGTGCATCGCCACGCCGGTGCCTGTGGACATCGCGATCCCCACGTCGGCGACAGCCAGGGCGGGCGCGTCGTTGATGCCGTCGCCGACCATCGCCACGCGCGCACCGCCGGCCTGGAGCCGGGCCACGATGCCGGCCTTGTGCTCGGGCAGGACGTTGGCGTGCACGTCGGTGATGCCCACCGCCTTGGCCACCGCCGCGCCACTGCCGGCGTTGTCGCCGGTGACGAGCACGCTGCGGATGCCCATGGCCTGCAGGGCCGTCACCGCGGTCGCGGCGCTCGCCTTGGGTGCATCGCCGAAGGCGAGCAGGCCGAGCGGACGTGGCGTGGCCGACAGATCGGCGAGCCACGAGACGGTGCAGCCGCGTGCCTGCCACTCGGCAGCTTCCTGTTCCAGCGCCGAGACGTCGATGTTCAGCTCCTCCATCCAGTGGGTGCTGCCCAGACGCAGTTCGCGCCCGCCGACCAGGCCCGCCACCCCGCGGCCCGCCACCGCGTGGACACCGCTCGGCGCTTGCACGACCACCCCTTCTTCGTGGGCCACCTTCGTCACCGCGGCGGCGAGGGGATGTTCGCTCCCGGCCTGCAGCGCCGCACTCGCCGCAAGCAGCGCAGCGCGGTCGATGCCCGAGGCGGGGGTGGGCACCGCCGCCATCAGTTCGGGCTTGCCGACGGTCAATGTGCCGGTCTTGTCGAAGGCGACGACCTTCACGTCGTGTGCGACCTCGAGCGCCTCGGCGTCCTTGATCAGGATGCCGCGCTTGGCGGCAGCGCCGGTGCCGACCATGATCGCCGTGGGTGTGGCGAGCCCGAGCGCGCAGGGGCAGGCGATCACGAGCACCGCCACCGCGTTCAGGATCGCGGCTTCCCAGTCCCCGCTGCCGAAGCCCCAACCGAGCAGCGTGACGAGCGCGATGCCGATCACCACCGGCACGAACACCGCGCTCACGCGGTCGACCAGGCGCTGGATCGGCGCCTTCTTGGCCTGCGCCGACTCGACCAGCCGCACGATGCGCGCCAGCGTCGACTCGGCGCCGACGGCGCTGGTGTGCACCAGCAGCGAGCCCATGCCGTTGATCGCACCGCCGGTGACGGTGTTGCCCACCTGCTTGGCCACCGGCAGGCTCTCGCCCGTGATCAGCGCCTCGTCGACCTCGCTGCTGCCTTCGGTCACGCGGCCGTCGACCGGGACCCTCTCGCCGGGCCGAACCACCACCAAGTCGCCGACACGCACCTGCGCCAGCGGCAACTCGGTCTCGACGCCGGCGCGGCGCACCCGCGCGGTTTCGGGGCGCAGCGCATTCAGCGCGCGGATCGCCTCGGTGGTCTGGCGCTTGGCGCGGGCCTCCATCCACTTTCCCAGCAGCACCAGCGTGATGACGACCGCCGAGGCCTCGAAGTACAGCTGCATGCTCTGGTTGCCGTGGCGCAGCAGTTGCACCAGGCTCAGGCCGTAAGCGGCTGACGTGCCCAGCGCCACCAGCAGGTCCATGTTGCCACTTCGGGCCTTGAGCGCGCTCCAGCCGGCACGGTAGAAGCGCGCACCGAGCCAGAACTGCACGGGGGTCGCCAGCGCCAGCTGGACCCAGCCGGGCAGCATCCAGTGGGCACCGAAGAGCAGCCCGAACATCGGCAGAGCGAGCGGGGCGGAGAGTGCCGCCGCGATCGCCACGCGCCAGCCGTCGGCGGTGACGCGCCTGGCGGCCTCCGTGGAGGGGGTGCTGCTTTCCTGGCGCGGCCGTGCCACGTAGCCCGCACGCTCGACCGCTGCCACCAGCGCCGCTTCGTCGATGTCGGTTGCGGCCGCCGTCACGGTGGCCGACTCGGTCGCCAGGTTGACTTCGGCCCGCAGCACGCCGGGCACCCGCAGCAGCGCCTTTTCGACGCGGGACACACACGAAGCGCAGGTCATGCCCTCGATCGCCAGGCGCCAGTCGCGCTCCGCGGCAGGCGGTTGGGCGGGTGGGGCGGGTGCGGCAACGGTGTTCATGGATGGCAGTCTCAGGCTTGCCATCATGGGAATGTCAAGCCGGCGTGTCGCCCCTTGACCTTGCCATTGTGGCAAGGTCCATCATGCACGCTTCAACTGCTGAAAGCTGCCCCGTGTTCGAACTCACCATCCCCACGATGACCTGCGGTCACTGCGTCGGCGTCGTCACCACGGCCATCGAGCACCTGGATCCGATGGCCAAGGTCGAGATCGATCTCCCCAGCCATCGGGTCCGCGTCGACACCTCGCGCGATCGCAAGGCCGTCGAGGCGGTCCTGGCTGAAGCCGGCTACGTGCCGGCTTGAAATGACGGCCCCAAGCTCGCTGCGCTCGCGTCCCCCGAGGCGAGCTCAGGCCGCTGGGGAGTGGCCCGGCGCGGCCTGAGACTACTGCACCAGCTGCTGGCGCCAGCCCAGTCCGGCCTCGGTGCCGGCGGCGGGCTTGTATTCGCAGCCGATCCAGCCGGCGTAGCCGATGCGGTCGAGGTGGGCGAACAAGAAGCGCCAGTTGATCTCGCCGCTGCCCGGTTCGTTGCGGCCGGGGTTGTCGGCGAGCTGGATGTGGCCGATGCGCGGCAGGTACTTCTGCACCGTCGCGGCGAGTTCACCTTCCATGCGCTGCGCGTGGTAGATGTCGTACTGCACGAAAGCGTTGTCGGCCCCTACATCGTCGAGGATCGCCACCGCCTGCGTCGTCCGGTTGAGGTAGAAGCCGGGGATGTCGTAGTAGTTGATCGGTTCGATCAGCAAACGCAGCCCGGCCGTCTTGAACTCGCCCGCCGCGTAACGCAGGTTGTCGACGAAGGTCTGGCGCAGCAGCGCATCGCTGACGCCCGCCACGGCCTTGCCGGCGAGGCAGTTCAGCTGCGGAACGCCCAGCACGGCGGCGACCTCGATCGCCTGGCCCACGCCGGCGCGGAACTCGGCTACGCGCTCGGGGTGGCAGGCGATGCCGCGCTCGCCGTTGTCCCAGTCGCCGGCGGGCAGGTTGTGCAGCACCAGTTGCAGGCCGTTGGCGTCGAGCCGGTGCTTGATGTCACCGGCCTTGTAGGCGTAGGGGAACAGGAACTCCACCGCCGTGAAGCCGGCTTTCGCCGCACGCTCGAAACGGTCGAGGAACGGCACCTCGTTGAAGAGCATCGTCAGGTTGGCGGCGAAACGCGGCATGGGAAGATTCCTATTCCAGAAGTCCGGCCATCTCCAGGCCCTGGCGGCCTTCGGGGTGGCGGCAGTCGATGTCCTCGAACTCGTTGACCTTGTCGATCTCGGTGCCCATCGCGATGTTGGTCACCTTCTCCAGGATCACCTCGACGACGACAGGCACACTGTACTTGCGCGCCAGGGCCTGCGCCTCGACCATCGCGGCCTCGATCTTCTCGGGGTCGGTCACGCGCAGGCTCTTGCAGCCCAGGCCCTGCACGACGGCCTGGTGGTCGACGCCGTAGCTTTTCAGCGCCGGATCGTCGACGTTCTGGTTCTCGAACGCAAGCTGCACGCAGTAGTCCATCTCGAAGCCGCGCTGGCTCTGCCGGATCAGGCCGAGGTAGCTGTTGTTGACCAGCACCTGCACATAGGGCAGCCTGAACTGCGCGCCGACCGCGAGTTCCTCGATCAGGAACTGGAAGTCGTAGTCGCCCGACAGCCCGACCACCGTGCGCGTCGGGTCCGCCGCCACGACGCCGAGTGCGGCGGGGATCGTCCAGCCCAGCGGCCCGGCCTGGCCGCAGTTGATCCACTGGCGCGGGCCGTACACGTTCAGGAACTGCGCGCCCGCGATCTGGCTCAGGCCGATCGTCGTCACGTACACGGTGTCGCGCGGGAAGACCTTGTTCATCTCCTCGTAGACGCGGAACGGCTTGATCGGCGTCTCGGTGTAATGCGTCTTGCGGTGCATCAGCTTCTTGCGCTCGGCGCAGCGGCTGGCCCAGGTGCTGAAGTCCTTCAGCGTCTTGGCCGCCTGGCGCTCGCGTGCGACCTGCACGAAGAGTTCGAGCGCCGCCTTGGCGTCGCTGACGATGCCGAGGTCGGGGTTGAAGACGCGCCCGATCTGCGTCGGCTCGATGTCGACGTGGATGAACTTCCGCTCGCCCTGGTACACGTCGAGGCCGCCGGTGTGCCGGTTCGCCCACCGATTGCCGATGCCGAGCACGAGATCGGAGGCCAGCAGGG
>DATDER010000217.1:0-10181 GCA_036523095.1 Rubrivivax sp.
GTCGGCGCCCATGTCCTACGCTGTGGGCCTCAAGGGCAACGCGGCGGTTACCTTCGGTGGCAACCAGGGCCTGGGCAACTACACGGTGGGCCTGTCCGCCGACGTGCAACAGAAGTACCGCTTCGACCTGAAGTACATCGACTTCGTCGGCCGCTACAAGGAAGGCACCAACGCCGCCGGCCCCACAGTAGCGTCCATCAACGGTTTCACCACCTATCTGGTCGATCGCGGCTTCGTCAGCCTGACCTTCAAAACCACCTTCTGAGGAATGCCACGATGAACCGCAATCTCCATCGCATCGCCATCGCAGCCGCTCTCGCGACTGCCTTCGGCGCCCAGGCTGCCGTCAGCGCCGACGAGGCCAAGGCCCTGGGAACCAACCTGACGCCGATCGGCGCCGAGAAGGCCGGCAACGCCGCCGGCACCATTCCCGCCTACGCCGGCGGTCTGACCACGCCGCCGGCCGGCTACAAGGCCGGCGACGGCATCCGCCCGAACCCGTTCGCGGCCGAGAAGCCGCGCCTGCAGATCGACGCCAAGAACATGGCCGCGAACGCCGGCCAGTTGACCGAAGGTACGAAGGCGCTGCTGCAGAAGTACCCGACGATGCGCGTCGACGTCTACCCGACGCATCGCACCGTGGCGTTCCCGAAGTTTGTCACCGACAACACCGCCAAGGCCGCGGTCACCGCGAAGACCACCAACGAGGGTCGCTCGATGGAAGGTGCGCATGCCGGCTTCCCGTTCCCGATCCCCAAGACCGGCAACGAGGCGATGTGGAACCACCTGGTGCGCTTCAACGGCGTCGCCTACGAAGCCAAGTACCGCAACCTGAGCGTCGACGCCAGCGGCCGCACATCGCTGTCCACCGAGGGCATGAGCACGCAGGAATTCCCGTACTGGGACACGGCCAAGCCCACGGCCGACACCTACTGGCGCATCAAGCTGACCTACACCGGCCCGGCGCGCCGCGCCGGTGAGGCGCTGATGCTGGTCGACCCGCTGGACATCGGCACCAAGGACCGCAAGGCCTGGATGTACCTGCCCGGGCAGCGCCGCGTGAAGGTCGCGCCCGACCTGTCGCACGACACGCCGAACCCCGGCACCGCCGGCGCGACGACCTTCGACGACACCTTCATCTTCAACGGTTCGATGGAACGCTTCGACTTCAAGCTCGTCGGCAAGAAGGAGATCATCGTCCCGTACAACGCCTATGGCGCGGTGTACCAGGCCAAGCAGGACGACCTGCTCAAGCCCAACCACCTGAACCCCGACCTCGTGCGCTGGGAGCTGCACCGCGTCTGGGTGGTCGAGGCGACGCTGAAGGAAGGCAAGCGCCACGTCTACAGCAAGCGCACCTTCTACCTCGACGAAGATTCGTGGGCGGCGCTGGCAAGCGACGAGTACGATGCGCGCGGCCAGCTCTACCGTGCCGGCTTCGCCTACATGACGCCGAGCTACGACCTTCCGGCACCCTACACCGACATGTTCGGCCACTACGACCTGGTTTCAGGCATCTATTCGCTGACCGGCTTCACCGCCGAGACCGGCGGCCTGCGCCACACCAAGCCGCTGCCCGACCGCGAGTGGACCGCGGACTCGCTGGCTGGCGCCGGCGTTCGCTGACGCGAACGTTCCTGCGAGCACGGCCATGCAACGGCGACAACTGCTTCGTGCCCTGGTCGCCGGCGGCGCGCTGCCGCTCGCGGTGGGCACGGCCAAGGGCGCGTGGCGTGACGTGCTCGAAACCCCGGCGCGCCCGAGCGCGCTGGCGCCCAACGCGCTGCTGAGCGGCCTGGCCCGCGCCGGTGCGCGCGTGGTCGCGGTCGGCCAGCGCGGCCACGTGCTGACCAGCGACGACGTCGGCAAGACCTGGCAGCAAGGCCAGGTGCCGGTCAGCTCGGATCTGGTGGCGGTGCACTTCGCGAGCGCCGATGCCGGCTGGGCCGTCGGCCACGACGGTGTCGTGCTGGCGAGCAAGGACGGCGGGCGCAACTGGATCCGCCAACTCGACGGCCGCAGCCTGGGCGGCGTGCTCGTCAAACATTACACGCAGCTCGGCGACGCCAAGTGGCTCGCCGAAGCGAAGCGCTTCGAGGCGCAGGGTGCCGAGAACCCCTTGCTCGACGTCTGGTTCGACGATGCCAACAACGGCGTCGTGGTCGGCGCCTTCGGCCTGGTGCTGCGCACCGCCGACGGCGGCGCGACCTGGGAGCCCCTGCTCCATGCCACCGACAACCCGAAGGCGCTGCATCTGTATGCCGTGCGCCGCGTCGGCGGCCAACTCTTCATCGTCGGTGAACAGGGCCTGATGCTGAAGCACGATTCGGGCAGCGGCCGCTTCGTCGCGCTGACGACCCCCTACCCCGGCACGCTGTTCGGCGTGCTCGGCAACGACCGTGTGGTGTTGGCCCATGGCCTGCGCGGCAACGTCGTGCGCAGCACCGACCGCGGGCTCAGCTGGCAGGCCGTGCCCACCGGCGTGCCGGTCGGGCTCACCGCCGGCACGCTCGACGAGAGCGGCCGCATCGTGCTGGTCAGCCAGACCGGGCATGTGCTGATCTCGAGCAACGACGGGGCCAGCTTCACGCCGGTCAAGCGCGAACGCGCATTGCCCGCCGCTGCCGTGGTGAGCGTCAACGCGAAGACGTTGATGCTGGCCGGCCCGCGCGGCGTGCTTGCGCTCGCCCTGGCCTGAACAGGAGAACGTGATGCACGTTGCTAGCGCCCCGATCGGGGCCGATGAGGGCTCGCTGCAAGGCTTCGATACCAACAGCGGCTCGCTGCTGGAGCGCGCGGTCTTCAACAACCGCCGCGCGGTGATGGTGGTGTGCGCCGTGATCACGGTGGTCCTGTCGGTGCTGGCCGTAACGCGGCTGACCCTGAGCGCGAGCTTCGAGAAGATGATCCCGCGCAGCCACCCCTACATCCAGAACTATCTGGAGCAGCGCAACGAATTGCGCGGCCTGGGCAATGCGCTGCGCATCGTGGTCGAGAACAAGTCGGGCGACATCTTCGACCCGACGTACCAGCAGACGCTGCGCAAGATCCATGACGAGGTCTTCCTGACACCGGGCGTCGACCGTGCCTGGGTCAAGTCGCTGTGGGCGCCGGGCGTGCGCTGGACCGAAGTCACCGAGGAAGGCTTCCGCGGCGGCCCGGTGATGCCCGACAACTACGACGGCTCGGCGGCCGCCACCGAGGCGCTGCGCGGCAACATCTCGCGCTCCGGCATCGTCGGCAGCCTGGTTGGCAACGATTTCAAGTCGACGATGCTGGTCGTGCCGCTGCTCGACATCGACCCGCGCACCGGCCAGCGCATCGACGTGCGCGCGCTGGCGCAGTCGCTGGAGCAGATGCGCCAGCGCGTCGAGGCCGGCGGCCAGACGCAGGTGCATGTGATCGGCTTTGCCAAGCTGGTCGGCGACCTGATCGACGGCCTGATGCAGGTGGCGCTCTATTTCGGCCTCGCCGCGGCCATCGCCGCCGCGATCATCTGGCTGTACACGCGCTGCGTGCGCTCGACCGCGCTGGTGCTGGCGTGCTCGCTGGTGGCCGTGGTGTGGCAGCTCGGGCTGGTGTCGGCCTTCGGCTTCGAGCTCGACCCGTATTCGATCCTGGTGCCCTTCCTGGTGTTCGCGATCGGCGTCAGCCATGGCGCGCAGAAGATGAACGGCATCATGCAGGACATCGCGCGCGGTGCGCACAAGCTGGTGGCTGCGCGCTTCACCTTTCGCCGCCTGTTCCTCGCCGGCCTGACCGCGCTGCTGGCCGACGCGGTGGGCTTCGCGGTGCTGATGGCAATCGACATCGCCGTCATCAAGGACCTGGCGCTGACCGCCAGCATCGGCGTCGCGGTGCTGATCTTCACCAACCTGATCCTGCTGCCGGTGCTGCTGAGCTACGTCGGCGTCAGCGATGCGGCCGCGGCGCGGGCGCTGCAGGCCGAGAGCGAAGCGGCGCGCGACAAGGGTTTCAACCGCCTGTTCGCCTGGCTCGGTCGCTTCACCGAGCGCTGCTGGGCGACGGGCGCGGTGATCGCGTCGGCCCTGCTGCTGGTGCTCGGCTATGCAGCGAGCACGCAACTGAAGATCGGCGACCTCGACCCCGGGGCGCCCGAGTTGCGCGCCGACTCGCGCTACAACCGCGACAACGCCTACGTCACCGGGCACTACAGCCTGTCGAGCGACACCTTCGCGGTGATCGTGAAGACCGAGAAGGAAGGGTGCCTGAAGTACCAGACCCTGGTCGAGGCCGACCGCCTGGCCTGGACGCTGCAGCAGGTGCCGGGCGTGCAGACGACCGTCGCGCTGACCAATGCGGTGCGCCAGATCACGGCCGGCAGCAACGAAGGCAGCCCGAAGTGGCTGACCATCGCGCGCAACCAGGACGTGCTGAACTACGGCGCGCAGCAGGCCAGCGTGAACAACCCGGAGCTGTTCAACACCGATTGCTCGGTGATGCCGGTGATCGCCTACCTGTCCGACCATCGCGCCGAGACGCTGGACCGTGTCGTGCAGGCCAGCAGTGCCTTCGCCGCCGAACATGGCGCCGACGATCGCAAGTTCCTGCTCGCCGCCGGCAGCGCCGGCATCGAGGCCGCGACCAACATCGTCGTCCGGCAGGCCTGGACGCAGATGCTGCTGCTGGTGTACGGCGCGGTGATCGTGCTGTGCTTCATCACCTTCCGCAGCTGGCGCGCGGTGGTGGTGGCGGTGGTGCCGTTGATCATCACGTCGGTGCTGTGCGAGGCGCTGATGGTGGCGCTGGGCATCGGTGTCAAGGTGGCCACGTTGCCGGTGATCGCGCTGGGCGTGGGCATCGGCGTCGACTACGCGCTGTACCTGCTGAGCGTACAGCTCGCGCAGCAGCGCGCTGGCGTGCCCCTGGCCGAGGCCTATCGACGCGCACTGCAGTTCACCGGCAAGGTGGTGGTGCTGGTCGGTGTCACGCTGGCCGCAGGCGTCGCCACCTGGGCCCTGTCGCCGATCAAGTTCCAGGCCGACATGGGCGTGCTGCTGGCCTTCATGTTCGTCTGGAACATGGTCGGCGCGGTGGTGCTGATCCCGGCGCTGTCGAGGTTCCTGCTGCCGACGAAGGCATGACATTCGAGCCGCCGCCCGGCCGCCTGCGGCCGCGCGGCTGTCCCCAAGCGGCGGAAACGACCAACCGCCCGGCGGCCGCAGGCGCTGACAGCGTTACAACAACGCGCGCTCGACTTCCGAAAAGCTGCTGGCGATCTCGGCGATCTCAATCATGTGTCCCAACTGGCGCTCGACCTGTGAGCGCGAGATCACGCCGCGCACGCGCCGCGGGGCGCCGCGCGCGCCGGCCTGCACCACCAGCAGGTGGTTGCGGCCCACGCGCTTTAGTGTGGCCACCACGTTGCCCACCCTTGCGCCGGCCATCGGTTCGTAGTCGATCGCGTCGAGCATCGACAGCTCGGTCATCACGTCGGCCACACGCACGTCGTCGAAGCGCAGGTTGCGCTCGTGCACCAGGCGCATCTGGCGCTCCCCGCGCAGATCGGTGCTGGTGACCAGGCCCTCGAGCGTCGGCATCTCGCTGACCACGAACAGCATCCGCACGCCCTGGTAAATCATCGTCTGTTCGGCCAGATGCAGCGTCTGGTCCGGGTGGATCGTGGCCGCCTTGACCTTGGTGAGGTCGGTCATCACCTCGAGCGCCGGTGAGTCCAGCGTCACCCGTGCCGATGTCCACGGCGACGCCTGGATCATCGAGACGCCGGGCGCCAGGCGAAACGACGGCAGTGGGGCTTCAGGGTGCATACGAGCCTCCGTCGCCGGCACGTTCGGCCGGGTGGCGCCAGCGTACGCCAAACGCCGCCGCAGCGCGATACCCTGGCTCGGCTACTCGGGCTGGAAGCCGATCGACTTCAGCACTGCGCCGACACGGTCGTGGTCGACCTTCAAAGCGGCCACCATCTCGTCCTGGCTGCGCGGCGCACCGACGTCGAAGCCGAGTTCGAGCAGGCGTTCGCGCACGGCCGGCGACGCCAGCACCTTCAGCGCGGCCTCGCGCACGCGCGCCTGAGCGGCCGCGGGCACGTCGGGCGGGCACCACAGGCCCATCCAGGCCAGGGCCTCGAGCTTTGGGTAGCCGAGCTCGGTGAAGGTGGGCACATCGGGCAGCACCGGCGAGCGCCGGGGCGTGCTGACGGCGAAGGCCTTGATCTTGCCGCCCTGGATCAGCGGCAGCGAGGTCGCGATGCTGTCGAACATCAGCGGCACGTGGTTGCCCATCACGTCGGCCAGCGCCGGCGTCGAGCCCTTGTAGGCGACATGCGTGAGGTCGATGCCGGCGGCCTGGTTCAGCAGCAGGCCCAGCACGTGCGACAGCGTGCCCGCGCTGTACGACGCCACGTTGACCTTGCCGGGATGGGCCTTCACGTAGGCCACGAGCTCGGCCAGGCTCTTCGCCGGGAAGCTCGGGTGGCCGACCAGCACCAGGCCGCCGCGGGCCAGTTCGGCCAGCGGTCGCAGCGACTTCGCCATGTCGATGCGCAGCTTGACGATGTGCGGGATCTCGCTGACCAGGGAGTTCACGCCGACCAGCAGGGTGTGGCCGTCGTGCGGTGCCTGCAGCAGGTCGTTGACCGCAATCGCACCGGCCGCGCCGGGCTTGGGCTCGACGATGGCCGTCTGGCCCAGGTTCTTGGCCAGCGGCTCGGTGACCAGGCGTGCGATCAGGTCGGCGGAGGCGCCGGCCGGGCCGGCGACGACGACGCGCAAGGGCTTGACCGGGAAGCCTTGAGCACCGACGCGAGAGGGCGCGAAGGCCGCCAATGCAGCGGCGGCGATCAGCCGACGGCGCGCGGGACAGGAAGTTGTTTGCATGGCGCAAGTCCTTCAAGCAGGACACCGTGGATCCGGCTTCGCCGGTCCGCTGGTGTCGCCCCCTTGAGGGGGAGGCGGCCTTCAGGCCGCATCGGGGGTGGGTCAGTTCACATCATCCAGCGCATCATCGCCAGCACCAGCGCGGCGAGAAAGACAGTTTCGCCGATCATCAGGGCGACCGGCTTGATGCCGACCGTCGCGAGTTCCTTCAGCTGCGTCTTCATGCCGATGCCGGCAATCGCCGCCACCAGGAACCAGCGCGACGCATCGTTGCCGACGCTGCGCACCAGCGATGGCATCCAGCCGGTGCTGTTCAGCGCCACCAGCAGCGCGAAGGCCACCGCAAAGCCCGGCAGCAGCGGCGGGCGCTGCGTCGACCCGGCCGTACCGTCGGCCTTGCTGCGCGCGCGCGTGATCAACGACGCGACCACGATCACCGGCAGAAGCATCGCGACGCGCAGCAGCTTCACCAAGGTCGCAGCGTCGCCCGTTTCCGGCGACAGGCTGTAGCCTGCACCCACCACCTGTGCGACGTCGTGGATCGTTCCGCCGAGGAAGATCCCGGCCTGCTGCGGGCTCAACCCCAGCGCGTGCACGATCATCGGGTAGGCCACCATGGCGAACGTCGACAGAGCCGAAACGCCGATCACGGTGAACAGGGTCGCGCGTTCCTTCAGCGGGTGCGCCGGCAGTGCGGCCGACAGCGCCAGGGCGGCCGACGCGCCGCAGATCGCGGTGGCGCCGCCGGTCAGCAAGCCGAAGATGCCTTGAAACCCGAGCGCCCGCGCGACCAGCATCGACAGCGTGATCGTGATCGCCACGCTGGCCACCACCAGCACCACCGGCTGCCAGCCGAGCGCCACCACCTGGTCCAGCGTGATCCGCAGCCCGAGCAGGGCGACGCCCACGCGCAGCACGCTGCGGGCGCAGAACTCGATGCCCGGCGCGCACGGCCCCCCGTCGGCCGACAGGAAGTTCATCGCCATGCCGATCAGCAGCGCGAACAGCAGCACCGGCGCGCCGTAATGCTGGCCCAGGAACGTGGCGGCCGCGGCCACCACGGCGCAGGCGATCACGCCCGGAAACAGCGCGCGCAGCCGCGCCGGGCTCAGGTCGAACGCCACGGCCTCACGCCGTCGGCAGCTTGTACTGCTCGAAGCGTTCGCGCAGCCTGTTCTTCTGCACCTTGCCGGTCGCACCGAGCGGGATCGCGTCGACGAAGACCACGTCGTCGGGCGTCCACCACTTGGCGATCTTGCCTTCGTAGAACTGCAGCAGCCCTTCGCGCGTCAACTCGGCGCCGGGCTTCTTGACCACCACCAGCAGCGGGCGCTCGTCCCACTTCGGGTGCCGGGCCGCGATGCACGCGGCCATCGCGACCGCTGGATGCGCCATCGCGATGTTCTCGAGATCGATCGAGCCGATCCACTCGCCGCCGCTCTTGATCACGTCCTTGCTGCGGTCGGTGATCTGCATGTAGCCGTCGGCGTCGATTGTGGCGACGTCGCCGGTCGGGAACCAGCCCTGGCCGTCGAAATATGCCAGCGGGTCGCCGCCTTCACCCTTGAAGTAGCGGGCGATGACCCACGGGCCCCTGACCATCAATTCGCCGGCGGCCTTGCCATCGTGTGGCAGGTGCTCGCCGTCTTCGCCGACGATCTTCATGTCGACGCCAAACACCACGCGTCCCTGCTTGGCCTGCACGGCCAGGCGCTCCTCGGGGCTGGCGTCCAGGTGCTTGGTCTTGAAGGTGCAGGCGGTGCCGAGCGGGCTCATCTCGGTCATGCCCCAGGCGTGCAACACTTCGACGTCGTAGCGTTCCTGGAACGCGCGCATCATCGCGGGCGGGCAGGCCGAGCCGCCGATGATCGTGCGCCGCATGGTGCGAAAGCGCAGGTTGTTGGCCTCGACGTGGGCCAGCAGGCCCTGCCACACGGTCGGCACACCGGCCGACAGCGTGACGCCCTCGGCCTCGAACAGGTCGTGCAGGCTCTTGCCGTCGAGGAAAGGACCCGGGTACACCAGCTTGGCGCCGACCATGCACGCGATGTAGGGCAGGCCCCAGGCGTTGACGTGGAACATCGGCACCACCGGCAGGACCACGTCGCGCGCCGAGCACCTCAGCGAATCCGGCAGCGCCGCAGCGTAGGTGTGCAGCAGCGTCGAGCGGTGGGTGTACAGCGCGCCCTTGGGGTTGCCGGTCGTGCCCGAGGTGTAGCACAGCG
Organism: Rubrivivax sp.; assembly: GCA_036523095.1. GTDB lineage: Bacteria > Pseudomonadota > Gammaproteobacteria > Burkholderiales > Burkholderiaceae_C > Rubrivivax. The sequence continues at coordinate 9,083 of DATDER010000217.1, forward strand.
ACGAGGGCTCGTTCTCGTCGAACGTCGGCCAGGTGAAGTCGGGGGCGGCCTGCTCGATCAGGTCCTCGTAGCACAGCAGGCCGGGTACCTTGCCCGGTGCCGGCATGTGGGCGCGATCGGTCATCGCGACGAAATGCTTGATCGTCTTCACGCGGCCGGCGATCGCCTCGATCAGCGGCAGGAAGGTGAGGTCGAAGCACAGCACCTGGTCTTCGGCGTGGTCGGCGATCCACACCACCTGGTCTGGGTGCAGGCGCGGGTTCAGCGTGTGCAGCACGGCGCCCGAGCCGCTGACCGCGTAGTACAGCTCCATGTGGCGGTAACCGTTCCACGCCAGCGTGGCCACGCGGTTGCCGTGCGCGACGCCGAGCGCAGCCAGTGCATTGGCCAGGCGGCGCGAGCGCGCGGCCAGCTCGCGGTAGGTGGTGCGGTGGATGTCGCCTTCGACGCGGCGCGAGACGATCTCCTGCTCGCCGTGATGGCGTTCGGCATGCGTCAGCAGGGTGGAGATCAGCAGCGGCTGCTGCATCATCGATGCGTTCATGGGAGCTCCGATTGGGTTCATGCCGGCACCGGGTCCGGCGACAGGGAAGGGGAATCGAGCGGTTCGGCGGCGCGCGCCTTGTCGGCTTCGTAGCTGCGCGCGGCAAGCACGAAGGCGAGCGCGGCCAGCACGGCAAACAGCGGCGTCACGGTCAGCGCCAGCGCGAGGCCCACGGTGTCGGACAGGATGCCGGCGATGAAGGGGCCGGCGGCGAGCCCGAACAGGTTCTGGAACAGCGCGAGCACCGATGCGCCGGTGGCGCGCACGCCGGGGTGCACGACATCGATCACGATCGCCGTCACCGGGCCGACGGTGCAGGTGGCGAGGAAGCCGCCGCAGGCGATCAGCGAGAACTGCCACGGCGCGCCGGCGCCGAGGCCGAAAGCGACCAACAGCACGACCATCGACAGCAGGCACAGAACGGCCATCGCCGCCAGTTTGCGGCGCGGGCGCCGGGTGCCGGCGCGGTCGACGAGCGCGCCCCAGAGGACCGAGCCGGCGGCGCCGCAAAGCACGACCAGCGCGGCCTGCACGCCGGCCTGCGCCGGCGCGATA
>DATDER010000218.1:0-9704 GCA_036523095.1 Rubrivivax sp.
CCAGGACACCTACTACGTGGTGGCGCACTTCCACTACGTGCTCGTCGCCGGGTCGCTCTACGGCCTGTTCGCGGGTGTGTATTACTGGGGCCCGAAGTGGACCGGCGTGATGTACAGCGAAGCACGCGGCAAGATCCACTTCTGGGGCTCGTTGATCTTCTTCAACATCACCTTCTTCCCGATGCACTTCCTTGGCCTGGCCGGCATGCCGCGGCGTTATGCCGACTACCCGATGCAGTTCGCCGACTTCAACGCGCTGGCGTCGGTCGGCGCCTTCGGTTTCGGCCTGATGCAGGTCTACTTCTTCCTCTTCGTCTGCGTGCCGATGATGCGCGGCCAGGGCGCGCCCGCGCCGCAGAAGCCGTGGGAAGCTGCCGAGGGTCTGGAGTGGGAAGTGCCGTCGCCGGCACCCTGGCACACCTACGAAACGCCGCCCAAGCTGAACGCCAGCGCGACCAAGGTCCTGGCCTGAGGCTCGAGCGCGTGATCGACGAACAGCAACGCAAGGCCAACCGGCGCCTGGGCTTGATCCTGGCGTCGCTGGCGGTGCTGTTCGGCGCCGGCTTCATGGTCAAGATGATCTGGTTCGGGCACTAGGATGGCTGTTTCCACCTTGGGCGGCGACAACCGGCGCATGCTCGGCAAGCTGCTCGTCATGGTCGCGATCATGTTCGGCTTCGGCTACGCGCTGGTGCCGATGTACCGTGCGATCTGCGACGCGCTCGGCATCAACGTGCTGGCGGTGGCCGAACAGCGCATCGCCAGCGGTAGCTGGTCCACGGAGCGCTCGGCCCCCAACACGCAGGTCGACACTTCACGCATGGTCACGGTGGAGTTCGATGCCAACGCACGCGGGCCCTGGGAGTTCAAGGCTGCGCAGCGTTCGGTGCAGGTGCACCCGGGTCAGCTCACGACCGTGATGTACGAGTTCAAGAACGTGCAGGGACGCACGATGGTGGCGCAGGCGATTCCGAGTTATGCACCGCACGAGGCGGCGGCACACTTTTCCAAGATCGAGTGTTTCTGCTTCACCGAGCACACCCTCGCACCGGGCGAAACCAAACAATGGCCGGTGACCTTCGTGATCGACCCGAAGCTGCCGCAGGGGCTGCGCACGATCACCCTGTCCTACACCTTCTTCGAGGTCGGCGGCAAGACGCCGGCGGCACCCGCATGAGCGCGCACGACCGCGCCCAGCAAACCGACAGCGGGCTGAAGCGTCTGGCTTCACGCCCGGCATCGTTCTGGCAAACCGCGCGCGCGGTGGCCTGGTCTTTCTTCGGCGTGCGCCGGGGAGCCGGCTACCAGGAGGATGTGCAGCGCCTCAACCCGGTGTATGTCGTCCTCGGTGGCATCGTGGGTGCGGCGATCTTCGTCGGCCTGTTGCTGCTGCTGGTGCGCTGGGTCGTCGGCAGCGGTGTGGCGGGCGCCTGAGACTGAAACGAACTGAGATCCGAGGAGAACCCCTGACATGTCGGCCATGACGCCCGCGGGCAGCAAGCCCTACTACTTCATTCCTTCGCCGTCGCACTACCCGGTGCTGGTGGCCTTTGGCTTCCTGCTCGTGATCTACGGCGCGGCGCAGTGGATCAACGGCCACGGCTGGGCCGCCTATGTGCTGCTGGCCGGCATGGTGACCTGGCTCGCGGTGCTGTTCCAGTGGTTTCGCACCGCCATCGGCGAGAGCGAAGGTGGCTTGTATTCCGACCGCATTGATGTCTCCTACCGCTGGAGCATGAGCTGGTTCATCTTCTCGGAAGTGATGTTCTTCGCTGCCTTCTTCGGTGCCCTCTACTGGGCTCGGGTGCACGCCTTGCCGGCGCTGGGCAGCCTCGAGAACTCGGTGCTGTGGCCTGACTTCAAGGCTGTCTGGCCCAGCCAGGGCGGCGGCGCAACGGGTTCGCCCGCGGGCACCGTCGAGCCCTTCCGGACCATGGGGCCGTGGCCGCTGCCGACCATCAACACCGCGCTCCTGCTCACCTCGGGCCTGACGCTGACGATCGCGCACCACGCGCTCATCGCGGGCCAGCGCGCCAAGACGGTCGTGTGGATGTGGATCACCGTGATCCTGGGCGCCGCCTTCGTGTGTGTGCAGGCTTACGAGTACATGCATGCCTATCGCGACCTGAACCTGAAGCTGAGCTCGGGCATCTTCGGTTCGACCTTCTTCATGCTCACCGGCTTCCACGGCTTCCACGTCTTCGTCGGCATGCTGATGCTGACCTTCATCACGCTGCGCCTGATGAAGGGCCACTTCACGCCGGAGCGGCACTTCGGTTTCGAAGGCGCGGCCTGGTACTGGCACTTCGTCGACGTGGTGTGGCTCGGCCTGTACTTCCTGGTCTACTGGCTCTGAGGCCGCGCCGGTTTCACCAAGCGCCGCCGCGGGCGGCGTTTTCTTTTGGCGCTGGGGCTCAAAGCGGGATGCCGGTCGGCTGGATCCAGCCGAACGACCAGGCGAGCAGGATGAACAGGAAGAGCGCGATCGACAGCCCGACCCGCAGCGCCAGCGCGCGTGCCATGCCCAGGTTGCGCGTGCCCGGCGTGCGGCCCTTGCGCAGCATCATCGCGCCCGCTCCGGCGAGGGCTGCCAGCACCGCCACCAGCATCATCACGATCACGACCTTCATAGCGGCCGATTATTCCACCCGCTGCGCGAGAGCGCGCCGGCCGTGACCCTGCAACGGGTCATCGTCTTGCTGGCAGCGCTGGCGCTGGCGGCGGCCACCGCGCGGCTCGGCGTCTGGCAGCTTGACCGCGCGGCGCAGAAGACCGCGCTGCAGTTCGCCATCGACAGCCGGCGCGACATGCCGCCCTTGGCTGCCGCCGAGCTGGCGCGCAGCCCTGGCGACGCGGCGGCGCAACTGCACCGTCGCATCGTCGTCGAAGGCACCTGGCGGCGTGAATTCACGGTCTATCTCGACAACCGGCAGATGCAGGGCCGACCCGGATTTTTCGTCGTCACGCCGCTGCACCTGCCCGACGGCACCGCGGTGCTGGTGCAGCGCGGCTGGCAGCCGCGTGACGCGATGGAACGCAGCCGTGTCATCGAGCCAGCCACGCCCGCAGGCGTGGTGCGGGTGAGCGGGCGCATCGCCCCGCCGCCGGCACGGCTGTACGAGTTCGACGGCGCCGCGTCGGGTGCGATCCGGCAGAATCTCGACCTCGACGCTTTCGCGCGCGAAATCCGCCTGCAGTTGCGCCCGGTGTCGCTGCTGCAAGCCGACGATGGTGCTCCCGGCGGCGCCGATGGGCTGCGGCGCGACTGGCTGCAACCCGCCAGCGGTGTCGACAAGCACCACGGCTACGCCTTTCAATGGTTCGCGCTGAGTGCGCTGACGATCGGTCTCTATGTCTGGTTCCAAATCCTCCGCCCGCGCCGCCGTCAGCGATGAGCCCATCGGGCTCACGGTGCACAGCTTGGCGCTGCCGCGGCCCGGCGCCGACCGCCGCACCCTGAGCGGCCGGTTCAAGATGCTGCTCGTGCTGCTGGCCTGCGCCGCGCCCGTGGTGGCCTCGTACTTCACCTACTACGTGATCCGCCCCGAGGGACGCAGCAACTACAGCACCCTGGTCACGCCCACGCGGGCGATGCCGGCCGGGCCCTGGCATGCGCTCGACGGCAGTGCCGTCGATGCCGCTCCGCTGCGCGGCCAGTGGTTGCTGGTGTCGGTCGGCCCGTCGAGCTGCTCCGGGGATTGCGAGAAGCGGCTCTTCATCCAGCGCCAGCTGCGCGAGATGCTGGGGCGCGAGCGCGAACGGCTGGACAAGGTCTGGCTTGTCACCGACGACGCACCGCTGGCACCGGCGCTGCGCAGCGCGCTCGACGCCGCCCCGCCGGTGCGCGTGCTGCGTGCGCCGCCCGCCGCACTCGCGGCCTGGCTCGAGCCAGCGCCGGGCCAGGCGCTCGAAGACCACCTCTACATCGTCGACCCGATGGGCGAGTGGATGATGCGTGTGCCGGTCGACCCCGACCCCGCGCGCCTGAAACGCGACCTCGATCGACTGCTGCGGGCTTCGTCGTTCTGGGACCAGCCTGGACGCTAGATGACAGCCCCAAGCTCGCTTCGCTCGCGCCCCCCGAGGGGAGCCCGGGCCGCTTGGGAGCGGCCCGGCGCGGCCTGAGACCGTGGACATGGAAACGACATCAACGTTCGACCTCGCACCCACGCTGCGCCTGGCTTTGCTCGCGCTCACTGCGGCGCTGCTGCCGCTGGCCTGGGTCTGGCTGCGCCAGCGCGGCAGCGACACGCGTGTGCGCCTCGCGGCGCTCACCGCGGTGACGCTGTTCCTGACCTTCGACCTCATCGTCTTCGGCGCCTTCACACGCCTCAGTGATTCGGGGCTGGGCTGCCCCGACTGGCCGGGTTGTTATGGCCAGGCGAGCCCGATCGGCGCGCAGGCCGACATCCACGCGGCGCAAACCGCAGCGCCGAGCGGGCCGGTGACCTTCAGCAAGGCCTGGATCGAGATGATCCACCGCTACCTGGCGATGACCGTGGGCGTGCTGATCCTGGTCATGGCGGCGGTGAGCTGGCTCGAACGCCGGCGCCTGCCGCATTCCCCCTGGTGGGCGACGGCGACGCTGCTCTGGGTCATCGTGCAGGGGCTGTTCGGCAAGTACACGGTGACGCTGAAGCTGTACCCGGCGGTCGTCACCTTGCACCTGCTGGGCGGCCTGTTGCTGCTGGCGCTGCTCGTGATGCAGCACGAGAACTGGCGCGGGAGCACGCTGGTGCTACCGGCGCGCCTGAAACAGGGCGCCGTGGCCGTGACGGCGCTGGTGTGGCTGCAGATCGCGCTCGGCGGCTGGGTCTCGACCAACTATGCCGTCGTCGCCTGCAGCGGCTTCCCGCAGTGCAACGGGCAGTGGTGGCCGGCGATGGACTTCGGCGAAGGTTTCACGCTGCTGCGCGAGCTGGGGCGTGACGGCAGCGGAGGCTACCTGTCGATGGGCGCGCTGGTGGCGATCCAGATGGCGCACCGCGTCGTCGCCTCGTTGCTGTTCGCGGCGCTCGCAGCGCTGGCGGTCGCGCTCTGGCCGCTGCAGCGCGGCTACGCCTGGGCGCTCGTCGGCGTCGCGCTCTGGTTGTTGGCGAGCGGGTTGTCGAACGTTGTCCTCGGCTGGCCTTTGGCGGGTGCGCTGGCCCACTCGGCGGGCGCGGCGGCGCTGGTAGCGATCAGCACCTCGCTGCTCGCGCGCAGCCGCCAGCGGCGACTGGCCGGCGCCGTTGCCGGCCAGCGCGGCGGGCTGCCTGCCTAGAATCGCCGGCCCCCATGTCGCAGACCATCGCCCGCCCTACCGCCACCGGCTCCCGCTGGGCGCAGTTCTATGCCCTGACCAAGCCGCGGGTGGTGCAGCTGATCGTCTTCTGCGCGGTCATCGGCATGCTGCTGGCGCAGCCGGGCCTGCCCGACCTGGCGCTCGCCGGCTGGGCCACGCTCGGCATCTGGCTCGTGGCGAGCGCGGCGGCGGCCTTCAACTGCCTGGTCGAACAGCACATCGACGCCAAGATGGCCCGCACCGCGTGGCGCCCGAACGCACGTGGCCAGCTCACGAACGCGCAGACGCTGGCTTTCTCGGCCGCTCTCTGTGCCGCCGGCAGCACGCTGCTGTGGTGGAAGGTCAACCCGCTGACGATGGGGCTCACCTTCGCCACCTTCGTCGGCTACGCCGTGATCTACACCGTGGTGCTGAAGCCGCGCACACCGCAGAACATCGTCATCGGCGGCGCCTCGGGCGCGATGCCGCCGGTGCTGGGCTGGGCCGCGATGCGGGGTGAGGTCGGGCACGAGGCGCTGATCCTGTGCCTGATCATCTTCCTCTGGACCCCGCCGCATTTCTGGGCCCTGGCGCTGTACCGGGTCGAGGACTACCGCAAGTCGGGCCTGCCGATGCTGCCGGTCACGCACGGCAGCGAGTTCACGCGCCTGCAGGTGCTGCTCTACACGCTGGTGCTGTTTGCCGCGACGCTGCTGCCCTTCATCTTCGGCATGAGCGGCTTCCTGTACCTGGCCGCCGCGGTGGTGCTGGGCGGCATGTTCATCGCGTATGCCTTCGCGCTCTGGCGCGACTACAGCGATGCGCTCGCACGCAAGACCTTCCGATTCTCCATCTGGCACCTGTCGCTGCTGTTCGGCGCGCTCCTGCTGGACCACTACCTGAGCCCATGGCTGCCCACCTGAAACGTTGCCGAACCTTGATCCTGGCCGCCGCCGTGGTTGCCGGCCTGCTCGGGGGCTGCGACAAGGCCGGCGGCCCTTCGGCGCCGGCGGCAGCACCGGCCTCCTTCAAGGGCATCGACATCACCGGTGCCGAGTACGCACGCGAGCTGTCGCTGCCCGATGCCAACGGCAAGCTCCGCACCCTGGCCGACTTCAAGGGCAAGGTGGCGGTGGTCTTCTTCGGCTTCACGCAGTGCCCCGATGTCTGCCCGAGCACGATGGCCGAGCTGGCGGCGGTGAAGCGCGAACTCGGCCCCGACGGCGAACGTGTGGTCGGCATCTTCGTCACGGTCGACCCCGAACGCGACACCGCGCAGATCCTGAAGGCTTACGTCGAGGCCTTCGACCCCAGCTTCGTCGCACTGCGCGGCACGCTCGACGAGACCAAGGCCGCGGCCAAGCACTTCAAGATCTTCTACGCCAAGGTGCCGGGCAAGAGCGAAGGGAGCTACTCGGTCGACCACACCGCAGGCTCCTTCGTCTTCGACCCCCAGGGCCGGGTGCGCCTGTTCACACGTTACGGTACCGGCGCGCCGGCGCTGTTGCACGATCTGAAGATCCTGCTCGCGCAGAAGTGAAAACGGCCCCGTGAAGGGGCCGTTGTGTGCGATGCGTCGCCGCCTCAGGCGGCGAGTTCAAGCGACTTGCGCATCTTCTTCATCGCCGCGACCTCGATCTGGCGGATGCGCTCGGCGCTGACGCCGTACTCGGCCGCCAGCTCGTGCAGCGTCATGCCGCCGGAGTTGTCATCGTTGACCTTCAGCCAGCGTTCTTCGACGATGCGCCGGCTGCGCGGGTCGAGCACCTCGAGCGCCAGCGAGATGCCGTCGCCCGACATCCAGTCACGCTGGCGTGCGTCGAGTGCGTTCGTGGGCTCGGCGCGGTCGTCGGCCAGGTAGGCGATCGGCGCGTAGTCTTCTTCACCGTCGTCGTTCAGCGGCTCGAGCGACACGTCGCCGCCGGAGAGCCGGGTTTCCATCTCGACGACTTCCTCGGGCTTGACGTTCAGCTCGCGCGCGACGAGGCCAACCTCGTCCGGCGTCAGCGTGCTGCGGTGGGTGGCACCGTCGGCGGCGTCGGCCCGGAAGCCCTGTTTCATCGAGCGCAGGTTGAAGAACAGCTTGCGCTGCGCCTTGGTCGTGGCGACCTTGACCATGCGCCAGTTCTTCAGGATGTACTCGTGGATCTCGGCCTTGATCCAGTGCAGCGCGTAGCTCACCAGTCGCACGCCGTGATCGGGGTCGAACCGTTTCACCGCCTTCATCAATCCGACGTTGCCTTCCTGGATCAGGTCGCCCTGCGGCAGCCCGTAACCCAGGTACTGGCGCGATACCGACACCACCAGGCGCAGGTGCGACAACACCAGCCGGCCGGCGGCGTCGAGGTCGCCCCCGTCACGCAGGCGCTGTCCGAGCGACACCTCTTCGGGCTGGGTCAGCATCGGCAGCCGGTTCACGGCGCTGATGTACGCATCCAGGTTGCCGAGCGAAGGCACCAGCGACCAGGGGTCGCGGACGGAAAGGGCGGAAGTCGATGAAGTGCTCATGTACCTCTCAGAGTAAACCCGCAGCGCGGAGTTCCGCCAAATGTTAGCACTCTCGCGGTCCGAGTGCTGAATCCGCCGCGGCGCCTCACACCTGAACGTGAAATTCTATTGGCACAACGCAATTGGCGATAGTGGTTGCTAACTTGATCAGCCCCAACGGGTGTCCAGGTTCATCAAGGCCTGGTCGAGTGTGTCCAGGAAGGTGGCGATGTCGACCGGTTTTGTCAGGTAGTGCGCCGCACCCAGGGTCAGCGCTTCCTCCACGCGTGCCGGTGTCGCATCGGCCGAAACCACGAGCACGGGGATGTCGGCCGCCGAGTCGTCGTGTTTCAGATAGCGCAGCAGTTCCAGCCCGCCGATGTCGGGCAAATGCATGTCGAGCAGGATCAGGTCGGGCCGGTGCTGGCGCACCGAGGCCAGGCCGTCCAGACCGTTGAGAGAAACCTCCAGCGCGACCTGCGGCCGCTGCGACAGGATGCCGCGCATGACTTCGACGTTGGTTTCGTTGTCTTCGATGTAGTGCACCACGCGGCGGTGGTACGCGGGGGTGGCTTCCGGGGAGCCGCGGATCGGCGAGCCGCTGTCGGTGAAGGCGGCGCGGGGCAGGCGCAGCACGAACGACGAGCCGTGGCCTTCGGTGCTGGTCGCCTTCAAGGTGCCGCCCATCAGCTCGGCCAGGCGCCGGCTGATGACGAGGCCGATGCCGGTGCCCTCGATCTGCGAGGTCTCGCGGCCGAGCCGGTTGTAGGGCTGGAACAAGCCGGCCAGCTGCGTCGGCGACATGCCCAGGCCGGTGTCGCGCACCACGATCTCGACCTGGCGTTCGTTGGCGAGCCGCGTCTCGACCGTGATGCGACCGCCCTCGCGGTTGTACTTGACGGCGTTCGAGAGCAGGTTTGTCATCACCTGCTTCAGCCGTGTCTCGTCGCCCATCACGGCGCTGGCACGTTCATCAAGCTGTTCGCCGAGCACGACACCGCGCTGGTCGGCCGCGGCGCCGACGAGCGCGACGCTGGCGCGGATCAGCGGCGCCAGCTCCAGCGGCTGGGTGTTCAGCTCGACCATGCCGGACTCGATGCGCGCCAGGTCGAGCGTGTCGTTGATCATCTCCAGCAAGTGCCAGCCCGCGCGCTGGATCTGCGACGCCCAGGCCTGCTGCGCCGGCGCCAGCGCCGGCTTGCGGTCCATGCTGAGCAACTGGGCAAAACCCAGCATCGCATTGAGCGGCGTGCGCAGCTCGTGGCTCATGCGCGAGACGAACTCGCTCTTGGCGCGGCTCGAGGCCTCGGCGGCGTCGCGTGCACGCTCGGTCTCGGCCAGCCGCAGGTGCTCGCTGATGTCCTCGATCACGCCGACCAGGCGCTGCGGCTGCCCGTCGGCGTCGCGCAGGACCGTGATCCGGGCGCGAACCTGCAGCTCGGAGCCGTCGGCACGGCGCACCGCGGTTTGGCGCACCGCCACCGGGATGTCGCCGCGCAGCAACTGGGCGAGCAGGGCGCGGTTCTCCGGCAAATCCGCCGGCGGCAAGAGGTCTGCGACCGTGAGCCGCCGCATCTCTTCCGCGCTCCGGCCCAGCACCTGGCACAGGCGCGGATTCGCGTCGAGCACCACGCCGCGGGTGTCGAGGAAGAGCACTCCGATGGGCACGTTATCGAGCAGGTCGCGCTGACGCAGCTCGCTCTGCAGCAGCGCGGCTTCGGCGGCCCGGTGCGCGTCGATCTCCTGGGTCAGCGCCAGGGTGCGCTCGGCGTCCGCGGCCGCGGACCTTCGCGCCTGCGCGCTCAGCGTCCACACCAAAGCGCCGAGCAACGTGATGGCTGCCAGGCCGATCGCCAACACAAGCCAGGCCAGGGGTCCGGACATGGGTTCAGCGTAGCACCGCTGTTGGCTGGCCAAGCCCGGTGTAGGCGGCCTGTGGCAGGCCAGATCGCGG
>DATDER010000219.1:0-3117 GCA_036523095.1 Rubrivivax sp.
CAGGCCGAAAAGGGTCTCGACGTTGGCCTTCTGGGCGGCCATCAGTTGTTCAGCGGTGAGGTAGGTCATGTTCAGTCTCCGAGAGGGTGGGTGGATCTGCCTGTTGGTGCATGCTGCACTGCAACATGGACTCAAGTATAGGGTTCTCCCGCAGCATTGCAAGCACTTTTTGCTGCAGTGCACCATTGTAGGGGGGCCTTCCTAGAATCCCGCGCCAATGCGTGCCTTTCACTCCGACCACTTCGTGCTGCCCCTGCCGCCGGGGCACACCTTCCCGATGACCAAGTACCGGCTCCTGCGCGAGGCCGCCGAAGCGACGCTGCCGGCGCTGCGGGTGACCGAGGCGCCCGCGGCGAGTGACGGCGAACTGGCGCTGGCGCACGACCCGGCCTGGATCACGGCCGTCGCCGAAGGCACCACGAGCGCGGCGCAGCAACGAGAGATCGGCTTCCCCTGGTCTGCGCGCATGGCCGAGCGTGCGCGGCGCTCCGTCGGGGCCACGATCGCGGCCGCGCGCAGCGCCCTGTTCGACGGCGAGGGCGTGGCGGCGAATCTGGCGGGGGGGACGCACCACGCCCACGCCCACAAAGGCTCCGGCTACTGCGTCTTCAACGACGTCGCGGTGGCGGCGCGGCTGATGCAGGCCGAGTGGCACCGGCGCCACCGGCAGTTGCTGCGTGTGATCGTGATCGACCTCGACGTGCACCAGGGCAACGGCACCGCAGCGATCTTCCGTGACGACCCGACCGTGTTCACGCTCTCGCTGCACGGGGCGAAGAACTTCCCCTTCCGCAAGGAGGCGAGCGACCTCGACGTGGAGTTGCCGGACGGCTGTGCCGACGGGCCCTACCTCGAAGCGCTCGACGGCGCCCTCGCCGAGGCCTGGGCACGCCATCGCGACCACGCGCTGGGCCTCGCGTTCTACCTCGCGGGCGCCGACCCGCACGAAGACGACCGCCTGGGCCGGCTGAAGCTCAGCGCCGAAGGGCTGGCCGAGCGCGACCGCCGGGTGCTCGACGCGCTGCGCGTGCGCGGCGTGCCGGTGGCGCTGTCGATGGCGGGGGGCTACGGACGCGATCTGGCGACCACGGTGGCGATCCAGCGCCGGACGCTCGAGCTGGCGCTCGAGAGCCAGCGCTTGTGGGCGGCACAATCGCCGCCATGACCGGGCGTCCCCAAGCGCTGCCGCGTGCGCACTACCGCCACTTCCAGACCATCACCACGCGCTGGATGGACAACGACGCCTATGGCCACGTCAACAACGTCGTCTATTACAGCTACTTCGATACCACGGTGAACCGTTACCTGATCGAGGCCGGTGCACTCGACATCCAGCGCAGCCCCGTGATCGGCCTCGTGATCGAGACCCGATGCCACTACTTCGCGCCGCTGGAATTTCCGCAGACTGTGGACGCTGGGCTGTGCGTGGCGCACGTCGGCAGGACCAGCGTGCGCTACGAGGTCGGCCTGTTCGCCACCGGCGAGCCGCTGTCCGCGGCGGCCGGCCACTTCGTCCACGTCTACGTCGACCGTGCCACCCGGCGCCCTGCGGACCTGCCGGCCTCGCTGCGGGCTGCCCTCCAACCCCTTCGCCTGCCCTCATGACCATCACGCCCGAAACCACCGCCGCCGTCGACGAGGCCATCACCTCGCGCCGCTCGGTCCGCGCCTTCCTGCCCACGCCGGTGCCGCGCGAGACGATCGAAGCGATCCTGCGGGTCGCCGCGCGTGCACCGTCGGGCACCAACACGCAGCCCTGGAAGGTGCACGTGCTGACGGGCGATGCCAAGACGGCGCTGTCGAAGGCGATCCGTGCCGCCTACGACGAACCGGCCGTGCGAGCGACCCACACCGAGCAGTACGCCTACTACCCGACGGAGTGGCGCAGCCCGTACATCGACCGCCGGCGCAAGGTCGGCTGGGACCTGTACACGCTGCTCGGCATCGGCAAGACCGACAAGGCGCGCATGCACGAGCAACACGGCCGCAACTACGCCTTCTTCGACGCCCCGGTCGGGCTGATCTTCACGATCGACCGCGTGATGCAGCAGGGCAGCTGGCTCGACTACGGCATGTTCCTGCAGGGTGTGATGGTGGCGGCGCGGGCGCGCGGCCTAGACACCTGCCCGCAGGCGGCGTTCACGCAGTTCCACCGCATCATCGAAGACCAGTTGGCATTGCCGGGCGAGGAGATGGTGGTCTGCGGCATGTCGCTCGGGTTCGCCGACGCGTCCAAGGTCGAGAACACCTTGCTGACCGAGCGCGAGCCGGTGGCGGGCTTCGCCCGCTTCGTCGAGTGAAGGGCGCCGGGGCGGTCTGATCTGCCCCCCTAGAATCCCGCGCTGTCTGCCCGGCGCGTCTGCCGTGCCTCACCGCCCCCCGATGAGCCCCCTCGCGCTGATCGTCCTCCTGCCGCTGCTGCTCGGCACCACGCTCTGCCATGCGAGCGGCCGGGTCGACTCTCCCGCGCGGCGCCGCCTGACCGCCGTCATCGCTGCAGCGGTGACCGCGTCTTCGCTCGGCGTACTGCTCTGGCTCGCGCCGGGGGTGTTCGCCGGCGAGGTGCTGCTGACCCAGACCCCGTGGGTGCCCTCTGTCGGCCTGAACGCCAACTTCCGGCTTGACGGCCTGGCCTGGATGTTCGCAGGCCTGATCACCGGCATCGGGCTGCTGATCGTGCTCTATGCGGCGTTCTATCTGCACCACGACGACCCGGCCGGCAAGTTCTTCAGCCAGCTGATGCTGTTCATGGCCGCGATGCTGGGCATCGTGCTGTCGGACAACCTGCTGCTGCTGCTGGTGTTCTGGGAACTCACCAGCGTCTCGTCGTTCCTGCTCATCGGTTACTGGGGCGGCCGCGAGGAGTCGCGCGCCGGTGCCCGCATGGCGCTGGCCGTGACCGGCGGCGGCGGTCTCGTGATGCTGGCCGGGATCGTCGTGCTGGGCCAGATCGCGGGCAGCTTCGACCTCTCGGTCGTGCTGCAGCGCGGCGATCTGATCAAGGCCCACGCGCTGTACCCGGTCGCGCTCGGGCTGATCCTGGTCGGCTGCTTCACCAAGAGCGCGCAGATGCCGTTCCACTTCTGGCTGCCCGAGGCGATGGCGGCACCCACGCCC
>DATDER010000220.1:0-43063 GCA_036523095.1 Rubrivivax sp.
CACGCCGGCCTTGCGGATCAGCGGCTTGGTCAGCCGCTGGTCGTGGTGGGCGTAGTCATAGCCGAAGCGGCCCTTGACGCACAGGCGGCTGTGGTTGGCGGGGCCGTCCCGGCCATCGACGCTGACGATCTTCTCGTCCCGGACGTTGTAGGTGATGAGGCAGCCCACGCCGCAGAAGGGGCAGACCGAGTCCACCTTGCGGTCCACCGCCTGCGGGCCTGCCGTGACGAGCAGGTGAACGACGTGATCGGGCTCGCCTTCCGAGGCGAACATGCCAAGATCGTGTTCGACATGGACGACGCGATGGGCGGCTCCACCTGCGTCGCCTGCGGCGAATGCGTCCAGGCCTGCCCCACCGGCGCGCTGATGCCGGCGCGCGAAGTGGCGCTTGCGGTGCCCGACAAACAGGTCGAATCGCTGTGCCCGTTCTGCGGCGTCGGCTGCCAGCTCACCTACAACGTCAAGGACGACAAGATCCTCTACGTCGAGGGCCGTGACGGCCCGGCCAACCAGGGCCGGCTGTGTGTCAAAGGCCGCTACGGTTTCGACTACGCTCACCACCCGCATCGCTTGACCAAGCCGCTGATCCGCCGTGCCGGCGCCGCCAAGCGCGGTGACTTCGTGATGGACCCGGACCGCGTGATGGACGTGTTCCGCGAAGCGAGCTGGGAAGAAGCGCTCGACTTCGCCGGCGGCAAGCTGGCTGACATCCGCGACCGCTTCGGCAAGAAGTCGCTTGCCGGTTTCGGCTCGGCCAAGGGCAGCAACGAAGAGGCTTACCTGTTCCAGAAACTGGTGCGCACCGGCTTTGGCAGCAACAACGTCGACCACTGCACGCGGCTGTGCCATGCCTCGTCGGTGGTGGCGCTGCTCGAAGGCATCGGCTCGGGCGCGGTAAGCAACCCGGTGATGGACGTGACCAAGGCCGAAGTCGTGATCCTGATCGGCGCCAACCCGACGGTGAACCACCCGGTGGCGGCGACTTTCCTCAAGAACGCGATCAAGAACGGGACCAAGCTGATCGTCTGCGACCCGCGCCGCTCCGACCTGGCGCGGGTGGCGCACCGTTTCCTGCAGTTCAAGCCCGACACCGACGTCGCGATGCTGAACGCGATGATGAACGTCATCGTCACCGAGGGCCTGGTTGACGAAGCCTTCATCGCCAGCCGCACCATCGGCTACGAAGACCTGCGCAAGAACGTCGAGGGTTACACGCCCGAACTGATGGCGCCGATCTGTGGCGTCGATGCCGAGACGCTGCGCGAAGTGGCGCGACTGTATGCAAGATCGAAGGGCTCGATGATCCTGTGGGGCATGGGCATCTCGCAGCATGTGCACGGCACCGACAACGCTCGTTGCCTGATCGCACTGGCGCTGATGACGGGCCAGATCGGCCGCCCCGGTACCGGCCTGCACCCGCTGCGGGGCCAGAACAACGTACAGGGCGCGTCCGATGCGGGCCTGATCCCGATGATGTTCCCCGACTACCAGCATGTGTCGAACCCGCAGACGCGGGCCCGTTTCGAGAAGGCCTGGAATGTCGGCCCTGGCACGCTGGACGAAAACCCCGGGCTGACGGTCGTGGAGGTGATGCACGCGATCAAACACGGCGAGATCCGCGGCATGTACGTGCAGGGCGAAAACCCCGCGATGTCGGACCCCGATGCCAACCACGCGCGCGAGGCGCTGGCGGCGCTCGACCACCTGGTGGTGCAAGACATCTTCCTCACCGAGACGGCCTATCTGGCCGATGTGATCCTGCCCGCGGGCGCCTTCCCCGAGAAAACCGGCACCTTCACCAACACCGACCGCCTGGTCCAGATGGGCCGCCAGGCCGTCAACCCACCGGGCGATGCGCGCCAAGACCTGTGGATCATCCAGCAGATCGCCAACCGGATGGGGCTGGACTGGCAGTACGGGCACGTCAGCGAAGTCTTCGACGAGATGCGCCATACCATGCCCAGCATCGGCGGCATCACCTGGGAGCGCCTGGAGCGCGAACACGCAGTGACCTACCCCTGCGTCAACGAGGGCGACCCGGGTGAGCCGGTGGTGTTCGTCGACGACTTCCCGCGCGAAGGCGGCCGGGCGCGTTTCGTTCCCGCCGACATCATCCCCGCCAACGAGCGGCCCGATGCCGAGTTCCCGATGGTGTTGATCACGGGGCGCCAGCTGGAGCACTGGCACACCGGCAGCATGACGCGCCGCGCCACCGTGCTCGACGCGCTGGAGCCCGATCCGACGATGTTGATCCACCCGCTCGATCTGACGGCGCTGGGCGCCGTCGCGGGCGATGTGGTGACGATCGAATCGCGCCGCGGCACGGTTTCGCTGTACGCCCGCGCCGACGACGGCACGCCGCGCGGAGCGGTGTTCGTGCCCTTCTGCTACTACGAGGCGGCGATCAACAAGCTCACCAACGCCGCGCTCGACCCCTTCGCCAAGATCCCCGAGTTCAAGTACTGCGCGGTCCGGGTCCGGCGTGGCGGCGAGCCGCCCGCGCAGGGCAGTTACGGCGGCGGGCAGATCCTGGCGGCGACGGCCCCCTGACAGGTCGGGCCTAGATTTCGGCTTCTACGTAGCGCCGAGTGGGTAGGATGGGTTTCTAATCGCGATGGACAACGCGCTTCCCGCGCGCGCACGGAAAACACAAGATGGACTTTCTCACCACCCCGGAGTTCTGGATCGCGGTCGGCCAGATCATCATGATCGACATCCTGCTCGGCGGCGACAACGCGGTCGTCATCGCGCTGGCCTGCCGCAAGTTGCCGCCCAAGCAACGCACGCAGGGCATCATGTGGGGTACCGCGGGTGCGATCATCCTGCGCATCATCCTGATCTTCTTCGCGCTGCAACTGCTCGCGATCCCGTTCCTGAAGATCGTCGGCGCGCTGCTGCTGATCTGGATCGGCGTCAAGCTGCTGGTGCCCGAACACGAAGAAGGCCACGCCAATATCGAAGGCAGCGACAAGCTGTGGGGCGCGGTCAAGACCGTGATCATCGCGGACTTCGTGATGAGCCTGGACAACGTGATCGCGATCGCCGGCGCGGCCGAAGCGTCGGGCACCGGCCACAGCATGGCGCTCGTCATCTTCGGCGTGCTCGTCAGCATCCCGATCATCGTCTGGGGCAGCCAGATGGTGATCAAGCTGATGGACCGCTTCCCCATCATCATTACGCTCGGCGGCATGCTGCTGGGCTGGATTGCAGGAACGATGACGGTCACCGACCCCGCACTGGTGAATCCGGACGTGATGCCGCAGTTCCCCAAGATCGTCGCCACCGACATGGTGCGTTACGGCGCCGGCATTGCGGGCGCCCTGCTCGTGCTGGCGCTGGGCAAGGCGGTGTCCAAATACCGCAGGATCAAGGCCGGGCCGGCCGTTGCCCCCGTGGCGAGCCCACCTTCGGCGACCCACTTCGGCCGCATCCTCCTGGCCGTGGATGGCTCGGAGACTTCGGCCCGCGCCGTGCAGCACCTGGTGGCGATGCGCAAGGAACTCCGCGACGCCGACACGATGGCGATCCACGTCATCAACGTCCAGTTGCCGGTGTCCGGCGACGTGGCGTCGTTCGTCGCCGCCAAGTCACTCGACGAGTACCACGCCGAAAAGGCAGAGGAGGCTCTGGCGCCCGCTCGTGCGGTGCTCGACGCCGCCGGCCTGAAATACGAGGCGCAACACCGTGTCGGCTCGCCCGGCGCGACGATCGCAGAGACAGCGCAGTCGCTCGGCTGCGGCCTCATCCTGATGGGGACCCGGGGTGCAGGGGGCGCAGGGGCCGTGCTCCTCGGCTCGGTGGCGCAGAGCACGGTCGAACACGCGGGTGTGCCGGTGCTGCTGGTCAAATAACGCGGCGCCGGCACGCCGCTCGACCCAGCAGGGCCTGTGTTCAGGGCGCCCGCACCACGCCCGACAACGCGGCCACCAGATCGGTCTGGGTGATGATGCCGACCAGGCGTCCCTGGTCCCCGACGATCGGGATGTGGTGGTGGCCGCTGCCGCCGAACAAAGGCACCAGTTCGGCCAGATGGCGGTCGACCCGGGCGACCTGCACCTTGCGCGTCATGATCTGGCCGATGGTCTCGGGCTTGGCAGCAGCGTCGTGGCGAGTGAAGTCGGCCGGCGTGACGATGCCGACGATGCCACCGGCCGCATCGACCACGGGCAAGGCCTTGATGCGGTGCTGTGCAAACAGCGCCCAGGCCTGCTCCAGCGGCGTATGGCGGTTCACAGTGATCAGATCGCGCGACATGATGTCGCGGCAGCGGATGTTCGCAAGCCTGCGCTGATAAGCGCGCAGATGGGTGTCTTCGAGCAGCGCCTTGAGATCGTCGCGGTTGATGTCTAGGACCTGGTTGTAACGCGCGAGCACGGCATCGAGATCGGCGTCCAGCGCATCCGCTTCCGCATCGCGTGCCGCCGGCGCGGCCGGCAGCGGTGCCACGTGCGGGTAGGCACGCCGCGTGGCATTGTTGTAGGCGATGCCCGCGAGCGCGAGCAGGAGCGAATTGGCCAGCACCGGAAACAGCGCGAAGGCCGGGTCGGTGACACCGGTCAGCACCACCAGCAGCGCCGACGCACCCCCGGGCGGGTGCAGGCAGCGCAGCGCGAACATCAAGGCGATGGCCGCCGCCACGGCCACGGCCGCGGCGACCTCGGGCGGGCCGATCCAGCGCACACACAGGATCCCGACCAGGGCCGACAGCGTGTTGCCGGCCACCACCGGCCAGGGCTGCGCCATCGGGCTCGCCGGCACGGCAAATACGAGCACCGCGCTCGCGCCCAGCGGGGCCACGAGCCAGGCACCCGCAGGGCCGACGGCCATCGTGTGGCACAGCCATGCCGTGAGCAACAGGCCCAGGCCTGCGCCGACGGTGACCCGCAGGCGTTCGTTCCAGTCGACTGCGATCGGCGCCGGCCACAAGGCCCGCAACCACGCCAGCGTCAGGGCCGCGGCGGACCGGTCTGTGTTCTCGTCGAGATCGGGCATGCGAGGCAGATGCAGCGCCGCCACGCGGCACGGCATCTTAGCGGCCGGCTCATGCCAGGGGCTGCAGTGCCACCCTGCCCTTGCCTTCTTCCATCGTCCGGGCAAGCAGCTTGACCAAGGCGTAGACGGTGTCGATGTGCGGTGTCGGCGTGGCGGTCAGGCGGCCGAGTTCGACCACCGAACCGACGAGCGCATCGATCTCCGGTGCCCGCCCGGCTTCGATGTCCTGCAGCATCGAGGTCTTGTGCTTGCCGACCTTCTCGGCGCCGGCGATGCGCTTGTCGAGCGAGACCCGGAACTCGACCCCGAGCTTGTGCGCCACCGCCTGCGCCTCGGTCATCATGTCGGCAGCGAGCGCGCGCGTGAGCGGGAACTGGCAGATGTCCACCAGCGTGGCGTGTGCCAGGCTGCTGATCGGGTTGAAGGTCAGGTTGCCCCACAGCTTCAACCAGATCTCGGCCCGGATGTCGGACAGCACCGGCGACTTGAAACCGGCGTTGGTGAAACACTGTGAGACACGATTCACCCGTTCGCTGTTGCTGCCGTCGAGCTCGCCGAGCGGAAAGCGGTCGCCCTCGATGTGCTGGACCACCCCAGGCGCGACCAGTTCCGACGCCGGGTAGACGACGCAGCCGATGATCTGGCCCGCAGGCACCATCTCGGCGATGAGGCCGGCCGGGTCGACACTTTTCACCGGCGTGCCGGCCAACGCGCCGCCATGTCCGTGGAAGTACCAGAACGGGATGCCGTTCTGCATCGTCACGATCACCGTCTGCGGCCCGAGCAGCTTCGGCAGGTCCTTCGCCACGGCTTCCACCTGGTGTGCTTTCATGGCCAGCACGACGATGTCCTGCACGCCCGCTTCTGCATAGTCATTGGTGGCCTTGACGTCGCGCGCGGTGTGCTCGCTGCCGTCGTGCATGATCAGCTTCATGCCGTTGCGGCGGATCGCATCGAGGTTGGCGCCGCGGACGATGAAGGTGACGTCTTCGCCCGCGAGCGCGAGCTTCACGCCGACGTAGCCGCCGATGGCGCCGGCGCCGATGATTGCGATTTTCATGATGGTCCGATGGAGAGTTGCAAATCTGTGAGGCGGGCTATTCGAAGCCGTTGCTGAGCGTGCCGATGCCGGTAATTTCCACTTCGACCGTGCTGCCGGGTTTCATCGAACCCACGCCGACCGAGGTCCCGCACAGGATGACGTCGCCGGGCAGCAGCGTCATGTCCTGCGAAATCATGCTCACCAGCTGGGCGACGGAAAACCGCATGTCGCTGATGGGATAGTCCTGCCGCAACTCGCCGTCGACGCGGGTCGTCACGCGCAAGGCCGTCGGGTCGAGGTCCGTGACGACTGCCGGGCCCAAGGGACAGAAGGTGTCGAATCCCTTTGCACGCACCCATTGCGCGAACGACTTGTCGCGCTGGATGATCTCGGGCACCGTGACGTCGTTGCCGCACGTGTAGCCGAACACGTGACCCATCGCCTCTTCGACCGCGACGCCGGCGGCGGCCTTGCCGATGACGATGCCCAACTCGCCTTCGAACGCCACCTTGCCGTCACTGCGCGGCTTGCGGATCGTCTCTCCCGGATCGAGGTAGGTGTTGGGAGGCTTCACCAGGTACAGCGGCTCGGGCGGTGAGGCCAACCCCAGCTTGGCCGCCAACTGACCGAAGTTGTTCCACAACGCCAGCACCTTGCTCGGCTGGATGGGCATCAGCAGCGTGACGTCCGCCAGCGCGAGCCGCTGCCCCGTGGCGACGGGGCGCGAGAACATGTCGCCCTCGTGAACCTCGACCTGCCCGCCCGACAAGGTACCGAAGGCGGTTTGGCCGCCGTGACGGAATCGAACCCACGCCGTTGTTGTCATGTCGCCAGTCTCGATAAATGGTGTTGGCCGCATGGCGACATTGAACGCAGCTTCGGGGATCCCGGGCGATGCCCCGGGTCAAGGATCTGCTTTTCATCGCGCAGAGCCCTATTCGAACCGGTTGCTCAGTTTGCCGATGCCGTCGATCTCAATCTCGACCACGCTGCCGGGTTTCATCACGCCCACGCCGAGCGACGTGCCGCACAGGATCAGGTCGCCCGGACGGAGGCTCATGTCCTGCGACAGCAGGCTGACCAGTCGGGGCAGCTCGAAGATCATGTCGGCCACCGGATAGGACTGCCGCACGCTGCCGTCGACAGCGGTGCGAACCACCAGAGAGCGCGGGTCCAATCCGGTGGCAATGACCGGGCCGAAGGGCAAGGAGCCGTCGAAGCCCTTGGCCCGCGCCCAGTGTGCGAACGAAGGGTCGCGTGTCAGCACGTCGGCCGCCGTCACGTCGTTGGCGCAGGTGTAGCCGAACACGCAGGACATCGCCTCCGCTTCGGCCACGTCCTTGCAGTGGCGACCGATCACGACACCCAACTCGCCCTCGAAGACGACTCGGCTCTTGTAGGAAGGCTTCCGGATCACCGCGCCGGGGTCCAGGTAGGTGTTGGGTGCCTTCAAGAAGTACTGCGGCTCCGCAGGCGTGCGCAGTTGCATCTTCTCGATCAACGCCGCGTAGTTGTTGTACATGACGATGACCTTGCTCGGCTCGACTGGGCGCAGCAGCGTCACGTCGGCCCGCTGCAGCAGCCGCCCGGTGGGCTGGGGGGAGGCGAACAGGTCGCCCCCGAAGACCCGCAGTTCCTCGCCTTCCAGCGTGCCGAAGCCCACCGTCCCGGCATGGGCGAAACGGGCCCAACGTGGCATGGTCGTCTTGCTCCGGTCCGTTGCGGCTGGGCTCAAACGCCGACCTCGCCCCAGCGGGCGTCGGCCCAGTTGAAGCGCGGCAGGGTGCGGGTGGAACACTGGGCCAGCGCGCGCTGGCAGCGCTGCTTGGTGGCCAGAATGGCGTCGGTCAGGAAGTCAGCGTCGTAGGCACGCAGCAAATGCGCCTGCTCGCCTTCCAGGTACTGGCGAACCCGCACGCGTTCGCAGGCATGGGCGGCCAGCTTGGCGTAGGTGTTGTCGTCCCAGAACCAGCGCAGTCCGAGTTCGTAGAACGCCGCGTTGAATGCACCGCGTTCGATCTCGGCGTCTTGCATCGGGTGTGTGGGCTTCTGCAGGGTCCTGGACATGGCGGCTCCTTCGGTGTCGGTCGCGATCTGTAATCGATGGCGGGATGGTAGGCAGCCCATTCGATAACGTAAAATGAAAGTAAATGATGCTTTGCATTACGTATTAGTTATGGACTGTCGAGGCCATGTCTAAGCCCCTTCCGAGTCGCCCCGCGCAATGAGGCACGCCACACTGCGCCAGTTGAAGGTCTTCGAGGCGGTCGCGCGGCTGACCAGCTTTTCGCGCGCGGCCGAGGAACTGCACCTCACGCAGCCCGCAGTGTCGGCGCAGATCGGCAAGCTCGAAGACCACACCGGCGTGCCGCTGTTCGAACAGCTGGGCAAGAAGATCTTCCTGACGCCTGCTGGCGCCGAGTTGCTGCACCACAGCCGCCTGATCGTCCAGCAGTTCGAAGACGCTGCCGCCGCGATGACCCAGTTCAAGGGCGTGGCCGGCGGCAAGCTCAACGTGGCGGTGATCAGCGCGGGCGACTACTTCTTCCCGCGCGTGCTCGTCGAGTTTGCGGGCCGCCACGAGGGCGTGACCTTGAACCTGTCGGTGCACAACCGCGAAGACCTGCTGGTGCACCTGGCCGACAACCTGACGGATCTGGCCGTGATGGTGCGCCCTCCGGTCGGCGCCGACACGATCAACGAGGCCTTTGCGCCCCACCCTTATGTGATCGTCGCTGCGGCCACGCATCCCTTGGTGCGCACGAAGCGGGTGCCGATGTCGCGCCTGATGCGCGAGCCCTTCGTCGTGCGCGAGAAGGGCTCCGACACCTGGCAGTCGATGGCCGACGGCTTCGGCCGCCATCTCGCCAAGCTCAACATCGCGATGGAAATCAAGAGCACCGAAACGATCAAGCAGGCGGTCATCGCAGGCATGGGCATCAGCTTCCTCTCGGCGCACACGGTGAGCCGCGAGCTGCAGTCGGGCAGCCTGGCGGTGCTGGACGTGCAGGGCTTCCCGCTGATGCTCAACTGGTACGTCGTGCAACGCCGCAACAAGCGACTGCCGCCCGTCGCGCAGGCGTTCAAGCAGTTCCTGCTCGCCGAGGGCCGGCAGCTCGTGGGCGAGATCGTGCCGGTGCCGCGCCTGCGTGGCTGAAGCCGGCCTCGAACGCCCCGTCAGCGTCCCATCAGGGCCCGCACGTGGGCCGCGGTGCCGGTCGCGAGCCCTTCCAGGCTGTAGCCGCCCTCGAGCACCGACACGACCCGCCCCTGGGCCGACGCCGCCGCCACGGCGAGCAGTTCCTGCGTGATCCAGTGGTAGTCGTCGTCGGTGAACTTCAGGCTCCCGAGCGGGTCCTTGAAGTGCGCGTCGAAGCCGGCCGAGATGACCAGCAGGTCGGGCGCGAATTTGCGCAACGCAGGCAGCATCTCTGCTGTCATGCGGGTGCGGAACGTGGCCGAGTCGCAACCGGGTGAGAGCGGGATGTTGACGATGTTGCCGGCGACGCCGGTTTCGTGGCGTGCCCCCGTGCCGGGATAGAACGGCGACTGGTGGCACGAGCCGTAGAACAGCTCCGGGTCGTCCCAGAAACTGTGCTGCGTGCCGTTGCCGTGGTGCACGTCGAAGTCGACCACCGCCACCCGTTGCAGCCCATGCACGGCGCGCGCGTGCAGGGCCGCGATCGCCGCCTGGTTGAAGACGCAGAAACCCATCGCGCGGTCTGCCTCGGCGTGGTGGCCGCACGGGCGGGTGGCGCAGAAGGCGTTGTCGGCTTCATCGGCCACCACCGCGTCGACCGCCGCGCACGCCGCGCCGACGCAGCGCATCACCGCCTCGAACGTGCCCGGCGACATGATCGTGTCGCCGGCATCGAGCGCACGCAGGCCGTGTTTCGGCGCCAGGGCCTGGACGCTGCTGGCGTATTCGTCGGTGTGGACCCGGCACACCTGCGCCATGTCGCCCAGCGGAGCATCGCGCCAGAGCGCGTCGGCGAAGTCGGGTGTCCTCAAAGCCTCCAGCACCGCGATCAAGCGCTCGGGCGACTCCGGGTGGTGCGCGCCGGGGCGGTGATCGAGGCAGGCGGCATGGGTGTAGATCAGCGTCGGCATGGGGGTGGTCCTTCGGCGCCAAATGATAGCCAGCACCACGCCCACCCAGAACGACCCTTCCCCATGGCCGATTCACCCGACCTCGTGAAACGTGGTGCAGCGCACCATAACGTAAACCCTTTTGGGGTAAACCCTGTATCATGACCTTAGTCATCGATCGCTACCAAGGAGCCCCACCGTGTCCACCACCCACACTGTCGCCGGCTACGCGGCCCCGAGCCGTCTGGCGGCCGCCCTCAGCGCACTGGCCGCCGAAGCCTCCGCCTTGGGCGAAGCCCTGCTCAATCCGGGCAAGCTCGTCGCCGAGGTCGAACAGATCCGCTCACTGCAGGTCGAGGCGAACCGGGTCGAGGCCCGCAACCCCGCGCGCGCCGAAGCGCTGCGCCGCCGCGCCTCCCGCATCTGCCTCGACTGATCAGGCCAGAGGTCTTCAGGCCGCGCGGGCCAGGACCAACGGCGCGACGAGATCGGGCCGCTCCTCGTGAGCCAGGTGGCCGAGGCCTGGCAGCGTGCTTTGCCATGCACCCGGCACGAGTCGGCCTACCCCACCGGCCTGGCCCGGTGGCACCGTGCGGTCGTTGCCGCCGACCACCAGATGCAGCGGCAGATGCAACTTCGGCAAGTCGCGCTGCAACGGCACGAGTGCCCAGTTCGCCATCATCGCGAGGGCGCCGGCAGCGTGGCCCGGGTTGGCCACCAGGCGCGCATACAGCGCCAGGCCTTCGGCGTCGATGCTCGAACCGGTGCTGCCGATCAGGCGCTCGACCACACGCCGGTCTGCCGCGCGCCAGGCAAACAGTTTCGGCACCACCGGGTGGGCCGAGAGCAGCTTGGCCATCGGTGAGAAGATCTGGCCGGCCAGGCCGCCCAGCGGCAACAGCGCGCCGTTCAGGCTGACGATGCGCGCCGGTCGCACCAGACCGTCGATCGCCATCCGAACCGCGATCGCGGCCCCGGCAGAGTGCCCCACGATCACATCGGCATGCACGCCCAGCGATGACAGCAGCACCGCCACCGCCCGTGCCATGCGCGGCAGCGACAGCGGCCACGCGCGGGGCATGTCGGTGAAGCCGTGGCCGGGCAGATCCATCGCCAGCACGCGATGTTGGCGCGACAGCAGCGGCATCAGGCCGCGCCAGGAGTGGGTCGCTGCTCCGGTGCCGTGGATCAGCACCCATACCAGTGCGCCCGGCTGCGCCGGCCCCCGCTGCTGCACGTGCCAGCGGATGCCGTCGGCAACAACGAAGCTGCTGCAATCGCGCTGCGGCCAGTCGCGGCCTTCGATGGCGAAGTCCAGGCGGCGCGCCATCGCGCGTTTCAGCCGGCGGCCAGACGCACGGCCTGCGACAGCATCGCCGCGTCGGCATGCGGCAGCGGCAGGTAGGTCGCACCCATCGCCTCGGCGACCGCTTGCGCCTGCGGCGCCGGTTGCGGCGAGGTGTCGAGCAGCAGCGCGGTGGCGCCGGTGAGCCGCCACTGCCGCGCGGCGGCGAGTGCATCCTGCTGCGCGTGATCGCGCCCCGGTTGGCCGTCGCGCGCCACGTTGGCGCGCCCATCGGTGAGCAGCACGACGACCGCGGTGTCGCCACGGCGCTGCACCTGGAGGACGAGTGCGGTCGCGGCTTCGATCCCGGCCGCCAGCGGCGTGCCGCCCCCGCCCGGCAAGCCTGCCAGGCTGCGCTTGGCCCGCACGAGCGACCGTGTCGGCGGCAGCAGCAATTCGGCGCCCTTCCCACGGAAGGCGATCAATGCAACCCGATCACGCCGCACGTAGCAGTCGGCCAGCAGCAATTCGACGGCACCCTTGGCTTCGGCGAGCCGGTGCAGCGCCGCCGAGCCCGAGGCATCGACTGCGAACAGCGTCGTCGTCTCGCTGCGCTGCTGGAATCGGGTGACGTGGAAGTCGCTGCGCCGCACTTGGACGCCGACCGCGCCCGGCCGCTCGCTGCGACGCATGCGCTGCCAAGGGGCTGCCGCGCGGAAGGTCGCGAGCAGGTTGAGCCGGGCGCCCGCGGCCGGGTCGCCGGCGCGTACACCCACCGGCCGCCCGCGCCGGGGCGAAGCGTGCAGCGCGCCGGACCGCCCGCCCCACGTTGTTCGCGCCCGGGCAGCGTGGCCGGCCGCCAACGCCAGCAGCAGTCCGGGCGGGATGGCGGCCTTGGCGGCGTCGAGCACACGGTCGTCGAGCGGCTGGTCCGGGAGCGGGTTCGACGGGTCGTCGGCTTCGCTCGATGGCTCTGGCGGGTCAGGCGCGGGCGGCGGCTCGGGCTCTTCGGCGGGCTCCTGGTTTGGCGGCTGCGTCGTCGCGCGCGGCCCAAGCACCATCCGCGCGGCGAGCCTCGCGTCGTCTTCGTCGGCCACCTCACGCCCGGCCAGGGCCGCCGCAGCGCGCGCGACACGCAGTGCCAGCAGCGGCGCGCGCATCGAGAAGACACCGAGCGCCTGCGCCGCTGCGCACAGCGCCTGCAGCACCTCGTCGGGTGCAATCACCTGCGCCAGGCTTACCCGCGCCGCCTCGACGTCGTCGAAAGTCCACGCCGCGATCGACGCCGGGTCGGGGCGTCGCTCGAGCAGGCGCACGTGCAGGGCAAGGCGGTCGCAGAGCGGCGCCGAGACGGCCTCGTCATCGCTCACCGACTCGTCGAAGGCAACCACACCCAGACGTGTCGGCAAGCGCAGCGTGAGGCCCTCGCGTTCGACCGCCACCGCCTGCTGATCGAGCGCGAGCGTGAGGCGCGCCGCAGTGCCCGCGGGCAGCCGCTCGGCCATCGGCAGCAGCAGCACGCCGCCGTCGCAGGCTGCGAGCAGGCCGTGCTGAACGACCGGCCGGCCGGCATTCAATGTCGCAGCCAGGTCGAGCCCACCGAGCAGTCGATCGTCGGCGATCTGCAAGGGCATGCGCTTCAAGGGGCGCTGCCCAAGCAGCGACTGCAGGTACGCTGTCCAGCCCTCGCGCGCAGGGCCCGCAGCCGCCTGCAGCAAGATGCCACCGAGGCCGGCCGGGTCGACCGCGAACAGCGCCGCCGCGTGGGCTGCGTCGCCGGCACCGTCGAAACTGTTCACGGCACTGCGATCAGACGCCGGCGCCGAACAGCTCGACCAGTGCACGCTCGACCCGCACCGACGAACCGGCATCGTCGAGTGGGTTGCGGCGCAGGCGGTGGCGCAGGGCCGGCGGTGCCACGCGGCGCAGATGCACGTCGTCGACGACCTTGTCGCCGTCGATCGCAGCGAGCGCGCGCGCCGCACGCAGCAGCGTGAGCTCGCCGCGGAGCCCGTCGGTGCCGAGCGCCATGCACAACTGCGCTGCGCGCTCGAGCGCCGCATCGGGCACCACCACGTCGCCGAGCCGCTCGCGCCCGGCGACGATGCGCCGCCGTGTCTTCGCCTCTTCCTTGCTCCAGCGGTCGGTGAAGGCGGCCGGCTCGCGGTCGAACGCGTCGCGCCGCTTGACAACCTCGACCCGCAACGCGAGTTCGGTCGGCGTGCGCACCTCGACCGAGAGGCCGAAGCGGTCGAGCAGCTGGGGCCGCAGTTCGCCCTCTTCCGGGTTGCCGCTGCCGACGAGGACAAAACGCGCCGGGTGGCGCACGCTCAGCCCCTCGCGCTCGACCACGTTCTCGCCCGACGCGGCGACGTCGATCAGCAGGTCGACCAGATGGTCTTCGAGCAGATTGACTTCGTCGATGTAGAGAAAACCGCGGTTGGCACGCGCGAGCAGCCCGGGTTCGAAGGCCTTCACGCCCTGCGACAGCGCACGCTCCAAGTCGAGGGCGCCGACGACGCGGTCTTCGGTCGCACCGAGCGGCAGGTCGACCACCGGCACCGGAACCAGGTGCGTCTTCGGCACCGGTGCGCCGGCGGGCTCGAGCGCCGGGTCGCGCTGGTAAGGGCAGCCGACGACGGCACGCATCTTGGGCAACAGCGCGGCGAGCGCGCGCACCGCGGTGCTCTTGCCGGTGCCGCGGTCGCCGAAGACGAGCACACCGCCGACGCTCGGGTCGACGGCGGCGATCAGGATCGCGAGCTTCATCTCGTCCTGGCCGACGATCGCGGAAAAAGGGAACATCAAAACCATGAAGACTGCCTCGGAACAACAACTCAGGAATGGGGGGACGTGCCACCGGCGATCTTCTTGCGCGCGCGCCGCAGCGCGAGCAGCACGAGCACCATCAGCACCGGGATCGCGAGCCCGACGACGAGGTCGGCGTCGAGCGGCGCTCCGCCGGCCTTGAGGCCCTTGGCCAGATAGCCCACCAGGCCCGCGGCGTAATACACGATCGCCGCGACCGACAGCCCCTCGACCGTCTGCTGCAAGCGCAACTGCAGCTTCGCGCGCCGGTCCATCGACGCGAGCAACGCCTGGTTCTGGCGCTCGCGCGTGATGTCGACACGTGTGCTGAGCAGCGCGCTCGCCTGCGCCACGCGTTCCGACAAATCGTGCAGGCGCTGGCTCACGGTGTTGCAGGTGGCGACCGCGGGCGTGAAGCGGCGCGCCATGAACTCCTCGATCGTCTGCATGCCGGGCACACGCTGTTCACGCAGCTCGCCGATGCGGGTCTCGACGAGTTCAAAGTAAGCGCGGCAGGCGCCGAAGCGGAACTGGCTCGTCGCGAGGCTGCTCTCGACCTCGGCCGCGAGCCGCGTCAGCTGTTGCAGCAAGGCCTCGTCGCTGTCGGACTGCGCGGGCGCGTCCTGCGCGATGCTGTCGGTGAGCGTCGCGAGCGAACGCTCGATCGACAGGATGCGCGGCGACAGGCGGCGCGCGACGGGCAGCGCCAGCAAGGCCATCATGCGGTAGGCCTCGATCTCGAACAGGCGCTGCAGCATGCGACCGGCCTGGCGCGGCGTGAAGCTGCGGTCGAGCAGCAGCACACGTGCGAAGCGGTCGTTGTGGAGCTTGAAATCGGTGCAGGCCACGCCGGCACCTTCGGCGAGTTCTGCACCGACGACGATGTGGGCGTCGAAGTATTCAGCCAGCGCTGCCGCCGTCGGCACACCCTCACCCCATCGCAGCACGAGCCCGTGCACCGCGGCGATCGTGACGCCCGGCACGCCGGCGAGCCAGCTCTCGGGCAGCAGGCGCACCGCCGGGTCGTCGAACCGCGCCTGGGCCGAGCCACTGGCGAAGAAGGTGTAGCCCGAAAACTCACCGTGCCGCTCCCACTTGACGAGGAGCGTGCCGAGCCGGGCGCTGAACTGCGTCGCACCCTCGGCCGGCGGCTCCACCGCGTGCTGCGCGCACAGTGCCGCAAGATGCTGGCGTTCGCGCTCGCGGTCGTCGGGGCCCACCAGCACCGCGACGTAGCTCGCGCGCGACGGTGTTTCCACCGGCACCGGCGGCCGGGCGTGGACTTCCTCCGCGAGGACCTCGCGCTCCGGGTGATCGGCAGGCAGTAGCGGCATCAGGCGGCATTCTCGCGCCGCCACCGGCGCCACAGGTCCGTGCCATGAGCGAGCCCGGCAGCGGCCAGCCACGTCATCACGGACCACCCGGCGGACTGCGTCAAGGCGCCGTGCAGCGCCAGCATCAGGCACACGCCCGACACCATGTTGGCGAGGAACTCGCGCGGTGGCACGCCGCGCCCGCTGCGGCGGAACCACCAAGTCAGAGCCAAGCCTTCGATCAGCGTGAAGAGGATGACGAACTCAACGCAACCGGCAGCGAGGGAGCGAAGTTCCATCAACCGTCTCAGACCCGCGCCAAGCCGAGCAGGTGGGCCATGTCCTTGAAGAAGATGCGCACGTGCGCCATCGGCTTGCGGCGCACGAGCTCCTTGTTCATGTAGGCCTCGAAGGTGAGCTGCTGAACGTCCTTGTCCTGGCAGATCGAGACAAAGCGTTCGCGCCGCTTGTCGGTCGAATACCAGAACCGCTGCATGATCCCCAGGACCCAGAAGACCTTGCCGTGCGCCGCCATGAAGACCTTGCGTGCCTTGGCCAACTCCTTGGCGTTGCCGGTCTGCAGGAAGGCATGCACGGCGTCAGCGGCGATGCGGCCGCCCGCGAGCGCGTAGTAGATGCCCTCGCCCGACGCCGGTGCCACGACTCCCGCGGCATCGCCGGCGAGCACCACGTCACGCCCGTTGTCCCAACGTGGCAGCGGTTTCATCGGAATCGGCGCGCCCTCTCGGCGCAGGATCTCGGCGTCCTGCAGACCGGCCTGCTGCTTCAGCGTGCCGACCGCGTTGCGCATCGAAAAGCCCTTGTCGGCGCTGCCGGTGCCCACGCTCAGCGTGTCGCCGTGGGGAAAGAGCCAACCGTAGAAATCGGGCGAGGTGGCGCCGTTGTAGATCACGTCGCAACGTGCGCCGTCGTAACCCGCGGGCTGCTGCGGCGGCACGCGCAGGATCTCGTGGTACGCAAAGACGTAACTCGTCTTTTCGGCTCCGGGCACCGACTGCTTGGCGACCTGCGAGCGTGCACCGTCGGCGCCGACCACGGCGCGCGCACGCACCACGCCGGGCACGCCGGCGCCCAGGCCACGCCCTTCGCGAGTCTCGTAGTGGATCGTCAGGGTGCCGTCGGCGTCGCGCCCGAGGTGGTCGAAGGTGCCGCTGCGTCGCACCGCGCCGTGGCCGGCCGCGCGCTCGCGCAGGAATTCGTCAAAGTGGACCCGGTCGACGAGGCCGACGTAGCCGTTCTCGATCGGGATGTCGACCCGTTTGTCGCTCGGCGAGACCATGCGCGCGCAGGTGGCCCGCGCGACGATCTGCGTGTCGGGAATCTGGAAGTCCTTGATCGCCCGCGGCGGGATCGCACCGCCGCAGGGTTTGATGCGCCCTGCGCGATCGAGCAGCAGCACCAACCAGCCCTTGCGCGCGAGGTCGTCTGCCGCCGTGGCGCCGGCAGGCCCCCCGCCCACCACCACCACGTCGAAGGTCTGGGTATCGCTCATGACGGTCTCCTCAGGGGCGCCCGAACAGGCGCGGATGCGATCTGCAGCCGCGTCGGCGGCAGGTTGGTGACAGTGCGCGGCGGCGCGCCGATGCGCCAGGCCAGCACGGCCGACGCCAGGAAGAGCACGCCTTCGAACGCAAACACGGTGGCGTAAGCGAGGCCGGGGCTGCCGATGAGCCAGCGCGCGACGTCGCTCGCCGCGGTGCCGGCGATGCCGCCGAGGCCGAAAGAGATTGCCTGCGCGGCGCCCCACAGGCCCATGCGTACGCCTTCACGCGAAGCCCGGCCTTCGCCGGCGAGCCGCATCATCGAGCCGATGGCGGCGATCGAAAAGGCGCCGTTGGCCACACCGAGTGCGAACACCGTGGCACGGAAGGGCCAGCCCGGTCCGACCAGCCCCGACAGCGTGAGGCCGAACAGGCACAGCGCCGACGCGACGCAGCCGCCGACGGTCCACGCACGCAGCGAGCCGAAGCGCCGGCCGCGGTAACCATGGCCGGCGAGTGCCACCAGGATCATCCCGGCCAGCACCCCGGCATGCTGCACACCCGAGAGCTGCGTCGACTCGCCCGGCGTGTAGCCGAACACGGTGCCGGCGAAGGGCTCGAGGATCAGGTCCTGCGCGCTGTAGGCCAGCATCGAGAGCGCGACGAAGATCGTGAACTGGCGTGCCGCGGGCTCGGACCAGACTTGCGCCAGCGATTCGCGGAAGCTGGGTTTCAGCGTTGCGGCGGGCCCGGCCGGTGTGTCGACCGCGGCGTCAGCCTTGCCCTCGAGCCCCGCGAGCGCGAGCAGGGTCAGCAGCACCGCGATCACCGACACCACGGCACTGACAAGCACCAGCCGCGAGGGCGAATACGGGTCGAGCAGATGGCCCGCGATGCCCGCGGTGACCGCGAAGCCCAGGATCATCATCATCCATACGATCGTCGCCGCGGGTGCACGCCGCTCGGGGGCGACGCGTTTGGCCAGCAGCACGAGCAACGAGGTGCCGCTCGCGCTCACGCCCAGCCCGACGAGCGCAAAGGCGATGACCGCGAGCGCCATGCCGGCGACGGGCCGGGTCGCCATCGACGCCGTCGCCACCGCGGCCAGAACGCCTGCAAGCGCCAGCAGCACGATGCCGCCGACGATCCAGGGCGTCCGGCGGCCACCGACATCAGAGCCGTGACCCATGCGCGGGCGCGAAACCTGGACCAGGTAGTGCAAGGCCACCAACAAGCCGGGCAGCAGCGCCGGCAGCGCCAGTTCGACCACCATGACCCGGTTCAGCGTCGAGGTCGTCAGCACAACGATGGCGCCCAGGCTGGCTTGCACCAACCCGAGTCGGACGATGCTGAACCAGCGCAGCGGCTCGCTCACGGTGCGACCCCGAGCGAACGCAGGCCGAAGGCGCTCACGAGCATGCCGAGCACGAACAGCGGGACGCCGAAGCCGCTGTAAAAGAGCGCACGTTCGACGGGCTGCGCAAGAAACCACTTCATGAGCGCGACCTGCAACACCATCAACACGCAGATGCCGAGCGCGTAAGGCGCCGCGCCCCAGTGGACGAGCAGCAGCACGACGACGACCTGCGGCAACAGCATCACCGCGCACGCCACCCAGGCGGCCTTGGACACGCCCAGCCGCACCGGCAGGGATCCGACGCCCATCTGGCGGTCGCCCTCGATCGCCTTGAAATCGTTCAGCGTCATGATGCCGTGCGCGCCAATGCTGTAGAGCAAGGCCAGCAGCAGCGAACGCTCGGCCGGCATCGCGCCGCCGGCCATCACGGCCGCGCCGGTGGCCCAGGCGAGGCCCTCGTAGCTCAAGCCGCAGGCGGCATTGCCCCACCAGCCGTTGAGCTTGAGCCGCACCGGGGGTGCGCTGTAGGCCCAGGCCAGCAAGAGGCCGATCGCTGCGGCACCGAAGCCCCAGGGGCCGAGCGCGGTCGACACCAGCAGCGATAGCACGGTCCAGGCGATCGCGATGTACAAGCCCCAGCGCCCCGGGATGCGGCCCGACGGGATCGGGCGCTTGGGCTCGTTGATCGCATCCACGTGGCGGTCGAACCAGTCGTTGACAGCCTGGCTGCTGGCGCACACTAGCGGACCGGCGAGCAGTACCCCCACAATGATCAACGCCCAGCGGCCCGAAGGGGCGATGCCCGAGGCCACGACGCCGCAGCCAAAGGCCCACATCGGCGGGAACCACGTGATCGGCTTGAGCAGCTCCGTTATTGCACTGAGAGCGGGTACGGCCATGCGCTGATTCTGGGACTGGCCCGGCCAAAGTGTCAATCCAAGCGTACACTCACATTGTCAACTTGATTTTAAGCTCCGCGAGGCCCCGCTTGTCGACAATCCGCGAGACCTTGCTGCCACCGATCACCCCTCCGACCGCAGCCAACGCTCAGCGCGTCGGGGCCACGTCAGCGCGCCGTCCGCATGCGGTGGTGATCGGCAGCGGCTTCGGTGGCCTGGCGGCAGCGATCCGCCTCGGGGCCAAGGGCTGGCAGGTCACGCTGCTGGAGAAACTCGACGCACCGGGCGGGCGCGCCTACGTGCATCGGCAGGACGGCTACACCTTCGACGCCGGCCCGACCATCATCACGGTGCCCTACCTGTTCGAGGAACTCTGGGCGCTTTGCGGGCGCAAGCTGGCCGACGACGTCACGCTCAAGCGGCTCGACCCTTTCTACCGCATCCGCTTCGACGACGGCGAACATTTCGACTACAGCGGCGACCCCGAGGCGATGCGCGCCGAGGTGCGCCGCATCAGCCCGGGCGACGCCGTAGGCTACGAACGTTTCATGGCCGAAGCCGACCGCTGTTACGAACTCGGCTTCGCCGCGCTCGGCGACAAGGCCTTCGACAGCGTGGCCGATCTCGTCAAGGCCTCGCCCGCGATCCTGCACATGCGCGGCTGGCGCAGCCTGCACCAGATGGTGGCGAGCCACCTCAAGCATTCCAAGCTGCGCGCTGCGATGAGCCTGCAGTCGCTGCTGATCGGCGGCAACCCGTTTTCGGTGACCTGCATCTACAGCCTGATCAACGCGCTCGAACGCAAGTGGGGTGTGCACTGGGCGATGGGTGGCACCGGCGCACTGGTGCAGGGGCTGGTCGGGCTTCTGAAGCAACAGGGCGCGTTGCTGCGTTTCAACGCCGAGGTCAATCGGATCGAGGTCGAGGGCGGTCGTGCCCGAGGCGTGACGCTGGCTAGCGGCGAGCGCATCGATGCCGACATCGTGATCTCGAACGCCGACACCTCGTGGACCTACCGCCACCTGGTCGAGCCGCGACACCGCCGCCACTGGACCGACCGCAGGATCGAAGGCGGGCGCCACTCGATGAGCCTCTTCGTCTGGTATTTCGGCACCCGCCGGCAGTACCCCGACGTGCCGCACCACATGATGCTGCTCGGGCCGCGCTACGAGGGCCTGCTGCGCGACATCTTCAAGCGCCACGTGCTTGCCAGGGACTTCAGCCTCTATCTGCACCGGCCGAGCGCGAGCGACCCGTCAATGGCGCCGCCCGGCTGCGACGCCTTCTACGTGCTGGCCCCCGTGCCGCACCTGGCGAGCGGCACCGACTGGGCGGCGCAGGCCGAGCCCTACCGG
Source organism: Rubrivivax sp. (assembly GCA_036523095.1). Taxonomy (GTDB): domain Bacteria; phylum Pseudomonadota; class Gammaproteobacteria; order Burkholderiales; family Burkholderiaceae_C; genus Rubrivivax. The sequence continues at coordinate 20,643 of DATDER010000220.1, forward strand.
CGCGCGATCGCCGAGGTGCTCGACCGCACCGTGATGCCGGGCTTCGAGCAACACGTGGCGACCTCGCGCGTGACGACGCCGCTGGACTTCCAGGATCGCCTGCTCTCGTTCAAGGGCGCCGCCTTCGGGCTCGAACCGCTGCTGCTGCAAAGCGCGTGGTTCAGGCCGCACAACCGCAGCGAGGATGTGAAGGGGCTCTTTGTCGTCGGCGCCGGCACTCACCCGGGCGCCGGCGTGCCGGGGGTGTTGATGTCGGCCCGCGCGCTGGAGTCTGTGCTGCCCGAGGTCTCGAGCTTCTCCTGAGCACTCAGCCCCGGCGCGGCATGCGCCAGGGCAGCATCGCCTGCACCACGGGCGATGTCAGCCGCGGCAGGTTCAATGTCTCGTGGACCGAGGTCACGCGCTCGCCGAGCAACCCCGACTCCAGCACCGCGCGGGCGTAGAACGGCGTGTCTTCGAGACTCTGGGTGACGCGCGGCGCGACACCGGCATCGCTGCGCATGCGGCGCTCGATGCGCCAGCCGGTGCGTGGCAAGGGCTGGCGCGGCGGCGGCTCGAAGGGCTCGGCCTCGCCCGAGGGCTTGAAGCGGCAGGCGATGAGCCGCTCGCCGCCCTGCTTCTGCCGCACGTCGTAGACGACGCCGGTGCTGCCGTCGGCCAAGCTGCCACGCGACCAGTCCCACTCGACGAAGGGGCGGTCGATCGGCTCGTCGCCTTCGTTCGAATCGAGGTAACCGTCGCCCCGCCAGCGCAGGCCGGGCTGGTCCATATCGACTTCTACGCGTGCACACGGCGCGATCGGCGCCCAGCGGTGGCGGCAGCCGTCGTCGAGCGCGGCGACGAAGTTGGCCAGCCCCCGCGGCATGACGCGCACCGTGCCCCGTACGCGCTGCGGAAACGGCACACCGACTTCGTCGATGTGGATCGTGAGCGCGTCGTTGGCCCACTCGACCCGGCTCGGCCCGATCACGAACCGGTGCGCATCGCGGCGCACACTGGCGCGGCCACGTTCGGTCATCGTCCAGCGCCGCTGGCCGCCGCCGTAGAACGCGACGTTGAGGGCGCAGAAGTTGTCGGCATCGGCAGCGGTGTCGGCGCGGCCCAGCGTCCAGGCGTAATAAGGCGAAAAGACGCTGCCGACGAAGGCGATGATCGTCAGCCCGTAGGCGCCATCGTCGCTGAGCGCGTCGACATACCACCAGCGATAACCACCCGCCGAGACCGGCTGGTCGAATCGAGGTGTGCCATCAGCGTCGCGGCTGCCAGCTGGCCGGACATCGCCGCCATTGGCACACCCGGCCCCGGGTGCACGCTGCCCCCCGCCAGGTACAGCCCCGGCAAGCCGCTCGCCGACCCCGAGCGCCTGAAGAGCGCCATCCAGCCGTGCGACGCCGCCCCGTACAGCGCCCCCCCCGTGGCCGGGTAGCGGAGGTGAAAGTCGGTCGGCGTCGTGCGCACTGTCGGCGCCGCCGATCGGTCCACCTCCAGTCCACAGCGCGCCAGCAGCGCGAAGCTGTTCGTCTCGCATCGTTCCAACTCCCCAGGGTCGATCGGGCCGCCATCCCCATCGGGCGGCGCGTTGACAAGGCACAGCAGGCGCTCGGCGGCATCGATCGGCGCCGCGGTGTCGTTGCGATCCTGCGCGCAGACGTAGACCGTGCCGCGGCGTGGCAGCCGGCGCTGGCGGAAGACGTCGTCGAACTCGCTCTTGTAGTCGGTGTCGAAGAAGACGTTGTGGCGCACGAGCGGGAATCCGCGAGTGCGTGCTCGCAGCGCCCACGTCACGGCCGACAACGAGCGCGCCGAACGTGGCGACGCGCGCACTGCGCGGGACGCCGCGTCGCCGAGCAGCCCGTCGGCGAGGGCTGCACTGTCGCCGTTGAAGACCACCGAGTCGGCCGCCAGCACCTCACCGCTGGCGAGCCGCACTCCGCAGGCGCGGCCGTCCCGGACCTCGATGCGCTCGACGGTGGTGTCGTAGCGCACGAGCGCGCCGCGGCGCACCGCCAGCTGCTCTAGCGCGCGCGCGACGGCGTGCATGCCGCCCTGCACCGCCCAGACGCCATCGAGTTCGACCTGCGCCACCAGCATCAGCGTCGCCGGGGCGGCCCAGGGCGAAGCGCCACAGTAGGTGGCGTAGCGGCCGAAGAGCTGGCGCAGCCGCGGGTCGTCGAACTGGCGCGACAGCCGCTGCGCGAGTGTCGCGAAGGGGCCCAGGCCGGCCAGCACGGCCAGCCCACGCGGGCCGAGGTCGCGTGCCATCTGCGGCAGTGTCGGGCGCTGCGATCGGATGTAGGGGCCCTCCAGCGTGTCGTACAGCTTGCGCGCCTGTTCGCAGAAGGCGAGGAAGCGCTGCGCCTCGGCGGCACCGCTGAAGCGCCCGATCGCGTCCGCCGATCGCGCCACGTCCGCCAGCAGGTCCAGGCACTCGTCGGCCGACCACGCGTGGCGCGCGAGCACGTCGAGCGGCTGGAGCCTCAAGTGATCCGAGAGCGATGCGCCGGCGCGCTCGAAGATCTGCTCCAGAACCCAGCGCATCGTGAAGACCGTCGGGCCGGCGTCGATCGCCTGGCCGCCAACGACGCTCTGGCGCATCTTGCCGCCCGGCCCGCCTTGACTCTCGAGCACAGTGACACGCAGGCCACGCGCGGCGAGCAGGAGGGCGCATACGAGGCCCCCGACTCCGGCACCGACGACGGCCACGCGGTGCTCGGACGGCGCCGACACGGGCTAGTTCGCCCCCTCCTGAGCGAGGTCGCCGATGCCGTAGCGCCGCAACTTCACGTACAGGCTCTGGCGCGACAGACCCAGCATTTCGGCCGCGGAGGCGCGGTTGTCGCGTGTCAGTTCGAGCGCGGCCTCGATGCAGAGCTTTTCGATCAGGTCGGTGGTGTCGCCGACGATGTCCTTCAGGGGCACGCGTCCCACCAGTTCACGCAGTTCGACGGCCGACCGCGGCAGCGTGCGCGTGGTGGACGTTTCGGTGCTGATGCGCCGGCTGACGTCGCGGATCGAGAAACCGAATCCGGGTTTGTCCGCGACCGGCAGGCGTGTGGCCGAAATCTCGACGTCCAGCAAACCGCCGAGTTCACCGCGCAAGGTGGTGGCGAAGAGGCGCACTCGCTCGCGCTGGCGCAGATTGCTCAGCAGCACGCTCAGGTCGACCCCCGCGCGGCCGAGCCAGCGGTCGAGCGACTCACCGTGTACCTGGCCCTCGTGGCCCGCCTGCACCAGTTCGACAAAAACGCGGTTCGCGGCCAGGATGCGGCCGTCGCCGTCGGTCACGACGAGCCCGTCGGGAGCATCCTGGGCCAGCCGCGGCAACAGGCCCTGGTTGACCGAGCTGTCGTTCATCGCGAGCGCGCCGGAGACGTTGACCAGGAAGGCGGTACCGCCCTCCTGGCGCAACAGCGAGACACCGACCAGCACTGCGCGGCCGGCCGCCCGTGCATCGTCGGCAAGGTGCAGGCTCATCTCGTCCGGCCGCCCCGAGGCCCGCACCCCGGCCAGCACCTCGCGCAAGCGCGTGGCACCCGCAGCGTCGAAGCCGAACGGAAAGGTCTCGCCGACCATGCGCTGCGGCGCGACGCCGAACCAGTGTTCGGCCGCGGCGTTGGCTTCGACGACACGCATCGAGGCGCTGTCGACCACGAGCACGGCGTCCCGCGCCGCCTGCATCAACTGCCGGTAGCGCGCCTGTGCTTCCCTCAGGCGCGCGTAGTCGGCCTCGATCGCCTGCTGCGCGTCCACCAGGCGCTGCTGCAGCGCCGCCGAGGGGCGCAGGTCGTGGCCGAAGACGATGAAACGGTCGGCCCGTTCAGTGCCGGTGCGCACCTTCACCCGCACCGCGGAGCACATCAGCGGCAACTCGGTGCCGTCGGACAGGACGTGGTTGACATGGCGCGGCCGGGCCGGCTTGGCGTGGGAGTCAGGGCGCGACAGCAGGGCCTCGATCTTGGCCCGGCTTTCGCCGGTGGCGCGCTCGGCCCAGCGCTGGTCGATCCAGCTGCCGAGTTCGGCGGCCGAGAGGTCTTCCACCGTCGACGCGATGTCGAGGATCACACCCTCGGCATCCAGCACCAGTGTGAGATCGGACGCCGCCGCCGCAGCGCGGGCCACCGACTCGGCGTCGAGGTCGCCCAGCGAGGACTTCGGCGCATCGAAAGGTCTCATGGGAGACCAGCCTTTCAGCGAGCTACTGCGTTGATCGGAACTACGGCCTTTCGACTTGCCAGGTTTACAGCCCAAGAGAACGCGGCTCAGCGTGCCTGACCCGCAGGTCAGGCACGCTGCAAGCGCAGCCCCAACAAATCGCCCGCCACTATAGGTGCTCGCTGGCCGTCTGGCGCCGAGGCATCCGCACCCACTGTCGTGACGTACTCCGGATGGATTGCAAAAACCGGGCCGCCGACGAGCACCACGATCGATTGGTTGCGCGAAGCGCGGCGCACGTCGGCGATCGCAAGCGCGAGCCAGTTGAGCCGCGTGTGCGTGCCGGCCGAGAAGCCGATGGCGTCAAACCACTCTGACTTGACGACGGAGACCGGGTCCGGGCTGTGGGTGTCGGTGCTGCAGGTGACGTCCCAGCGCGCGGCGCGAAAACACTCACTCACCATCGACAGCCCGAGCGTGTGCTGTTCGCCGGGCGACGCGAGCAGCAGAACCCGATGGCCCTCGAGCGGTGCCTGCATGCCCGACTCGGCGCCGGCAGCCAACTCGCGCAGCGTGCGCTGCAGCCGACCCACGCCCACCGTGACGTCGCCGAAAGTGCACTCGTCCTCGAGCCACATCTCGCCCAGGCGGCGTGCGGCCGGCGCGAGCAGGTCGACGTAGAGCGATTCGCGCTGCAAACCGCTGGCCATGCAGGCGTCGACCACACGGCGCGCGGCGCTGCCGTCGGCCGCGATCAGCAAGCGGGCGAAGTGGTCGACCTCACCCGCGCCCACGTCCACGGCGTGCGGCCGGGCCAGCGTGGTGGCCGCGGGCAGCCCGCGCGCGTGCACGAGGCGGGGAATGATGCTGGAGTCGATCGTCGCCAGCAGGCGGCTCAGGCGCTCTGCGGGGTCCACGCCGGACGGTGCCGCGCCAGACAGGCCCGAGAGCGTCATCTGGCCCAGACCGGATTCGCAATCGTGGTGAATCCCGCGTGCCGACGGCTCACCGCTTGACCCCTCCGACCCGACTCGTTCCATGCGCAACTCCTTGACTGCTGCGGTCGCTTGCCCTTCGGTCTCAGTCATCGCTCGCGGCTGAGAGGCGGGGAACTGATGGAAAGCGTAGTTCATTCCCGTTCAAGATTCCTTAGGGTTTGACACTCCCCGGCACAGCAATGGTCCGTCCCGAATGGGCGGTTTGTACCTCCGATTGCGTCAACCTGTCTACACGTCAACTCTAGTTGACACTTCTTCGCCGGCGGTCTAGATTGCGTCAACCCGATCACCTGCCGAGAGCTTTTGGATGTACCGCCCCCAGGCAAGGCCCTTGTATACCGCGACCGAGCGACAACGCCGCGACGGGACCCGTTGGACGCTGGTTCAGGGGGTTCTCGCTCCGGTCCAGTTCCTGGTGTTCCTCGTCAGCCTGGGGCTCGTGATCGCGTTCCTCGCCACAGGCGCCGGCGAGCGGGCGGCGATCGTGTCGGTGGTCGTCAAGACCGCGCTGCTGTACACGATCATGGTGACGGGTTGCATCTGGGAAAAGGTCGTCTTCGGGCAGTACCTCTTCGCCCCGGCCTTCTTCTGGGAAGACGTTTTCAGCATGCTGGTGTTGGCCCTGCACACCCTGTACCTGGTGGCGCTGGTGCGCGGCGACTGGTCTTCCCACGAATTGATGTGGCTCGCACTCGCGGCTTACGCCGCCTACGTCATCAACGCGAGCCAGTTCCTGCTCAAGCTGCGCGCGGCTCGCCTGCAGCACGCGGCCCAGACCGCAACGCCCGAGCGCGATGTGGTGGGGAGCGTCGCATGAGCGCGGTGATTCCGATCCATGCACCCGCCAGTACCGGCTGCACCGATGCGCCCGTGCTGCGCGAGCGCGGACAGCGCGAAGTCTTCTGCGGCCTCACCGGGATCATCTGGCTGCACCGCAAGATCCAGGACGCGTTTTTCCTCGTCGTCGGCTCGCGCACCTGCGCCCATCTGGTGCAGTCGGCGGCGGGCGTGATGATCTTTGCCGAGCCGCGTTTTGCCACCGCGATCATCGACGAGCGCGATCTGGCCGGCCTGGCCGACGCGAACGAAGAACTCGACCGCGTGGTCAAGCGCCTGCTCGAGCGCCGGCCCGAGATCAAGGTGCTTTTCCTCGTCGGCTCCTGCCCCTCGGAAGTCATCAAACTCGACCTCTCGCGCGCGGCATCACGTTTGTCGACCCAGTTCGCGCCGGCGGTGCGCGTGCTCAACTACTCCGGCAGCGGGATCGAAACCACCTTCACGCAGGGCGAGGACGCCTGCCTGGCGTCGCTCGTGCCGGAACTGCCGGCGGCCGACGTGGACGCGCCCGCGTCGCTGATGGTCGTGGGCACCCTGCCCGACGTGGTGGAAGACCAGTTCGCGCGCCTCTTCGCGCAGATCGGCATCGAGCGTGTGCGTTTCTTCCCGCCGCGCCGATCGGCCGACCTGGCGCCGATCGGACCGAACACCCGTTACCTGCTCGCACAGCCCTTCCTCGCGGACACCGCACGCGCGCTCGAATCGCGCGGCGCGGTGCGCCTGGCCGCGCCGTTCCCCTTCGGCGCCGAAGGCACCACGGCCTGGCTCCGCGCCGCGGCCGAGGCCTTCGAGGTGCAGCCGGCGCAGTTCGAACGTGCCGTCGCCCCCGCACGCGAACGCACAGTGGCGGCGCTCGAGCGCCAGCGGGTGCACTTGGCCGGCAAGCGCATCTTCTTCTTCCCCGATTCGCAGCTCGAGGTGCCGCTGGCGCGTTTCCTCTCGCGCGAACTGGGCATGCAGCTGGTCGAGGTCGGCACGCCCTATCTGCACCGGCAACACCTGGCCGAAGAACTGGCGCTGCTGCCCGCGGGCACGCTTCTGTCCGAAGGCCAGCACGTGGACAAGCAACTCGACCGTTGCCGCGCGGCGCGGCCCGACATCACCGTGTGCGGCCTCGGCCTCGCCAATCCGCTGGAGTCCGAGGGCCTGACCACCAAGTGGGCGATCGAGCTCGTCTTCTCCCCCATCCACGGCTACGAGCAGGCGGCCGACCTGGCGGCCCTCTTCGCCCGCCCGCTCGACCGCCGGCAACGGCTCGTGGCCTGAGAGCGAACGCGATGCAGCTCACGCTCTGGACTTACGAAGGCCCGCCGCACATCGGTGCGATGCGTGTCGCCACCGGCATGGAAGGGTTGCACTACGTGCTGCACGCGCCGCAGGGTGACACCTACGCCGACCTGCTCTTCACGATGATCGAGCGCCGCCATAAGCGCCCGCCCGTCACTTACACCACCTTCCAGGCGCGCGACCTCGGCGGCGACACGGCCGAACTCTTCAAGACCGCGGCGCGCGAGGCCTACGAGCGTTTCAAGCCACAGGCGATGATCGTCGGCGCCTCCTGCACCGCCGAGCTGATCCAGGACGACCCCGGTGGCCTCGCGCGTGCGCTCGACCTGCCGGTGCCGGTCGTGGCGCTGGAACTGCCGGCCTACCAGCGCAAGGAAAACTGGGGTGCGTCGGAGACCTTCTACCAGCTCGTGCGGGCACTGGCCGCGCCGTCGGCTCCGCCCCCCGGCACAGTGCGAGCGCCACGCGGCGCTCGCCGGCCCCGCTGCAACCTGCTCGGGCCGACCGCGCTCGGATTCCGCCACCGCGACGACGTCGTCGAAATCAGCGCCTTGCTGGCGCGCATGGGCGTCGACATCAACGTCGTCGCGCCGATGGGCGCCACCCCGGCCGACATCGCGCGCCTGGGTGATGCCGACTTCAACATCGTCCTCTACCCCGAAGTGGCGTCGCAGACGGCCTCGTGGCTGACGCGCACCTTCGGCCAGCCCGCCGTCAAGACCGTGCCGATCGGCCTCGGCGCAACGCGCGACTTCATCAACGAGGTCGCGGCACTCGCCGATGTGGACCCGGCCCACGCGCTGGCTGATGGCCGCGCGCGTTCGGCCTGGTACTCGAAGTCGGTCGACTCGACCTACCTCACCGGAAAGCGTGTCTTCGTGTTCGGCGACGCCACGCACGCCGTGGCAGCAGCGCGTGTCGCCGCCGAAGAGATCGGCTTCACCGTCGTCGGCATCGGCACCTACAGCCGCGAGTTCGCACGCGAAGTGCGCGAGGCGGCCAAGAAGTACGGCTGCGAGGCGCTCATCAGCGACGACTACCTCGAAGTCGAAGCCCGTGTCGCCGAACTGCAGCCCGAACTCGTGCTCGGCACGCAGATGGAACGCCACATCGCCAAGCGCCTGGGCGTGCCCTGCGCGGTGATCTCGGCCCCCGTGCATGTGCAGGACTTTCCCGCTCGTTATTCGCCGCAGATGGGTTTCGAAGGCGCCAACGTGCTCTTCGACACCTGGGTCCACCCGCTCATGATGGGCCTGGAAGAGCACCTGCTCGCGATGTTCCGCAACGACTTCGAATTCCACGACGGCGCCGCGCCGTCGCACCTGGGCGGCCGCGCCAACACGCCGGCAGCCAGCCCTGTCTCACCCCAGATCGAGATCGCGCCGGCTGCCGGCGTGGTCGCTGCCAGGTCGCCGCTGGCAGCCAACGACAACGGAGGAAGTCCACCGGCCGCGATCCCGGCAATGTGGGCCCCTGACGCGGAGAAGGAGCTTCGAAAGATCCCCTTCTTCGTGCGCGGCAAGGCACGCCGTAACACCGAGCGATACGCACAAGACCATAGCGTACCGGTGATCACGATCGAGACACTCTACGATGCAAAAGCGCACTTCAGCCGCTGATGTCGCGGCCCTCGGGTCGATCAAGATGCACCCCGCCATGCGCGTGGTCATCGTGACCATGGACAGCCATCTCGCAAGCGCCGCCGAGCGCGCGAACCGCACGCTGTCGCAAGCCATGCCGGGTCTGCAACTCGTCGTGCACGCGGCCTCAGAATGGGGTGGCGACGCCGAGGCGCTCAAGCGCTGCGAAGCCGACATCGCGCACGGCGACATCGTGATCGCGACCATGCTTTTCATGGAGGAACATTTCCTGCCGGTACTGCCGGCGCTGCGGGCGCGGCGCGAGCATTGCGACGCGATGGTGTGCGCGATGTCCGCCGCCGAAGTGACCAAGCTCACTCGCATGGGCAAGTTCAACATGGACGCCCCTGCCAAAGGTCCGCTCGCGCTGCTGAAGCGGCTGCGTGGCAAGCCCGAGGCCAAGGGCGACGAGTCCGGCGTCAGGGCCACCGCGGGTGCGCAGCAGATGAAGATGCTGCGCCGACTGCCGAAGATCCTGCGCTTCATCCCCGGCACCGCGCAGGACGTGCGTGCGTATTTCCTGACGCTGCAGTACTGGCTCGCGGGCTCCGAAGCCAACGTCGCGAACATGGTGCAGTTCCTCGTCGACCGCTATGCAGACGGCCCGCGCAAGGGGCTGCGCGGCCTCACCAAGCCCCAGGCGCCGGTGGACTACCCCGAGGTCGGTGTCTACCACCCGCGCATGCCCGCGCGCATGTCACTGTTCCGCACCGACCTGCCGCGTGTGGCGACCACCGGCAAGCGCGGTACGGTCGGGCTGCTGCTGATGCGCTCCTACCTGCTGGCGGGCAACACCGACCACTACGACGGCGTCATCACCGCGATGGAGGCCCGCGGCCTGCGCGTGCTGCCGGCCTTTGCCACCGGCCTGGATTCGCGCCCCGCGATCGACGCCTTCTTCTTCGACAACGGCCGTCCGACCATCGACGCCGTGGTCTCGCTGACCGGCTTCTCGCTCGTCGGCGGCCCCGCCTATAACGACGCCAAGGCGGCCGAGGACATCCTGGCCAAGCTCGACGTGCCCTACCTGGCGGTGACGCCGGTGGAGTTCCAGACCCTCGACCAGTGGGGCGGCTCGCCGCGCGGCCTGCTGCCGGTCGAGGCGACGATGATGGTCGCGATACCCGAGCTCGACGGCGCCACCGGCTCGATGGTCTTCGGCGGCCGCGGCAGTGCCGAACACATCGCCTGCACCGGCTGCGCCCACGGCTGCACCTTCAAGAACGTGGTCGACGCGCACGACATGCACACCTGCATCGAACGCGCCGACCTGCTCGCCGCGCGGGTGGGCAAGCTCGTCGACCTGCGCCGCTCGGAGCGCGCCGAGCGCAAGGTTGCCGCGGTGGTCTTCAATTTCCCGCCCAACGCCGGCAACACCGGCACCGCGGCGTTCCTGTCGGTCTTCGAGTCGCTCTACAACACGATGGCCGCGATGCAGCGCGAGGGCTACACGGTCGAAATGCCCGACAGCGTCGACGATTTGCGCGAACGCATCATCTGCGGCAACGCGCAGCGTCACGGCGCGCAGGCCAACGTGTTCGCCCGCATCCCCACCGACGACCACGTGCGGCGCGAAAAGCACCTGGCCGAGATCGAGGCTCAATGGGGCCCGGCGCCGGGCAAGCAGCAAAGCGACGGTGGCAGCATCTTCGTCTTCGGTGAACGCTTCGGCAATGTCTTCGTCGGCGTGCAGCCCGCCTTCGGCTACGAAGGCGATCCGATGCGGCTGCTGTTCGAGAAGGGCTTCGCACCCACGCACGCCTTCTCGGCCTTCTACCGCTGGCTGCGCGAGGATTTCGGTGCCCACGCGGTGCTGCACTTCGGCACCCACGGCGCGCTCGAATTCATGCCCGGCAAGCAGAACGGCATGTCCTCGGCCTGCTGGCCCGACCGCCTGATCGGCGACCTGCCGAACCTGTACCTCTACGCATCGAACAACCCGTCCGAAGGCACCATCGCCAAGCGCCGCGCCGCCGCCACGCTGGTGAGCTACCTCACGCCGCCGGTCGCGCAGGCCGGTCTCTACAAGGGGCTGGTCGACCTGAAGGCGTTGCTGGAGCGCTACCGCGGCCTCGAGCCCGGCGCCGACCACGAAGCCGGCGAGCTGGCCACCATGATCCAGGCCGGGGCGGGCGAGCTGGAACTTTCGGCGCTCGAACCCGCATGGGGTGCGGACGCTGCGGCGCAGATCGCGAAGCTGAACGACGCCGTGCTGGAACTCGAGTACACGCTGATCCCGCACGGCTTGCACGTGGTCGGCCGTGCGCCCTCACCCACCGAGCGTGTCGACCTGCTGCTGTCCTTGGCCGAAGCCTCGCACGGCATGAGGCCCGATCGCACGCTCATCGCAGCGATCGTCGCTGGCCACAAGCCCGAAGCGGCGCTGGCGCAGACCGGCCAGTCTGCCGACACGGCCCTGCTCACGCTGCTGGGCGAGCTCGCCAAGGCCGACACGCTGATGGCCGAAGACCACGAGATCGACGGCATCCTGCACGCGCTCGACGGCAAGTTCCTGCGCCCCGCCCCCGGCGGCGACCTGCTGCGCACGCCGGCGATCCTGCCAACCGGGCGCAATCTGCACGGCTTCGACCCGTTCCGCATCCCCAGCGCCTACGCGGTGCAGGACGGCGCGCGCCAGGCCAAGCGCCTGCTGCAACGCCACATGGCCGACGGCCATGTCTTCCCGGAGACGATCGCGATCGTGCTCTGGGGCACCGACAACCTCAAGAGCGAAGGCGGGCCGATCGGCCAGGCGCTCGCGCTGATGGGTGCCCGGCCGCGTTTCGACAGCTACGGCCGCCTCGCCGGCGCGCAACTGATGTCGCTGGCCGAACTGGGCCGGCCGCGGGTCGACGTGGTCATCACGCTGTCGGGCATCTTCCGCGACCTGCTGCCGCTGCAGATCAAGCTGCTGGCCGAGGCCTCGTTCCTGGCCGCAGCGGCCGACGAACCGCTGGCGCAGAACTTCATCCGCAAACACGCGCTGGCTTACCAGGCCGAACACGGTGGCGACCTGGAAACCGCGTCGCTGCGAGTCTTCGGCAATGCCGAGGGTGCCTATGGCTCCAACGTCGGCAGCCTGGTCGACAACAGCCGCTGGGACGATGGTGACGAGCTGGCCGAGACCTACACCCGGCGCAAGGGCTTCGCCTACGGCCGCAGCGGCCGGCCGGTGCAACAAGCCAAGCTGCTGAACAGCGTGCTCTCGGGTGTGCAGCTGGCCTACCAGAACCTCGACTCGGTCGAACTCGGCGTGACCACGATCGACACCTACTTCGACACGCTGGGCGGCATCAGCCGCGCCGTCAAACGTGCGAAGGGAACCGGCGCCGAGGTCGCCCCGGTCTACATCGGCGACCAGACGCGCGACAGCAGCGGTGGCGGCACCGTGCGCACGCTGACCGAACAAGTCGCGCTCGAAACACGCACCCGCATGCTCAACCCCAAGTGGTACGAAGGCATGCTGCAGCACGGCTACGAAGGCGTGCGCCAGATCGAGGTCCATGTCACCAACACGCTGGGCTGGTCGGCCACCACCGGTCAGGTCCAGCCCTGGGTCTACCAGCAGCTGAGCGAGACCTTCATGCTCGACCCCGCCATGCGCGAGCGCCTGGCCAAGCTGAATCCCACCGCATCGGCCAAGGTCGCGAACCGCCTGCTCGAAGCCTCGGACCGGCAGTACTGGAAACCCGACGCACAGATGCTCGCCGAACTGCGTCGCGCGGGTGAAGAACTCGAAGACCGTCTCGAAGGTGTTTATGAAGGAGTACCGGCATGACTGAACTGGCAGAGATTCCCGTGAGTGCGATCCGCCGGGGTCCCGCTCCGGCGCGGGGTCTCGACGGCGAGGGTAGCGTGCAGGTGCAGCTCGACCCCAGCGTCAAGATCGGCAACGCCAAAGTGTTTGCGATCTACGGCAAGGGCGGCATCGGCAAGAGCACCACGTCGAGCAACCTCTCGGCCGCGTTCTCCAAGCTGGGCAAGCGCGTGCTGCAGATCGGCTGCGACCCCAAGCACGACAGCACCTTCACGCTGACGAAGAAGATGCTGCCGACCGTGATCGACGTGCTCGAGACGGTCGACTTCCACGCCGAGGAACTGCGGGTCGAGGACTTCGTCTTCCCCGGCTACAACGGCGTGATGTGCGTCGAAGCCGGCGGCCCGCCCGCCGGCACCGGCTGCGGCGGCTACGTCGTCGGCCAGACCGTCAAGCTGCTGAAGGAGCACCACCTGCTCGAGGACACCGACGTGGTGATCTTCGACGTGCTCGGCGACGTCGTCTGCGGCGGTTTTGCCGCGCCGCTGCAGCACGCCGACCGCGCGCTGATCGTCACCGCGAACGACTTCGATTCGATCTTCGCGATGAACCGCATCGTGCAGGCGATCGGCGCCAAGGCCAAGAACTACAACGTGCGCCTGGGCGGTGTGATCGCCAACCGCAGCGCGGCAACCGACCAGATCGACAAGTACAACAACAAGATCGGGCTGAAGCTGGCGGCGCACTTCCCCGACCTCGACGTGATCCGCCGCAGCCGGCTCAAGAAGTCCACCCTCTTCGAGATGGAGTATTCGCCCGAACTCGAGGCGGTGCAAAAGGAATACATGCGCCTGGCCGCGTCGCTGTGGCTCGGCACCGAACCCCTGAACGCGGTGCCGATGAAAGACCGCGACATCTTCGACCTGCTGGGCTTCGACTGATGACCTCCGACAGCCGCTACCTCGATCGGAGAGGTCAGATCCAGACCTACTTCGACCGCACCGCGGTGCAGGCGTGGGAGCGCCTGACTTCGACTGCGCCGGTGGGCCGCATCCGCGCCAGCGTGCGCGCCGGGCGCGACCGCATGCGCGACACGCTGCTCGGCTGGCTGCCGGCCGACCTGAGCGGCGCGCGCCTGCTCGACGCCGGCTGCGGCACCGGTGCACTGGCCGTCGCGGCCGCGCGCCGCGGCGCCGACGTGCTGGCGATCGACCTGTCGCCGACGCTCGTGGGCATCGCACGCGACCGCGTGCCCACCTCGCTCGGGCGCGGCCACATCGACTTCCGCGCCGGCGACATGCTCGATCCGGCGCTCGGCCACTTCGACTACGTGGTCGGCATGGATTCGGTCATCCACTACCAGCCCGACGACGCGGTCAAGGTCCTCGCCGGCCTGGCGCCGCGCACCTCGACCGCGATGCTCTTCACCTTCGCCCCGCTGACACCGCCGCTGGCCGTGATGCTGGCGCTGGGCAAGTTGCTGCCGCGCGGCGAGCGTTCGCCGGCGATCGTTCCCGTGGCAGCGCGGAAGTTGCAGCAGCGAATCGCCGATGAGCCGTCGATGGCCGGCTGGACCGCCCGGCGCACCGAGCGCGTCCAGGGCGGCTTCTACACCTCGCAGGCGTTGGAGATGGTGCGCAAGTGAAGCCGTCGCGCCTCGCCCTCAAGTGGAAGCGGCTGAGCCCGCGCTACCTGCCGTTCGCCGACGCGGCGAGCGCTGAATTGCCGCTGCCGCGCCTGCTGCGACTCGCGCTGTTCCAGGTTTCCGTGGGCATGGCGGTGGCGCTGATGGTGGGCACGCTGAACCGCGTCATGATCGTCGAGCTCGGCATGGCGGCCTGGCTCGTCGCGCTGATGGTCGGCTTGCCGATCCTGGTCGCGCCGCTGCGGGCCTTCACCGGCCACCGGTCGGACACGCACGCGTCGGCGATCGGCTGGCGCCGCGTGCCCTACATCCTGCTCGGCACTTTCCTGCAGTTCGGGGGCCTGGCGATCATGCCCTTCGCGCTGCTGTTGTTGTCGGGCCAGGGACAGGAAGGTTATGTGTGGGTCGGCCATCTGGCCTCGGCAGTCGCCTTCCTGATGGTCGGTGCGGGCCTGCAGACGACGCAGACCGCCGGCCTCGCGCTCGCCACCGACCTCGCGACCGAGGAATCGCGCCCGCGTGTGGTGGCACTGATGTATGTGATGCTGCTGCTCGGCATGGCGGGCGGCGGCGCCGCCTTCAGCCTGCTGCTCAGCGACTTCAGCCCCACCCGACTGGTTCAGGTCGTGCAGGGCGCGGCGGTGTTGTCGGTGGCGCTCAACGGCATCGCGCTGTGGAAGCAGGAAGCACGCGACCCGACTCGCCGGCGCCTGAAGAGCCAGCCGGCAGCCCCCTTCGGGCCACGCTGGCGCAGCTTCATCGCGCAACCGCAATCACGCCGCTTCCTCTGGACGGTGGCGCTCGGCACCGCGGCCTTCAACATGCAGGACGTGGTGCTCGAGCCCTACGGCGGCGAGATCCTCGGCCTGAGCGTCGGCGCCACGAGCGCACTTACCGCGCTGATGGCCTGCGGCTCGCTGCTCGCCTTTGCCGCCGCAGCGCGCTGGCTCGCCGCCGGCGGCGACCCCTACCGTGTGGCGGCGATGGGCGCCGTGGTCGGCCTGCCGGCCTTCGCCGCGGTCATCTTCTCGGCCCCGCTCGACGCCCCGTGGCTCTTCCGCTGCGGCACCGCGCTGATCGGCTTCGGTGGTGGCCTGTTCGCCGTCGGCACGCTGACGGCAGCGATGACGCTGGAGAAGCCGGGCCATGTCGGTCTCGCGCTCGGCGCCTGGGGCGCCATCCAGGCCACGGCCGGCGGCGCCGCGGTGGCGGCGGGCGGAGCGGTGCGCGACCTGGTGTCGACGCTGGCCACCCACGGCGAACTCGGCACCGCGCTGCAAGGCGCCGTCACCGGCTACAGCTTCGTCTACCACATCGAGCTCTACCTCTTGTTCGCGGCGCTGATTGCGATCGGCCCGCTCGTCCGTACCTCTCGCAACCCGACCAGGGTCGCCGGAGCCAAGTTCGGTCTCGCCGACTTCCCCGGTTAGACATCGTCGCCAGAAGGAGAACCCCATGGGCACAGGAGCCATCACGCAACACGTCGACGTCGCGCAGCTCATGCTGTACGCGTTCTGGATCTTCTTTGCAGGTCTGATCTATTACCTCGTGCGCGAGAACCACCGCGAGGGTTACCCGATGGAGACCGAGAGCGGCCGCGGCAACGTCACCGGCTGGCCGATTCCTTCGCCCAAGACCTTCAAGCTGCCCCACGGCGGTGAAGTGACGGTGCCGAACCTGGCCAAGTCAACACAGCGGCTCGCGGCCGAACCTGCGCACCGCTGGGCCGGCTCGCCATTGGTGCCCACCGGCGACCCGATGCTCGCCGGCGTCGGGCCAGGCTCCTGGTCCGACCGTGCCGACAAGCCCGACCTGAACTACGAAGGCACGGCCAAGATCGTTCCGTTGCGCCTGGTCGCCCATTCCAGCGTCAACGGCGGCGACATCGACCCGCGCGGGCTGCCTGTGGTCGGCGCCGACGGTGTCGTCGGCGGCAAGGTCGTGGACCTCTGGCTCGACACCTCGGAGCAGATCTTCCGCTATTTCGAACTCGAGCTCGCCGGCAGCGGGCGCCATGTGCTCGTGCCGATGGCCTTCGCGCGCGTGCGGCGCCATGAGGTCAAGGTCGAGGCCGTGCTCGGCACCCAGTTTGCCGCGGTGCCGACGCTGCGCCAGCCCGAAGTGATCACCATGCTCGAGGAGGAAATGATCGTCGCCTACTTCGGTGGCGGCACGTTGTACGCGCACCCCTCGCGCCTGGAGCCGCTGCTGTGAAAGCGATGCCGGCCCGGCGCCACCCGTCCGGGGACGACCACGACTTCGAGCCCGCCTATGGCCTGCCCGAGGCGCTGCCGGCGGGTGAGAAGGTCCTGTGGCAAGGCAGCCCGGACTGGCGCGCCCTGGCGCGGCGCGCATTCCACACCCGCAAGCTTGTCGTCTATTTCGCCGCGCTGGCGTTGCTGCGTGTCGTGTTGATGGCCGACGAGACAACGCTTTCGGAGCGCGCGGTCGCGGGCGGCTGGATCTCGCTCCTCGGCGCCACGGCGATCGGGTTGCTGTCGCTGATGGCCTGGCTCACGGCGCGCGCCACGGTCTATACCGTGACCGACAAACGAGTCGTGATGCGCATCGGCATCGTGCTGTCGCTGGCCTTCAACATCCCCTTCAGCCGCATCGTCAGCGCCGGCTTGCGGCTCGATGACGACGGCAGCGGCGACTTGCCACTCACGCTCGACAGCCAGGACCGCATCGCCTGGCTGCACCTGTGGCCCCATGCCCGTCCTTGGCGCCTGGCCCGGCCCGAGCCGATGCTGCGCAGCGTGCCCGACGCCGCACTCGTGGCGCAGCGGCTGTCAGACGCGTGGTCGCTTCGCACCGGCCACGGCCGTGCCACCGAACCACTGCCTGCGGCGACGCCACAACGCACCGATGCCGGCCCGACCCAGCCCGCGCTGGCCACCGGCTGAATGCGAAGTCAGCGCGAGACGAACCGATGAATACCGTCGCACGACACGATCATTCGCTTCCCCGCGGGCCGCTTGTTGCGATCGCCGCACTGCTCATCGCCACGGTCGTGGGCGTCGCCGCAGTGCGCCTGTCGGGCACGCCGATCCGCTCGCCCGACGCGAACGCGGTCGCCAGCCTGAGCCTGCGCTTTGAGGATCGTGCCGACGGCAGCGTGGCGATCATCGACGCGCTGAGCGGGCGCGAACTGGAACGCTTCGACGGCGAGGGCGGGTTCCTGCGCGGTGCGTTGCGCGCGCTGGCACGCGAGCGCCGCATGCGCGAGATCGGCTCCGAAGCAGCCTTCGAGCTCATCGGCCGCGCCGACGGTCGCCTGACCTTGAACGACCCGGCCACCGGCGAGCGCATCGATCTGGAGTCCTTCGGACCCACCAACGCGGGCGTGTTTGCGCGCCTGCTCACTACCCACCAACGCACGGGCACGAACCCGGCACCCCAGCGTTGACGCCTTCAGCAGGAACCGCCATGAGTTCGACCCAGGTCCTGGACACCCCCGAGGAAGCCGCCCGCAAGGCGAAGGAAGACACGCTGCTCACGCCGCGCTTCTACACCACCGACTTTGCGGCGATGAACCGGATCGACGTGACGCCGCTGCGTGCCGAGTGGGACACGATGCTGGCCGAATACGAAGGCGACAACAACCACGACCACTTCCAGCGCACCCCCGCCTTCGCGGCTGAAGCGCAGGAACAGATGGCGCAGTGGACACCCGAACTGCGGCAGGAGTTCCTCGACTTCCTGATCAGCTCGGTGACCTCGGAGTTCTCGGGCTGCATCCTCTACAACGAGATCCAGAAGAACGTCACGAATCCCGACATCAAGGCGCTGATGCGCTTCATGGCACGCGACGAGTCGCGCCACGCCGGCTTCATCAACCAGTCGCTGAAGGACTTCGGCATCGGCCTCGACCTCGGTGACCTGAAACGCACCAAGGCCTACACCTACTTCAAGCCGAAGTACATCTTCTACGCGACCTACCTGTCCGAGAAGATCGGCTACGCGCGTTACATCACGATCTTCCGGCAGCTCGAACGCCACCCCGAAAAGCGCTTCCACCCGATCTTTCGCTGGTTCGAACGCTGGTGCAACGACGAGTTCCGCCACGGCGAGTCCTTCGCGCTGATCATGCGAACGCAGCCGCACCTGCTGCGCGGCGCCAACACGCTCTGGATCCGCTTCTTCCTGCTCGCGGTCTTCGCCACGATGTACGTGCGCGATCACACGCGACCGATGCTCAAGGAGGCGATGGGCCTGGACGCGACGAAATACGACTACGAGGTCTTCCGCATCACGAGCGAGATCTCGAAGCAGGTCTTCCCGCTCTCGCTCGACATCGACCACCCGGTCTTCCGCACCGGCTTGGAACGCCTTTTCCATCTCTCACAGCGGATGGAAGCGGCCAAGGCCCGGGGTGGCCTCTTCGGCCGGCTCGCACAAGGGGGCGTCGCGCTCGCCGCGGCAGCCACGTTTGCGCGGCTCTATCTGCTGCCGGTGCGCCGGCACGCCTTGCCGCAGCAGGTCCGCATGGCGCCGGCCTGGTAAGCCGCCGCGACGCTTCACCATGTCCGGCATCGCGCTGCCCGTCCTGTTTGCCGTCTTCGTCTGGTGGTTCTCCACCGGCGTCGTGCTGCTGCTCGACGGTTTGCCGCGCACGACCTTCCGCTGGAGCCACCTGCTCTCGACCCTGCTGGCTGCGGGCGCCTTCGTCGGCCTGGCCCACACCGCCGCGCAGACGACCCCGGCCGGCGCCTACTGCGCCTTCACCTGCGCGCTGCTGCTGTGGGGCTGGCACGAGCTGAGCTTCCTCACCGGTTGGGTCACCGGCCCTCGGAAGCAACGCGCCACGCCCGGCGCACGTGGCAGCGCGCGCTTCGTGCAGGCGGTGCAGGCGATCCTCTGGCACGAACTGGCGATCCTCGCTTCAGGACTCGTTCTCGTCGCGCTGACCTGGGGTGAGCCAAACCAGGTCGGCACCGCGACCTTCGTCGTGCTCTGGCTCATGCGCATCAGCGCCAAGCTCAACGTCTTCCTCGGCGTTCGAAACCTCAGCACCGAGCTGCTGCCGCCCCACCTGGCGTACCTGGGCAGCTACTTCAGGCGCCGGCCGATGAACCTGCTGTTCCCGTTGGTGGTCACCGCCGCCACCGCGGTGGCGGTGCTGATGGCGGCGCAAGCGCTGGGGCATCCCGGCGCCAGTGCCGGCGCCGCGGGCGGTCTGCTCGTCACCACGCTGTTGGTGCTGGGCATCCTCGAACACTGGCTGCTGGTGCTGCCGCTGGAAGCGACCGCCCTCTGGCGTTGGGCGATGCGCGACAAGACCCGGCCGGCGCAGCCACGCCAGCCCTTCTCCCTGGAGTCCGAAGTCGATGAGAGCCTCTCCCATGCCCGTTGACCTGAACGCCCTGCCCGCCCACGACCCGCGCGCCTGCCGGGCCCTCATGCGTGGCGGCTCGAAGACCTTCTTCGCCGCATCGTTGCTGCTGCCGGCGCGGGTGCGGGCGCCGGCGAGTGCGCTCTACGCCTTCTGCCGCCTCGCCGACGACGAGATCGACCTCGGTACCGATCCTCACCAAGCGATGGCCCACTTGCAGCAGCGTCTCGACGACGTCTACGAAGGCCGGCCGCAGCCGATCGACGTCGACCGTGCACTGGCCAGCGTGGTGCACCGCTTCGCGATCCCGCGCACGCTGCTCGACGCGTTGCTCGAAGGGTTCCTTTGGGATGCTTCCGGCCGCAGCTACGACACGCTCGAAGACGTGCAGGCCTACGGCGCCCGCGTCGCCGGCACCGTGGGCGCGATGATGGCGCTCGTCATGGGCGCACGCGGGGAAGCGGCGCTGGCACGGGCCTGCGACCTCGGCGTCGCGATGCAGTTGACGAACATCGCGCGCGATGTCGGCGAGGACGCGCGCAACGGCCGCCTCTACCTGCCGCGGCAGTGGCTGGCAGAAGCCGGCATCGACGCGCAGGCCTGGTTGCAGGCACCCGAATTCAACGCCGCGATCGGCTCGGTGGTGCAGCGCCTGCTGAGCGCGGCCGACACGCTCTACGCCTGTGCCGAAGACGGCATGGCCCACCTGCCGCGCGACTGCCGCCCGGCGATCCATGCGGCGCGCCTGGTGTACGCCGAGATCGGGCGCGAGATCGAACGCCACGGGCTCGACTCTGTGACCCGCCGCGCCGTGGTGTCGAGCCAGCGCAAGGCCGCGTTGATCGCCCGCGCCACCGCGGCCGCACTCATCGCGCCCGGCAACGCGAGCGTGGTGCGCCCGACCTTGCCCGCGGTTCGTTTCCTGGTCGACGCCGCGGCACGCGGTGTCATCACACCCGCACCTTCGCCCCGGCCGCCGGCCGCACGCAGCTTCGACGAGCGTGCGGGCTGGGTCATCGGCCTGTGCGAGCGCCAGGCCGCGCACCACCAACGCGCATTCCGCTGAAGCGTGGGAAACACAGCGATGAACGCACAGATCGATCCGCGGATGCAGGCGCTGTCCCTGCGCCTTGCGGTAACCCATTTCTCCCTGGCAGTCGTTGGGGGATTTTCGTGGCTGTCGGAGCCACAAAGCAGCCCTCGTGCGGGTTCAGCACGGAATGTCAACAGAGGAGTAAGTCTGTATGTCGATCAATGAAAGTCCTGATCGCGTTTGGCCATCGGGTTTGACAACTCCCGAAGCAGAAGAACTGCAACGGGGCCTTGTCGATGGAACGCGAATCTTTGGCCTGATTGCGCTCCTGGCGCACTTCTTCGCCTATGTCTATTCGCCGTGGCTTAAATAAGGAGCCGATATGAACCAAGGCAAGATTTGGCGCGTCGTCAACCCGACCGTCGGTGTCCCGTTGTTCCTGGGCGCCGTGGCCCTGACCTCGCTCTTCGTGCACTACCAGCTGATCACCAAGACCACGTGGCTGCCGGCGTACTACAACGGAAACCAGAAGGTCGTGAAGGCCGCGGAAGTGCCGAGCGCAGCGGTCACCACGACGGCGCAGGCCCCTACGACGCCGATCAAGCAGTAAGGCAGAGTCGCGAAAGCGCAAACGCCAGGGGCCGGGATCGCGAGATCCCGGCCCCTGATTCTTTGGTCGGCCGTGAACGGTGCCGCGAACGCCGACGATCAGCGGAACGGCCAGACCGAGACGAACACCAGCGCGAAGGCCAGGAACGAGAGCACATGCGCACCGGTATAGCGCCAGGCGCGGCCCTTGTAGACGCCCATCGCGAAGGCAAACGCGCCGTGCGGGTCGCCGTAGGCCTTGGCGGCGTCGGCGCCCCAGCTCAGGCGCAGGTTGCTCAGCAGCAGCAGGCAGCTCGCCAGGCACAGCCCGAAGGCCCAGCGGTTGAACTGCATGAACATATCGGTTTGCTCCGCGGGATCGCGCGAAAGCATGACCATCACCACGATCAGGAACAGCACGTCGGCCTGCAGCAACCAGGCCGAACGCCGGGTCACGCCTTCGAGCGCCTCGTGCGCAAAGTTGGCGGCGGCGTACTTGCCGGCTGCCACATCCGCCGCTCGATCGCGGAACGCGGCCTCCACGGCACGGGTGTCGGTGTCGGTGCTGGGCATGCCCCAGAAGTGGCGTTTGGTGGTCATCGTGGTTCCCCGGGCAGGCAGGTGGGTGGGTGAGGCAGGTGGGTGCGAGGCGATCTCTTCGCTGGCGGTGTGGTTCATGCGGAACTCGCGGTCCCGGCGGGCAACGGCTGCGCGGCGCGGCGGCGCAGGAGTGGTGCCATCACCACCGCTGTGACGAGCAACAGCACGATCTCGATCGAGTAGACCGCGGAGTAAGCCGACGCCGGTGTGGCCGCCACCGCGACGCCGTCGCGCAGCACGCCGCCGAGCGCCACCGCAACCCCGGCCGAGGTCGCCTGCACGGCCCCCCAGGCGCCGAGCGCGAGCCCGGTCTGGTCACCCGGTGCCATGTTCATCGTGGCGGTGAGGGTGCCGTGAGCAAAAAGGCCGCCGCCGAGGCCGATCATCCAGACCCCGAGGGCGAAGATCATCGGTGAGGCGAGCGGTGCGGCGCCGATGACCGCGCAGAACGCGGGAACGCCGACGAGCACACCCCAGAGCGACATGCGGAAGGCGTCGGCACCACGGCCGAGCACATGCGACGCGAGGCCGAAGCCCATCAGCCCGCCG